>CAZPEY010000005.1:26641-53209 GCA_964585665.1 uncultured Polyangiaceae bacterium | reverse complement strand
CAAGGTGTTCTTGCCGAGGAAGCCGAGGCCGCCCCGGCTGCCCCACTCGCGCTCGAGCAGCGGCTGGCTGTCGACGCAGGACAGCCAAGCGACGGGGCGCGCGAAGCGGGCCTCGACGGCGCGCCCGAGGGCGTTGAGCGCCCCTTTCATCACCATGTGGTAGTCGGGGCCGCGCGCGTAGCGGGCGATGCGACCGCGGCCTCCGGCTCCACCAACGAGCGCGTCGACAGGGACATCGACGGGATCGGGGTGGCCGTAGGAGAGCGCGACGGACACGACGGTGCGCGCCGACTGAAGCAGGGCGCGCGGATCGCGGCGCACCTCGGCGTCGCTCGCCAGGTACTCCATCTGACCGGCGTAGCCGTCGGCGAGCCAGCGCTCGTAGATCGCGTGGCGCTCGACGGGGCCGGCCGGCGAGAAGGCGACGCGCTGGAAGCCGAGCTCCTTTGCTGCGGTGCAAAAGAACTCGGT
The DNA here is from genome assembly GCA_964585665.1 of uncultured Polyangiaceae bacterium. Classification (GTDB taxonomy): domain Bacteria; phylum Myxococcota_A; class Polyangia; order Palsa-1104; family Palsa-1104; genus CAZPEY01. Next base: position 52,738 of record CAZPEY010000005.1, on the reverse strand, counting down.
CGCCTCGGCGGCGGAAACGGGCTTTGGTACAGTCGTGCTCAATGCGCCTGTCTCATACCACCATCTTCGTCGACGATGTCGCGCGCACCGCGCGCTTCTATCAAGAGGTGCTCGGGCTCGGGCCGGCGGTCGTCGATGCCAGCGGCCAGCACGCGACGCTGCCGGGCCTGGTGCTGATGCAGCACGAGCTCGCGGCGGTCGGTGTGCCGGTGGGCTACCTGGCGGCGTCGGCGGGGGCCAAGACGCTCGGGGTGATGCTGTCGTTCTCCGTCGAGGATCTCGACGCGGTCTACGAGCGCGCGCTGGTGCGTGGCGGCCAGAAGGTGGCGGCGCCCGAAGACGGCGTGGCGTTCGTGCGCGACTGCAACGGCATCTTGCTCGAGCTCGTCGGAGCGAAGCGCTAGCGACGGCGGTGGCGCAGGGTCGCGCTGAGGAGGAGCAGGAGCGAGAAGAGCGAGGAGGCGTCGCCGGGGGCGGCCTGGCAGCCGGACTTGTCGCCGCCCTTGCCCTTCTGCATGTCGGGGCTGGTGTTGGTGCCGCCTCCGTCGGTGGTTGGGTTGCCGCCGCCGGTCATGTCGACGGCGACCGACAGATCGGCGCCGGTGCCGGCGTCGGGCGCGCTCGGGCAGGTGCAGGCGCCCGACTGACAGGTCGCGGCGGCGGTGCAGTCGGCGAGCGAGCAGGGCGTGCCATCGGAGAGCAGCGAACCGACGCACTCACCGACCGCGTTGCACACCTCGTTCTGGCTGCACGGGTTGCCTGAGGTGCAGGCGGTGCCCGGCGAGGCGTTGGTCTCCTCGCAGTCGCCGCTGCTCGAGTTGCAGCTCGCGATGCGGCACTGTCCCGACGGGGTGCAGGTCTTGGGCGTGCCGATGCAGTCGCCCGCCGAGCAGGTCGTGTCGAGGAGGCACTTGTCGGCCGGGGTGCAAGCGGTGCCGTTGGCGATGTTCTCGGTCGTGCAGTTGCCGTCGGTGGCGCAGAGGCCGCTCTGGCACGCTGGCACGCCGATGGTGCAGTCCTTCATCGACGCGCACGCGCAGGTGCCGTTGTCGCAGGTGCCGGTGCCGGTCGTGCAGCAGCCGGTGGCGCCGCAGGTCCCGCCCGTCAGCGGGCTCGACTGACACTCGCCCGTCGACGGGTTGCACGTCGGCGTGTTGTGGCACTCCTGCTGGACGCAGCCCTTTAGCGTAAAGCCGCACTTGGCCGTGGCCGTCCCAGCGTCGGTACAGGACGGGTCCTGGCACTTGTCGCCCGCGTCGATCGGGCAGTCGGAGTCCTTGCAGCAGTCGGCGCACACGTCGCCGCAGCGCTTCTTCGGAGCGCAGGTGAAGTCGCAGAGGCCGCCAGTGCAGGTCGGCGTGCCTCCCGACGGTGCGGTGCAGGCGTTGTTGCAAGCATTGCAGTGCGCCGGCGTCGTGTTGAGGTTGGTCTCGCAGCCGTTGGCCTTGTTGCCATCGCAGTCGCCCCAGCCAGCGGCGCAAGAGCCGGTGTACGTGCAAGCGCCCGTCGCGCAGCCGACTGTGCCGACGACGTTGACGACGAGGTTGTTGCAGTTGTTGCCGCAGCCGCCGCAGGTCGTCACGGAGTTGTTGAGGTCGGCCTCACAGCCGTTCGTGCGCTTGTTGCCGTCGCAGTCGGCAAACCCGCTGTCGCACGCGCCGTTGCACGACCCGCCGCTGCACGACGGCGACGCGATGTGGTTGCTCGAGCAAGGCATGTTGCAGCCGCCACAGTGCGAGGCCGAGGTGCTGGTGTTCGTCTCGCACCCGTCGGCGACGCCGCCGGTGCAGTCCGCGAAGTTCGGATCGCAAGTGCTGATCACGCATGCCGACGACGCGCACGTTGCTGTCGCGACCTGGGGTAGATCCGCGCACTTCTTGCCGCACGCGCCACAATTGTTCGGGTCAGTGACCGTGTTCACTTCACAGCCGTCCACCTGCTTGCCGTTGGCGCAGTCGGCAAAGCCCGTCGCGCAGGTGCCGTCGCAGGTGCCCGAGCCGCAGGTCCGCGTCTGCATGTTCTGCGAGCTGCAGACGACGCCGCAGCCGCCGCAGTTGTTCGGATCGTTGGTCTTGTTGGTCTCGCAGCCGGAGCCAGCGCCGCAGTCGAGGTACCCCGCATCGCAGGTTAGGATCGAGCAGCTTCCCGAGTTGCAGCTCGCGGTGGCGACCTGGGGGAGGTTCTCGCAGGTATTGCCGCACGAGCCGCAGTTGGTCTTGTCGCCGCTGCCGTCGGTCTCGCACCCGTCTGCCTTCCCGCCGCTGCAGTCCAGCCACGGTGCGGTGCATGCTCCGGTGTAGGTGCACGAGCCAGAGGAGCACGACACGCCCGTCGCGTGGGCAACAGTTGATCCGCAGTTGGTTGCGCAACTCGAACAGTGGCTTGCATCGGTGTTCAGATTGGCTTCACATCCGTCAGCTTGGTCGCCGTTGCAGGTGTCGAAGCCCGCGTTGCAAGTGAGCACCATCGGGTTTGCCGAGCAGGTGGACCCGGTGCCAGGACGGGTGCAGACTCCGTTGACGGGACAGCAGTACTTGGTCGCGGGGGAGGGGCCGCTCGTTAGGCACAGCTTCGCGGTGGACTTGAAGCAGTAGTCTGCGCCGAGGGTGAAGCAGCACGCGGACGGCGCGCCTACAGGGCAGTCCCCGTCGGCCCCAAGCGAACCAACGGGGCAGGCTGCCCACACCGACCCGCCCCATCCAGAGAGCACGGCTGCCAGGAGGCTTCCGATTGCGAGGCTTCTCATACACCAACACTAGTCCGGCCCGCGACGCGTCGTAAAGGTTGCCGATCCCGTACGTGGTTTTTGCATGACAATCTTGTTGACTGTTCTTGCGGCCCTGTACTAAGGACGCCGCGAATCTCGACTATTTGGAGGAGCAGATGAAGCGCATTTTTGGCGTCCTGGCGGTCGCCACCCTCGTGTTGACGGGGTGTCCGAGTGACAACAACAAGATGAACATCAACCTCGACGGCGGCAGCAAGGACATGCCCACCACGGGCGGCGACCTGACGGTCGGCAACAAGAAGGCGATCGGCGAGGCGTGCACCAAGAACGCCGACTGCGCCGGCAACCTCTGCTTCGTCGAGACCCAGGGCCTCTTCAAGGGCGGCTACTGCACCAAGGCCTGCTCGCTGACTGGCACCGACACCTGCGGCGACGGCTTCGAGTGCGGCTTCGACCTCACCACCAAAAGCAAGACCGCCGGCAAGTGCTACGCCACTTGCGACTCTTCGACCGCGTGCCGCGACGGATATGCGTGTTGGGTCGGCGACTGGCTCGCTACGTTCAATAGCGTCTGCTTCCCGCCGGCTGCGGACGCGTTCAATCCGGATGTGCTTTGCGATCCCACAAAGACGACCAACGCGAACTGCGCGGCTGACGAGATCTGCACCCGCGCGATCCACGACGACGCCGGCGCTGGCGGCGCCGACTTTGGGGTTTGTTCGCCCACCTGCGTCCTCGGTGAAGGCACCTGTGGCACGTCGGGAAATTGCACGCTGCTCTCGAACGCCGCCAAGCTGAACGCAGCCCAGGACGGCTTCTACTCTGGCGACAAGGGCGTGGCTCCCCAGTGCATTGGTTTCAACACGTCGATCGTTACGGCGAACGCCATCGGTGCTGCATGCACCTTCGACTACCAGTCGATGACTTACAATTCGGCGTTCGCGTGCGTCGATTCTGCCCAGTGCGCGATCACTGATCAGAATGATCAGTTCGGCTCGGGCGATCCGCTCGTCACCGGCGGCGACAACAAGTGCTACCAGCTTTGCTACAAGGATGGCGCGATCCCGGTCGTCAACCCCGACGCCGGCGTCGAGGGGACTCCCTTCAAGTCGTGTGCGAAGATCGGTTCCGCGACGACCACCTGCAAGGACTCGTTCGGCCTATTCAACAACACCGACGGTTATCCGAAGGTTGGTCTCTGCCAGCCGTAAGCACGCCTCGTAAGTAGAGCTTCACCGAGCCGGGGATCTCCAAAAGGGATCCCCGGCTTTTTTTGTCCGCTCGTTGTGGGATGGAAAGCGGTTCTATTCCACAATCACGCTTGCTGCAGCTCCTCGACGGCGCGGGGGTGCTTGGCGAGCAGCTGCACGACCGCAGGCAGGGCGCGCTTCCAGTATTTCTGCGCTCGCTTGGGCAGCTCCTTGCGAGCTGACTCCAGCGCACCGGGATGGAGCTCGGCCAGCGCGGCCGCGAGCACGGCTGCTTGCTGCAAGTCCTTCTGTGCCTTGGCCTGCCGCCCGGTGCGGAGCTGCGAGACGATCATCTTGTGCATGGCATAGCGCTCGGGCACAGGGACGCGGATCGGGCAGCAGCCCTCGCGCGCCAGCAGCGCCGTCTCCTGCGACTCGGCGAGCAGGTAGCCGAGGTACGGCAGGCCCGTCGCGTGCGCCCCGAGCTCCGGCACCTTGACGACCGGAAAGCTCTCGTCCCGCGACGGCACCAGCAGATCGACGACGAAGGTCGAGCGCCCTGCCTTGGCAAACGACGTCGCCGGCCGCTTGCGGTCGGGGTCCGGCACCTCGACGAAGTGGATGCCCGACTCGCGCAGCATCTCGAGGAAGCCGATCGCGGGGAGCTTGGCGAAGGCCAGGGACCCGCGGCGCGCGATGTCGATGTCCTCGGTGGCGTAGACCGCGGTGCGGATGCCGAGGCGATTGGCCATCGCGCCAAACGCGTGCGAGCCGATGAGCAGCGCCCCGGCCCGAAAGAGGCCGTGGTTGGCGAGGCTCGCCAGCGTCGCGTGCGTCTTGGCGTCGACGGTGTGGAACCCCTCGCGCCCGAGCAGCCGCAGCTCGGGCACGCGCCGCTTGAGCTCCTCGATACGCTGTCGCAGCGCCGCGGCCTGCTCCTCGACCGCAGCGCTACCCACTGGCCCTCCGAGGTAACGCTCGCGACGCTGCCCCTCGCCGTCGTAGAACTGGTGCGCGTAGAAGCGAAAGCCCCCGGCGTTCTGGCGCTCGACGACCGAGCCGGCGGTGCCGGTGAAGACCTCGGGCTGCTGAAGGGCGTAGCGCTCGAGATCGCCGAAGAGCACGCCAAGCGGCTGGCTGTGAAGGGAGTAGAGTGTATCCACTGCTAATAGATTGTGGTGGATACTTTTGTATCCGTCAATCTTCGATCTTGCCGGATACAGCGGAGGGCGAGCTGCCGCGGGCGCTTGCCGCGGCTCGGCGGCTGCCGTAGCGTGGCGCGATGAGCTCTGGGGCACAGCAGGCGCTGGCGACGCGCAAGCCGACGGTGATCGTCACCGGGGCGACCTCCGGCATGGGCCTCGCGGCGGCGACGCTGCTGCAGCAGCGCGGCTTCCAGGTGTTCGGCGGCGGGCGCCGGGTCAAGGAGCCGCACACCGACGTCGCGGGGATCGGCTGGCACCCGCTCGACGTGCGCGACGAGGCGTCGTGCGGTGCCTTCGTCGCCTGGGTGCGTACGCAGGCGACGCGCATCGACCACGTCGTCCACTCGGCGGGCTACGCGCTGGCCGGCGCCGTCGAGGATGGCGAGCTGGCGCAGCTCCGCGATCAGATGGACACCAACTTCTTCGGCGCGGTGCTGATGGCGCGCGCCGTCCTGCCCGTCTTGCGCGAGCAGCGGGGCGGCACGCTGCTCTTCGTCTCGTCGCTGGTCGGCCTGATTGCGGCGCCGTTCCACGGCTACTACTCGGCGTCGAAGTTCGCCGTCGAGGGGCTCGCCGAGGCGCTGCGCTACGAAGCGCGGCCGTTCGGCGTCTACGTCTCGCTGCTCGAGCCGGGCGACTTCCAGACCGGCATGACCGCGGCGCGCATCTCGCTTGCGCCCAAGCTCCCCGCCTACGACGGCCTGCGCGAGCGCGCCGTCGAGGAGATGGGGCGCAACGAGCAGAAGGGCCCGCCGTCCTCGGTGGCGGCCGAGAAGATCCTCGACATCCTGCGGACGCCGCGGCCGCGCCTGCGCTACCGCGTCGGCAGCGACTCGGTGTGGTTCCCGCGGCTGCGCCCGTGGGTGCCGGCCGGGTTGTTCGAGTGGGGCGTGCGCAAGGCGTTCAAGCTCTAGCTCTGGAGCTCACCTACGGCCAGAGCGCCCCGAGGTCGAGCTCGACCGCCGCGAAGGGCTCGGCGCGCACGCGCGCATCGTCCGCGTGGGTCGCGACGATGATCCAGTGCGCTTCGTGACGACGCAGCACCTCGAGTGTGCGCAAGGCCGGGTCGATGATCCACGCGTGGCTCACGCCCTCTCGCGCATAGAGCGGCAGCTTCCTCATGCGGTCGAGCCGCGCGGTCGATGGCGAGGCCACTTCACACAGCCAGTCCGGCGCGAGGGTGAAGAAGGGTGCGTCCGGGTACTCGGGCATGCGCGCCGTTTGCCAGCCCGCGAGGTCGGGCACGAGCACGTTGGCGCCGAAGTGCAGCTCCGGCTCGTCGACAATCCACCAGCCGCCGGGGCCGCCGCCGCGCCCACCCGTCTTCGAGAAGGGCGCGAGGAGCTGGCCCAGTCCCGAAGCCGCAAAGCTGTGCAGGCTCGCCGGGCGCGGCGAGGCGATGAGCTCGCCCTCGATGAGCTCGCCAACGAGGTGCTCGGGCAGGGCCTGCACATCGGCATAGCTGGCGGGTCGCTTCACCGGCGCCATGAAACCAAGATACCACACGGCCACACGGATCCCGAACCGCCTGCCGCCGGGCCCGTCAGTGGTGGCCGTGAGAGACGAGCCAGACGAGGAGCGCGATCGCGCTCGGCGCCGCGACGCCGACGGCGAACCGCCCCGCAAAGCGCACCGCCTGCGACTCGGGGCGCGACCGCTTGAGCACGAAATAGAGCCCCGCTCCGACGACGATCCACACCCCGAGTCCGGCGAAGAACGCGGTCAGGATCTGCGTCTCGAGGGGCCAGGTCCCCACCGGCCGTTGCCACCAGAACCAGAACATTCCTTATGCCAGCTTCGGCGGGGGCCATAGCAGTTCGAGCGCAAGCTCGACGTCCGCGAAGGGCTCGGCGTGGACGCGCTCGTCGTCGGCGTGGTAGCCGAGGATCGTCCAGTGCCCGCCGTTCCAGCGGAGGATCTCGAGCGTCCGTAGCGACGGGTCGAGGATCCACGCGTGGCCCACGCCCTCGCGACCATAGAGCGGCAGCTTCTTGCCGCGATCGATGCGGCTCGTCGACGGGGAGGCGATCTCGCAGATCCAGTCGGGCGCGAGGGTGAAGAACGCCGCGTCGGGGTACTCCGGCATCCGGGACATCCGCCAGCCGGCGAGATCGGGCACGATCACGTTGCGCCCGAAGTGCAGCTCGGGTTCGGGGAGGATCCACCAACCGCCCGGTCCGCCGCTCTGTCCGCCGCCGCGGGAGAACGGTCCGAGGGCGCGGCCGAGCTCGAACCCCGCCAGCGCGTGGAGGCTCGCCGGGCGCGGCGAAGCGATGAGCTCGCCCTCGATGAGCTCGCCGACGAGGTGCTCGGGCAGGGCCTCGAGGTCGGCGTAGGTCGCGGGTCGCTTCGCGGGCGCCATTGCGCAAGTCTAGCAGGATTGCGCGGGCCGAGCGCGTGGTAGGCTGGGGCGTGGCGCTGCCTCATGATCATCCGACGCCGGAGCGGCCGTTTCGGCTCTACGTCGCGCTGACCAACCACTGCAACCGCGCGTGCCCTTGGTGCTCGACCTGCTCGAGCCCGCGCGGCTCGACGTTCCTCGCGCCCGAGGCGCTCTTGCCGCACCTCCCGGTCGACGGGCCCTTCGAGCTCCAGCTCGAGGGCGGCGAGCCGACGGTGGCGCCGCGCTTCTGGGACTTCGTCGCGATGGCGCGCCAGCACCCGCGCTGCACGCGCCTCGTGCTGTGCACCAACGGGGTCGCCCTGCCGCGCCAGCCCGAGCGGCTGCGCGCCTATCTCCAACGTCTCGGTGCGCCGACGATCGTCAAGCTGTCGATCAACCACCATCTGCTCGACGAAGATCCGGGGCTCCTTCCGCTGGCGCAGCTCCTCCATGCCTCGCTCCTCGACGGACAGCAGCTCCTCCTCAACGTGCGGCGGCGGCGCGGCGTGGCGGACGACGATCGCGCGGTGCGCGAAGCCGTCGAGGCCGCGGGCCTGCTGTCGCTCGCCAACGACTTCTTTCTGCAGCGCTACGGCTTCGCTGCCGACCAGCAGGACTGGGCCGAGCCGTTCGTCGTCGCGGATCGCTTCGCGATGATCAACCCCGACGGCGAGCGCTTCGGCCCCGAGCTCGTCAGGCGCTCCGAGGCGATGCGAGTGCTGCCGTGACCGCGCCGTTCTCCGTCGAGCTGCGCCAGCGCAAGAGCGCCGGCTTCGATCTGCTACACAACAGCACGGCGCGGCGTACCGTCGAGCTCGACCTGTTCGGGCGGCGTGTCGCCGTCTACGCCAACGCCAACCTGTCGATCTACAGCGCCCAGGCGTGCAACGCGCGCTGCCCCTTCTGCGTCGAGGAGCTGCGCCCGCTGTCGCGCGGCCGGGGGCTTGCCGAGCAGAAGGTCGTCGAGTCCGACGACGAGCGCTACTTTGGTCGGCTGCAGGCGGTGCTCGAGGCGCTGACACCGCTGTCCCCGACGGTGTCGATCACGGGAGGCGAGGCGAGCAAGGACCCGCGCTTGCCGCGTCTGCTCCGCGACCTGTCGACGCGCGAGGCGCGCAAGCTGACGCTGACCACCAACGGCTCGGGCCTCCTCGACGTGCGCGAGGGGCGTCCGCTCGTCGAGTGGATCGCCGACAGCTGCCTTCGGCACCTCAACGTCAGCCGCGCCCACCCCGATCACGAGCTCAACCTGCAGCTGATGGGCTACCGCGAGGGGCTGTCGCTCGTCGACACCGAGCGGGTCCTCCGACGCCTCGCCGCGACGGGACGCGTCCGCCCGCGGCTGTCGTGCGTGCTGCTCCGCCGCGGCGTCGCCGATCTCGACGGCGTGCTCGGGTACCTGCGGTTCGCCGAGTCGCTCGGCGTCGACAACGTGATCTTCCGGCAGCTCATGAAGAGCGATCCGGAGACGCACGCGCCCGGCCCGGTGGTGCGGTTCTCCGACGCGGAGCGCGTGCCGCTCCAGCCGATCTTGGAGGCGCTCGGAGAGCGCGCGGACTTCTCGTTCGTGCAACAGATCGTCGGCTACTACTACTACGTCGAGGTCTGGCGCTGGCGCGGCATCGACGTCGTGTTCGAAGAGGCCGACCTCGCACAGCTCGAGCGCACCAAGCGGCACGACGACGTCGTGCATGAGCTGGTGTTTCACCCCAACGCCGAGCTGGCCTCGACGTGGCAGCCGTGGGATGGGCTGCTGACGGGGCCGCTGCGACGAGCGCTGCCGTGATCCGATGATCAAGGACCTCCGCGATCTGCCGTCGCCGCAGAAGCTCGGCCTGCTCGCCGCGCTCTATTTCAGCCAAGGCTTGCCGTTCGGCTTCTTTCAGCAGGCGCTGCCCGTCATGCTGCGCGATCGCGGCTACTCGCTGACCTTGATCAGTCTGTCGAGCCTGCTCTCGCTCCCTTGGGCGCTCAAGTTCTTGTGGGCGCCGCTCGTCGACGCCACGCCGCCGGGGCGGTGGGGGCGGCGGCGCGCGTGGATCCTGCCGATCCAGGCGCTGATGGCGATGGTGCTGGCGGCGCTCGCGCTCGTCGTGCAGGGCTTCGAGCTGCGCGTGATCCTCGGGAGCATCTTCATCATCAACCTGCTCGCCGCCACGCAGGACATCGCCACCGATGGGCTCGCGGTCGACATGCTGCGCACCGAAGAGCGCGGGCTCGCCAATGGCCTGCAGGTCGCGGGCTATCGCGTCGGCATGGTGGTGGGCGGCGGCGCGCTGCTCATCCTCTACGAAGATCTCGGGTGGCAGAACAGCTTCCTGTCGATGGCGGGGATGATCGTCGTCGCCAGCATGCCGTTGGCGCTGACGTCCACGCCCGAGCCGCCGTACACGCGCCCGGCGCCGTCGCCGACCGAGCCGCGCGACACACGCGCCGCCTTCCAGCGCTACGTGCAGCTGCTCTCGGGGTTCGTGCGGCGACCGGGGGCGTGGCGCTTCCTCGTGCTGATCTTGATCTTCAAGTTCGGCGACGCGCTCGCGCTCGGCATGGTGCGGCCGCTGCTCGTCGATCGCGGCCTCGGCCTCGCGGACATCGGGTGGCTGCTCGGTACGGTGGGCTTCTCCGCTGGTCTCGTCGGTGCGATGGCGGGCGGCGCGCTGGTGGCGCGCCTCGGGCGGACCCGCTCGATGGTGATCTTCGGCGGGCTGCAGGCGATCACCGTGCTCGGCTACGGCTGGGTCGCGGCGACGCCGGGCGCGGACAAGACGCTGCTCTACGTCCTCACCGCCGTCGAGCACATCGCCGGCGGCATGGCGACCTCGGCGCTGTTCACGCGCATGATGGACTGGTGTCGCGCTGAGAGCTCGGCCACCGACTACACGGTGCAGGCGAGCCTCTACGTCGTCGCCACGGGCCTCGCCGGCAGCATCTCCGGTGTCTCGGCGCAGCACCTCGGCTACGTCAACCACTTCTTCGGCAGCGGCCTGCTCGCGATCGCGGCGCTCGCGCTGGTGCGCACCCTCGACGTCGAGCCGCCGCACGCACCGCAGGAGAGCGCGCCGCACGCCTCGTGATAGAGTTCGAGGCATGAATCGCTTCGCGCTCTTGGCTTCTGTCTTCGTCGCTGGCGTGGCGCTCGCCGCGCCAGGTGCCGGCACCAACGCCTCGCCGATCGTCATCGACGCCTTCCCCTACATCGCCAAGGGAACCACCGTCGGCAAACAGGACTCGAACAGCACCTACGCGTGCGGCGCCCAGAACGAGTCGGGCCCCGAGGTTGTCTACAAGCTGACCCTCGCCCAGAAGGCTCGCGTCACCGCGTGGCTCGAGGGCGACAACGCCACCGTCGACGTCGACATCCACATCTTGAAGGACAACACCGCGACCGGAAGCTGCGTCGCGCGCGCCAACCAGATCGCCGAGGCCGATCTCGATGCCGGCACGCACTATCTCGTCGTCGACACCTACAGCGGGGACAGCAAGGCGGGGCCGTACGTCCTGCACGTCTACGCCGTCGGAGATTCCTGGTACGAGCAGCCGATCGCCAAGGGCGTGACCTGGCGCGCTCGTCGCTACGCCGACCAGGGCGGTGGCCCCAACCAGGTCAACGAGCTGCTCGTCGATCTGGCCATCCCCGGCGTCAGCGTCCGTTCGCTGCGCGGCAACAACTGCGAAGATCTCGACGTGACGGGGCGCGCCGCCGGAGCTGTCGCCGCGGTCAACGGTGGCTACTGGAACACGAGCACCGGCAAGTGCGAGCCGGTCTCGTTGCTCAAGAGCGACGGGGTTCTCCTCGGGACCAACGCCTCGACGGCGATGCGCGGCGCGTTCGGCATCACCCAGGCCGGCATGCCGATCGTGCAGCGCACCGCCATGGGCGCCGACTGGCCGGAGGCGTACCAGGCACAGGGCGGCGGACCGGTGCTCGTCGACGGAGGCAACATCAAGCAGGGCGCCGCCGCCTGGGCCGAAGAGGGGCTCTCGTCGACGGACTTCCTCAACGGGACGCGCGCGCGCACCTACGCCGGCTTCTCGATGACCGGCCTCGTTCACTTCGGCGGCATCGACGAGGTCAACGGCTCGACGGGCATGAGCATGAACAGCCTGGCGACGTTCGTCGGCACCGAGGCGGGGCTCTACACGGCGGTCAACCTCGACGGCGGCGGCTCGACCACGGTCTGGGTCGACGGTGCGACGCCCAACGGCGTCGTCTCGTACCCGACCGACTTCGGCGGCGGCGCGAACCCCGAGCACGGCGGCGTGCGCGGCGTGTCCGGCGGCTTCTTCATCTTTGCGGAGCCGTACAACTGGCCGCCGCGCTTCCAGACCGCGCCTGTGACCGCCGGCGCGGTCGGCTCGGCCTACAGCTACGACGCCGACGCGATCGATCTCAACCCAGACGATGAGGTCAGCTACTCGCTGGTGACCGGTCCGCCCGGCATGACGATCGATGGCTCGACCGGCGTGGTGTCGTTCCAGCCCGACGTCGAGGCGCCGTCGGTCGCCGCGGTGACGATCCGCGCCAGCGACGGCAAAGGCGGTGACACGGAGCAGTCGTTCACGATCACCATCGCCGGCGCGATGGGGGATCCGACGACCGGTCCCGACGCTGGCACGACCAAGCCCGATCTGGCGACGAGCGGCACGGTCGACGGCGGCGGTGGCGGCGGTGGCGGCCCCGATCTGTCGACGGCAGGAGACGTCTCGGGCTGCCGCGTCGCGCGCGGGTCGAGCGACGCGCCCACCGCGATCTTCGCCTTGCTCGTCCTCGGTCTGCTGCGCGTCACTCGACGGAGATCTGCTCGTCGCGCTTGATCCCGCCCGCCAGTTGAGGTTTGTTCTCGGCGTGAAGCACCTCTTTGGTTGGTCCATTTCGTTCGCGCTGGCCGCTGCCTGCTCGGTTTCGCCGCCCGATTCCACCTCTAGCTCGCTGTCGTCCTCGCCCAGCCCGGTCACCGTGCCGTGGGGCGAGGGCGGGATGACGCTCCAGCCAGCGGTGCGGGAGCGGCTCGCCCTCGGGCCGTCCGCCGTCTCCGTCGACCTCGACGGCGCGGCGCTCGTCCTCGACAACTGGGGGCAGCGCCTGTGGCGCATTCCACCGTCGGCGAACGCGCCTGCCGCGCCGCTGCCGGTCCGCCTGCCGCGCGACACCGAGGACGTGATCGGCTGGCCGGACGGGACGCTCGCCGTGTACCGCCCCGTGTCGCGCACCGTCGACCTGTTCGACCGAGAGGGGGCCACCCGCGGCCACTTGCAGATCCCGCGCGCCGTGGTCGACATCGGGCTGCTCGAAGCGGGCCCGTCGCACCGGGTGCTCGTGACGGATCCGTTTCAAGAGGTCGTCACGCTCGGCAGCCCCGCGGCACCGCTCGACGAGTCGAGCGTGCTGCGCTCGCGCCGCGAGGGCGTCGCTGGCGGCCTCGAGGTGATCGTGCACGATGGCCGCGCGTTGCTGCGGGTGCTCGAGGCGGGTGAGCGCAAGCGGGTTCGCCGCGAGCTCCTCGTGGGCGACGGCGTCACCGCCGCTTCGATCGTCGGACGCGGTGGCTCGGTCGCCTGCCTTCGGCTCGAGCGCCAGCTCGGCACCGCGACGGTGCGGGTCGCCCGCGACGCGGTGTGCGTCGACGTCGACAGCGGCCGCGAGCGACTCCGCGTCGCGCTGCCGCCGCCAGGCCTCTACGTGCCGCGTCGGGAGCTCGCGCTCGGCGGCACGCCGCTCCAGCTCGTCCACATCGAGCCGAGCACGGCCGGGCTCGTCGTGCGTCGGTGGGAGGTGGCGCGATGAACCGGTCAACCTGCTTGACGATCGCCGCTACGCTGCTGCTTGCGCTCCCGGCTGGCGCGACGACCCGCGAGACCTCGCTCGTCCACGCGCGCTCGTTTGCCAACTACCCGTGGCACGTCTCGTCGAACAACCTGAAGGCGAGCTGCAGCGCCGCCTACGACAGCCTCTACTCGGTCGGGGACTACGTCGGGCTGCCCTACGACTGGGGCGGCTACATGTCGCTCGCCGAGTTCTCGACCCAGATCGCGCAGGGCTATGGCGCCGGCTCACAGTCGTCCGACGGCGTGCTCGCCTGCACCGCCGGCCTCGACTGCTCCGGCTTCGTCAGCCAGTGCTGGGAGGTCGGCCACTTCGCGACCGCGACCCTGGCGCAGACCTCGACGGCGATCGACGTCAGCGCGATGCTGCCGGCCGACGTCTTCAACATGGCCGGCTACCACGTGGCGCTCTTTGCGCGGCTGCTCGCCTCCGGAGAGCCGCTGCTCTACGAGGCGATCGGCTACAACGTCCGCGTCAACTCGACCGGCGGCTGGTCGCACGTCGACGGCTACACCCCCCGACGCGAGAACGGCATGACCGGAACGACGGACACCGATCCGGTGGGCACGATCACCAAGCCGATCGTCATCGGCTCGCTGCCGTACTCGGACTCGCGCGACACCAAGACCTCTTCGAGCAAGGCGCTCGATGCCTGCGGCGCCGCGCCGACCATCGATCAGAAGGGTCCGGAGTTCGTCTATCGCGTCGACATCACGTCGCCGGGCACGCTGACGGCCTCGGTCACGGACGACGCGACCACCGACATCGACGTCCAGATCTACACCCAGCTCAACTACCCCGGCTGCGTGGCGCGCAACGACAAGACGGCGACGCTCGCCGTCGGTTGCGGCACCTACTACATCGTCGCCGACACCTTCAAGACCAGCGCTGGCGCGTACACCCTGTCGGTGTCGCACGCGCCGTCGGGCAAGGCGTGCAACGAGGTCGCCGGCCCACCGGCCTTCAACCCGGGCGGCGCGATCGGCGAGCCGTGCCAGAACCCGAACGACTCGACGCTGCCGTTCTGCAACCCGAACCTCGGCGGCGATGTCTGCATCTACACCTCGTCGGCCTCGATGTGCTCGCGGCCGTGCAGCGACGTCAGCGACTGCACCGATCTGACCGGCGCCTGCTGCGAGGAGATCGCGCCGGGCGAGAAGTACTGCTTGGCTGGTTCGTTCTGCTCGGGGGGCGGCGGCACGGTGACGCCGCTCGACGGCGGCTCGGTCGGCGATCCGTCGGGCGAGGACATGACCGCGGCTGGATCGACGGGCAACGACGGCGGCTCGACGAGCGCGCCGGATCTGAAGAAGCCCTCGACGGGCAAGGACGCGGGGACCGGCAGCGATCTCGGCGGGGGCGATCCAGGGACGGGCGGCGATGATCTCGGCACCGAGACAATCAAGACCGCGGGCGACGTGGGCGGCTGCCAGGCCGTGCCGACCGATGGGGCAAGCGCGCTGGCCTCGCTGGCCATGCTGGCGGTTGCCTTCCGGGTGCGGCGTCCGGCGCGGCGGAGGCTGCGGGCGTGAGCGGGGTCGAGCACCGCCTTCTCGGCGGATCGGGCTTCAAGGTGCCGGTGCTCAGCCTCGGCACTGGGACGTTCGGTGGGCATGGCGAGTTCTTCCGCGGCTTCGGCTCGACGGATGTCGACGAGGCGAGTCGCCTGGTCGACATCTGCCTCGACCACGGTGTGTCGATGTTCGACACGGCGGACGTCTACTCCTCGGGGGCGGCGGAGGAGATCCTCGGTCGGGCGATCGGAGGGCGTCGCAGCCGCGTCATTCTCTCGACCAAGGGCACCTTCACGATGGGCCCGGGGCCGAACGATGTGGGCTCGTCGCGCTATCATCTGATTGACGCGGTCAACGCCAGCCTCAAGCGACTCGGCACCGACTACATCGATCTCTATCAGCTCCACGGCTTCGACGCCTTGACGCCCGTCGAGGAGACGCTGTCGACGCTCGATGATCTCGTGCGCGCCGGCAAGATCCGCTACCTCGGCTGTTCGAACTTCTCGGGCTGGCACCTGATGAAGTCGCTGGCGACGAGCGATCGGCTGGGCCTGCAGCGGTACGTCGCCAACCAGACCTACTATTCGCTCGTCGGGCGCGAGTACGAGTGGGAGTTGATGCCGCTCGGGCTCGATCAGAAGGTGGGGGCGGTGGTGTGGAGCCCGCTCGGCTGGGGCCGCTTGACCGGCAAGATCCGGCGCAACCAACCGCGCCCCGAGCTGAGCCGCCTCAACCACCAGATCACGGCCAAGGGTGGGCCGCAGGTCGATGACGACTACCTGTATCGCGTCGTCGACGCGCTGGTCGACGTCGCCGAGGAGCTCGACAAGACCGTCTCGCAGGTGGCGATCCGCTGGCTGTTGCAGCGACCCTCGGTCGCCAACGTGATCATCGGGGCGCGCAACGAAGCGCAGCTGCGCGAGAACCTCGGCGCGCTGGGCTGGACGATCGGTCCCGAGCACATGGAGCGCCTCGATCAGGCGAGCCAGATCCCGCTCGCGTACCCGTACTGGCACCAGCGCCAGTTCGCGAGCCGCAACCCGTCCCCCGTCTGACGGTGCCCTGGGCAACGGAGGCCGAAGGCTGCGTCATCGCTGCAAGGCTATTGACAGTAGCGATCAAGGGTATTAGTATTAGCCTTGAAAGCGAGGCACTCATGACCTTCTCCTCTCACGTCACCGGCCTGGTTCGCTCGACCCTGCGGCTCGAAGGGCTCGCGGTGCTCGTCTTGAGTGTCCTCGTCTATTCGCGCACCGACCTCGGCGCAGGGCGCTTCGCGGCGCTCTTCCTGCTGCCCGATCTCTCGTTCCTCGGCTACCTGGCCGGGCCTCGGGCTGGTGCGACCGCGTACAACGCCGCCCACAGCCTGCTCGGGCCGCTGCTGCTCGCCGCGCTGGCGCTCGTCTTCGGCGTCCCGACGCTCCTGCCGTACCTCTGCATCTGGACGTCACACATCGGGTTCGATCGGGCGCTCGGCTACGGCCTCAAGTACGGCTCCGCGTTCGGCCACACGCACCTTGGCGTCGTGGGTCGCGCAACCGTCGCACCCGCGGCCACCACGCAGGCGGCCTGAGCGCGACATGCCGGCACCCGCCAAGACCTCGGACGAGCGCATCCTCGCGGCGGCGCGCGCCCTCGTCGCACGACAGGGCCTCGAGGGCCTCTCCATGCAAGCGCTGGCGGCCAAGGTGGGCGTGCGCGCCCCGTCGCTCTACAAGCGCTTCGCCGACCGCGACGCGATCGTCCTGCACCTCATCGAAGGTGCGATGCGGGATCTCGGCGCCGCGCTGCCCACCGTCGATCCGCCCAGCAACCCGCGCCAGGCGCGCGACCAACTCGAGCGCATGGCGTTCGCCTATCGCAGCTTCGCCAAGCGACAGCCGCACCTCTATCGCCTGCTCTTTCTGCGCGGCCCGGAGTCGGAGCGCGTCGCCGCGACCCGTCAGTCGACGCTGCGCCCCGTGCTGGGCCAACTCGCGGCGCTGGTCGCGCCCGACAAGCTCCTGCCTGCGGCGCGCCTCCTGGTCAGCTTCCTCCACGGCTTTACGACGATGGAGCTCGACGGCGCCTTTCATCTCGATGGCAGCCTTGACGAAGCCTTCGCCTTCGGCCTCGGCACGCTGCTCGATGGCCTGGGCGCGCAGACGCGTCGTTAGCGACGGATCGGGTCGTTCGCGCTGCTCCTCCTTCGCGATCTCTCTCAACCCAAGCGAGCGGTGGAGGTAAGATGCGGCGATGGCGAAGCTTCGCAAGGTCAGTAGTAGCCCGACGCTGCCGACGGCGCACACGCCGCCGCCGCGGGCGTTCGACGTGCGCGATCTGTACGACGGCCCCGCCACTCCGACCGAGCCCGGCGCCGCTCCGGCGACGGCGCTCGACGAGAAGATGCGGCAGGCCTACTTCTGGATCGTCAACAACGCGATCATCACGCCGTACTACGATCTCGAGTTCAACGATCGCGCTCCGCCGAGCTTTCGCTTCGGCGGCGCCGGGAGTGATCTGCGCCTGCCGACCGCGCAGTCGTACTCCTCGTTCGTGCTCCTGCCGTTGCTCAACTTCTCGGTGCGCAAGCGCTGCCTGTTCGTCGGTGGACCGGGGCGCGGCAAGACCGCCAGCGCGACGCTGATGGGGCTGCTGGCCGGCTACTCGATCGACGACATCCATCGCAGCATTCAGCACGGCCAGCCGCAGATGACCGTCTCCGATCTGCTCGGCACGCCGCTGCCGCGCGATCTGCTGGAGGCCAAGAGCGCCGAGGACATCCGCATCGCGTGGCGCAAGTGGCTGTCGATGCGCGTCAAGATCGTCGACGAGTACAACCGCATCCCGACGCGCACGCAGTCGGCGCTGCTGACCCTGCTCGCCGACGGCTACGCCGAAGTGCTCGGGCAGACGCTCGAGAGCCCGGAGTCGGCGTGGTACCTGACCGCGAACGACGACGCGGGCGGTGGCACCTATCAGGTGATCGAGGCGCTCAAGGATCGCATCGACATCGTCGTCAAGGCGCTCAACTTCAACCCGCGCTTCATGAACGACCTCCTGATCCGCGTCGAGCAGCGCCTCAACCCCGAGCGCCTCGTGCCCCCGGAGATCATCTTCTCCGCCGACGAACTCAACGAGGTGCACCGCCAGATCCTCGCGGTGCCGATCCCCGAGCCGCTGCGTCGTCGCATCGAGTTCTTCGCCGCCCAGTTCGACTTTTGCGACCTCGCGGCCAGCGACCTCGAGTACAAGTCGAAGGACACGATCAAGCTGGCGCAAAAGACGCTCGCGCAGGTCTGCGCCGACGATTGTGGACGCGACAAGGTCAAGTGTCTGTGCAGCCAGACCGAGAACGGTCTGTCGGTGCGCGCCATCATGACGCTGATGCACTTCTGCAAGGCGCTCGCCTGGTTCCGTGGCCAGAGCGAGGTGGCGATCGAGGACGTGCGCCAGATGCTGCCCTGGATCTTGCACGACAAGCTGGTGCAGAACCCGAGCTCGCCGTTCTTCGATCAGAGCGGGCACTCGATCTTTCGCGTCGATCGCGTCGCCTGGATTCGCCGCACCTTCGATCTGTCGTGCGAAGAGTACGTGCGCCTCGATCGCGACCGGGACGACGCGGTGCTCGCCGAGGACAAGCGCTTCGCCGGAGGTCTCGAGGGCGTCGCCGAGGCGGAGGTCAAGACGCGCATCGCGGGGATCGAGTCGCAGCTCCAGCGCCTGGCCAAGGGCACCAAGCTCTACGCGCACGTCCACGCCGACGTGCTCAAGCTCAAGTACTACCACCAGCGCTACTCCAACTACCTGCACTGGTTGACCTGGAAGGCGACGACGTGACCGCGCTGCTCGCGTCTCCACCACCGTCGCTGCGGCGCTTCCTGCACGATCGGCGCGATGAGCTCAATCGCCGCTTTCACAAGCTGGCGCAGCGGTACCCCAAGCTCGATCCCGATCTTGTGCTGCTGACGCTCGCCGAGATCCTGCCGCCGCTCTGCAGCGCCGCCGAGGGCGCCGACGAGCCGAGCGCGATCGAGGGCCTGCTGTCGAGCGTCTACGATCTCGTGCTGCTGCACACCGGGCGAGACGCGTTCGCGCGCCACCCGGGTCTGTCGCTCCTGCTGCGCGAGACGCTGCACAACCCGGCGGTGCGTCGCTTGGCGCTGCTCGATCCGGAGCAGCTCCCCGCCGAGCTGTCCAACGCCGTCGAGAACCTCGACAAGCGCGGGCGCGACTTCGCGAGCTGGCTCGGCGATCTGGCGGCGCAGGCCAAGACGCCCGACGAGCTGCGCTTGGCGGGCGCGGTGCTGGCCTGGCGTCTCGGTGAGGCGCGCCTGCGCAGCGCCGGGTTGGCGGCGCTCGAGGTGCTTGGCCCGGACCTGTGGCTCACGGCGCTCGGCGAGCAAGGCGAGGCGCGGGCCATCGCCGACTCGCTTGGGCGCGAAGGGTGGCGATCCCCGATTGCCGAAGAGCCCGGCGAGGGCTACGAGATCGTGGCGCGCCTGGGTGCGTTCGCGGGCTTCGGCGGGGCCTTCGATCGCCCGCCCGAGCTGGTCATTACCGACGCGGACGACGTCAACGATCGCCACCACTTCTACGTGCGCGTCGAGCAGTCGATCTTCCGCGTCGAGGCCGATCGCTTCGGCGCTTCGATCCGACCCGCCAACCCGGCTCACCTCGGCGCGGTCCGGCCAGCGCTGCAGCCAACACCGAAGCTGTCGAGCAAAGTGGCGTTCGGGCTCTCGACGAGCGGCGTGCTCCTGCGCGATGGCGTCGAGACCAAGCTGCCTGAGCTCGAGGGCGCGACCAGCTACCTCGGGCGGGAGCGCCTCGTGGTCGTCACGCTGCGCGACTCGCATCGGATCCGCGTGCTCGTGCCGCGACCGGCGTCTCGTGGCTGATCCGGCGGCGGAGGCCTCGGTCGACGCGGACTTCGCGGCCGAGGTGCGTCGGCAGTTCCCGTCTGCGCTGGCGTGCTGGTCGCTGCTGACGCAGCTCCGTGATCCCGAGCTGACGAACAGCGAGCAGGGCGAGAACATCGCCTACATCCGGCTGCAGGACTCGCGCATCGTCCTCGACGTCGGCATGATCAAGAAGCTTGACCTGATGCCACTCCTGCGTGAGCTGCTGGCGCACGAGATCGGCCACCACGTCTACGTCCCAGGCAACTTCGGCGATCACTTGCGCATGCTGGCGCAGATGGCGCCGGTCCTCGAGGGCCTGCCCAAGGGCGTGCTCCCCTTCGTCGCCAACCTGTACAGCGATCTGTTGATCAACGATCGTCTGGTGCGCAGCTCGAAGCTCGCGATCCCCGAGATCTATCGCCGGCTGTTCGATCGACGGCGCGACCAGCCCGAGAGCAAGATCTGGACGCTGTACATGCGCATCTGCGAGAGCCTCTGGCGCACCAAGCGCGGCTACCTGACTGCGGCGGCGCCAGACGCCGAGCTCGACGGCGACGCCCTGCTGCTGGCGCGCCTCGTCCGAACGTTCGCCGGCGATTGGCTGCGCGGCAGCAAGCGCTTCGCCGTCGTCGTCTACAAGTACCTCGCCGAGGACCAGGAGGCGGCCCAGCAGCTCGCAGCGCGCGGCCTGTTCGATCTGAAGGAAGCGGCGAACAGCGACGACGGCGTACCGCCCGAGATCCCGGATGGGCTGACTGAAGTCGAGGACGTCTCCGACGATCTCGACCTGCCCGATCAATCGGTGCGCGAGGCGCCCAAGGATGGCGGCAAGCTCGGCAAGGGCGGTCAGACGCGCACGCCGTTCCAGTACGAGCAGCTCCTCAAGTCGATCGGGATCAACATCGAGCAGGGGCGCGTCATCGCGCGCTACTACCGCGAGCGGGCGCTCCCACACCTGCTGCCCTTTCCGTCGCAACGCGCGCCGCGCAGCAAGGAGATCCTGCCCGAAGGGACGGTGCCCTGGGAGCCGGGCGAAGATCTGTCGGACCTCGACCTGCCGGGCTCGCTGCAACAATCGCCGGTGATCATCCCGGGCATCACGACCGTGCAGCGCGTCTACGGCGAGACGCCAGGCCACGATCCGGCGCCGACTCCGATGGACCTCGACATCTACGTCGACTGCTCGGGCTCGATGCCCGATCCGCGCGTCGAGCTCAGCTACCTGACCCTCGCGGCGACGATCCTGGCGCTGTCTGCGCTGCGCGCCGGCGCGAGCGTGCAGGCCACGCTGTGGGCCCACGCGGGCTGCTTTCAGACGACCAAGGGCTTCCTGCGCGACGAGCGCCAGCTCCTCGCAGTGATCACCGGCTACCTGTCGGGAGGCACGGCCTTCCCGCTCCACATCCTGCGCGACACGTATCAGCGACGGGGAGCGGACAGCGCGCCGGCGCACATCGTCGTCATCTCCGACGACGGCGTCAACACGATGCTGCAGCCGGACGAGAAGAAGACCCCCGGTGCGACCCTGGTCACCGAAGCGCTCGCGCGCGCCCGAGGCGGCTGCACGCTCGTGCTCAACCTTCCGGGCAACGGCAACTTCGCGGGGCGCGACCAGCTCGAGAACCTCGGCTGCCGCATCCATGGCGTGCGGCAGTGGGAGGAACTGATCGCCTTCGCCCGCGCCTTCGTGCGACAAACGTACGCAGCCCGATGAACCTCTCCAGCCTGCTCCGCCACATGACCGCGTTGCCGCAGGCGCTACGGCCAGGCCACCCGCTGACGTCGCCGCGCGCGGTCGTGCGCGATCTGTTCGAGCAGCTCACCAGCGGCGTCGCCGATCGCGAGCTGCTCGAGACCTTCTCGGCGACGAACCTCGATGACGCGCGCACGAACTACTACGCGTGGGTGCTCGCGGCCGCGCATCTCCTCCACGAGTTCGGCGCGCCGGCAGAGCCCAAGCAGCTGCGCCGCTTGTTGCTGCAGGAGCTGGCCAGCCTGTCGGCGATCGTCAAGGTCAACCTGCTTGACCAAGAAGAGGAGCGCCGCGAGGAGCTGATCCGCCGCTGCCTCCGCGCGCTCGGCCGCAAGATCGACGGCGAGTCGGACACCGACGCTGAAGATCGCTGGAAGCAGGTCGACTCGATCGAGCGGCACGAGGTGCTCGTCGCCGCTGCGGAGCGCGAGAAGCGGCAGCGCGAGGTCCGCGAGGCGATGGCCAAGAAGGCTGCCGAGGAGGCGGTGCCCAAGGTGGGGCGCGAATGAGGAGGGGCTGCGAATGAGCGCGAAGACGCCGCTGCTCACCGATCGCGGGCGGGCGATGCTCCACCGCCTGCGCGAGCACGCCGACGCGCCGCGGTGGAACCGGGAGGTCGGGGATCGGTTGACGCTCGACGATCTGGCGGCGCTCGACGAGTTTCGCGGCGCGCTCGATCGGCAGCGAGCGGCGCGCTCGGTCGCGGTGCCGCCGTCGATCGTCGAGTGGGTGGCGCGCCGGCGACCGCACGTCGCGTGGTTTGGCCACGCGCTGCGGGGGGTCGGGGATCTCGAAAGCGACTGGTCGCGCGTCCGGACGATGTCGCGCGCCGAGCTCGCGGTGCGCCCGTGGGATCTCATCCCCGACGACGCAGACCTGGACGCGATGGTGGTCTACCAGACCTCGGGCACCACCGGGCACATCGTGCGCGTGCCGTACGATCCGCGCGCGGCGGCGCAGAACGTGCCGCTCATCGAGCGGGCGCTCGCGCACTACGGGCTCGAGCCGCGGTTCGACGCCGATCAGATCGCCTGCTTCCTCATCGGTGCGCAGGCCCACACCGTGACCTATCCTGCGGTGCTGACGGCCTGGCGCGAGGCGGGCTTCTGCAAGCTCAACTTGAAGCCGAGTGAGTGGCCGAGCCCCGACTCCGTGCACCGCTACTTCCGCGACAACCCACCGGTGTTGCTCACCGGCGATCCGATCTCGTTCGGCGAGCTCTTGCGCCTCGGGGTCGAGCATCGGCCGATCGCGGCGCTGTCGACGGCGGTGGCGATGTCACAGGGGCTGGCGCGGCGGCTGCGCGCTGCCTACGACTGCCCGATCATCGACTGGTATTCGCTGACCGAGACGGGGCCGTTGGCGTTCCAGTGTCGGCAGGGCTTCTTTCATCAGCTCCCGCACGACGTCTACCTCGAGGTGCTGCGCGCGGACGGCACGCCCTGCGACGACGGCGAGCGCGGGGAGATCACCGTGACGGGTGGGCGCAACCCGTTCGTGCCGCTGCTGCGCTATCGCACCGGCGACTACGGTCGGCTCGATCACGCGCCGTGCGGCTGCGGCGATCCGATGCCGCGCCTGCTCGAGCTCGAGGGGCGACCGCCCGTGCTGTTCCGGACTCCGGCGGGGGAGCCGGTCAACCCCGTCGATCTGTCGCGCGTGCTGCGGGACTACGCGCTCGTCCAGCATGAGCTGTTCCAGCGCGCTGACGGCTCCTGTGACCTCGTGCTGCGCCCGGTCGCCGGCAGCGCGCTCGACGTGGCAGCGCTCTCGGCGGAGCTATCCACGCTGCTCGGTGGCGTCGAGATCCGGGCCCGCATCGACGAGACGCTCGGCGACAAGCAGCCCGGAAAGATCGTGCCGTACCGGTCCGAGCTGTTCCTCGACGAGTAGGGCGCACTCTGGCAAAATCCGAGGGTGCCCTCGCTCACGCTCGCCGAACGCCGCAGCCTGGCGCTGCATCAGGCCGTCGCCGCGCGCCTGCGCGAGGATCCGCGGCTGGTCGAGCGTGCTCGCACGACCGTGATCGAGTGCGAACGCGAAGGGCGGCTTCATCCGCAGTACGCGAGGCAGTGGCGCGAGCTCCTGCAGCTGCCGCTTGAGGAGCTGATCGTCAAGTTGCTTGACCATGGCGAGGAGATGTGTGCGTTGCGTCAGACGACGCCGTTTGCGGGCGTCCTCGAACCAAGGCAGCGCTGGAGAATCCTGCGTGAGACGGCCTGACCTCGAGCACTTGATCCGCGCGGCCGCGCAGATCGCCGACGACGACGAGCTCATCGTGCTCGGGTCGCAGTCGATCCTGGCGCAGTTCCCCGATGCTCCCGCGGAGTTGCTGGTCTCGGAGGAGGCTGACCTCTATCCGAAGAATCATCCCGACCGCTGGGGCCTCATCGACGGCTCGATCGGTGAGCTGTCGCCGTTTCACGAGACCTTTCATTACTACGCGCAAGGAGTGGGCCCCGAGACGGCGGTGCTCCCTGCCGGTTGGCAGGATCGCCTCGTGCTGATCCGGAACGCCAATACGCGCGGCGCGGCGGGGTGGTGTCTCGAGGTGCACGACCTGCTCTGTGCGAAGTACGTGGCCAACCGCGACAAGGATCGACGGTTCGCGCGGGCGTGCTTCGCGCATCAGCTGGCGGATCCGTCGCTCGTCGCGGCACGGATGGCTGAGTTGCCGCTGCCCGCCGAGCGGATCACCGACCTCCAGGCGGCCGTGACCGCTGACGCGAAGACCTCGCCGTGAGCGCGACCCGCAATCCGGCCGACCCGACCGATCCGGCCCATCCGATCGCATCGACCGATCGGGTTGAACCGGCGGATCCGCTCGGGGAGACCCAAGCTGCCTCCGAGAGCGATCGGCAGCTCGTCGGGCGCACCGGGCAGCGCGTCGGCCGCTATCTCGTGGGTGAGCCGCTCGCGCAGGGCGGCATGGGCGTCGTCTACCGTGGCGTCGACGAGCAGCTCGGGCGACCCGTCGCGATCAAGTTCCTGGCCCGCTCGGACGATCAGTCGCGAGCGCGCTTCCTCCGCGAGGCCCGGGCCGCCAGCGCGATCGATCATCCGAACATCGGGACCGTGTATGAGGTCGGCGAGACCGACGGCGTGATGTTCATGGCGATGGCGCTCTACGAAGGGGAGACGCTGCAGACGCGCATCGGGCGTGGGGCGCTGTCGGAGACCGAGGTGGTCGCGATCACCCGACAGCTCTGCGCCGCCCTCGAGGCGGCGCACCGGGCCGGCATCGTGCACCGCGACCTCAAGCCTGCCAACGTCATGCTGCTGCCCGACGGAACGGTCAAGCTACTTGACTTTGGTGTCGCCAAGCTGGTGAGCGGCGACGAGACCTCGCTGACGCGCGACGGGGCGCTCATCGGTACGATCGCGTACATGGCGCCCGAGCAGCTTCGCAGCTCCAACGTCGATGCGCGTGCGGACCTCTGGGCGCTCGGGGCGGTGATCCACGAGATGCTCACCGGGGAGCCGCCGTTCGGCGCCGACTCGGCGGCTCTGGTCGTCACGCGGATCCTCTCGGAGTCACCGCGCCCCGTCGGGGGGGCGCCGCGCGATCTGGCCAAGCTCTCGGAGTGCCTGCTGTCGAAGCGACCAGACCAGCGCGTCTCGAGCGCGCACGAGGTGGCACGCTTGCTGGCGCTGCGCCAACCGCCGCGTCCACCGCGCGGGTCGCGGCTCGCGATCGCAGGCACGATCGCCGTCCTCGGCGCGGGGGCGGCCGCGTTCGTGCTGCACACGCCCGCGCCGGTGGCGCCGCCGCTACAGGCGAGCGTCGATGCGGCGGTCGCACCATCGCCGCGACCCGATCTGGCGACGGCGCGCGATCCTGCCGCCGAGCGCAAGCGCATCATCGAGGAGACCGCGCGGCTACAGCAACGGCTCCTCGAGATCGAGGCGGAGGAGGCGCGGGCGGGGCTTCAGTCCTATCGGAAAGACAAGCGCCCAAAGATGGGCAAGCAAGAGGAAGCGCGCGCCCGCGAGCTCTATGCGCTCGGGATGAAGGCCTACAATGCGCATGTGTATCCGGAGGCCGCGTTCTATTTCCAAGCTACGTACGACAAGACGGGCGAGCCGGCCCTGCTGTACAACGTCGCGCAGGCGTACCGCCTCGACGGCCAGCCCGACAAGGCGCGCGCGGGTTTCCAGGCGTACCTCGCCCGCGTGAACCCGAAGTCGAGGATCCGTCGCGAGATCGAGGCCTACCTGGCGCGGTTCGGAGACTAGCGCCACTTCCGGGGGCGCCTCGGCGCCCTGCTACGGCGCCCCTTTGACGACGCTCCCCAGCGTCGAGACGAGCGGCACCGCGACCTTGCCGACCATCTCGTTATGCCCCGCCTTGGCGCCGACGAAGACGCGCTTGGTCCCATCGGCATCGACGCTCTGCCGATCGAGCGGATCGCGGCAGATGTAGTGGGTGATCGCGACGCGCTCCGGGATGCCGGGATAGGGGATCGGCTCGCCGCCGACGGCAAAGCCGATCGGCGTATTGACCTGATGCTCGGTCTTCCAGTGCTTCCAGCGCAGCGCGCGGTCGAGCCCGATCAGCTCGAGGCGACGGCCCGGCGGCACGACCACGTTGCGCACCGCCCAGTCGGCGATCATGCC
>CAZPEY010000005.1:20108-26541 GCA_964585665.1 uncultured Polyangiaceae bacterium | reverse complement strand
CAGTCGGGGCACACGTCGAGCACGAAGTTCCAGCAGCCAGAGAGCAACAGTGGGATCAGCGCCAGGAAGATGCGCATGCCGATGAGATGCAGCGCGGAGGCTAGTCGCCGCAGGGCAGACCGATCATTCCGCTCTGGCCGCTCGACGTCGTGGCGAACGCGGTGCCGCCGCCCGAGTAGCTGACGGTGACGGAGCGGTTGTTGGGGCCGGTGACCGTCACCATGCCGCCCGCCTTCGGGCACGCGTTGTCGCAGCGCTCGTAGCCGGCCACGACGGTCGTGAAGGTCTGCGCCGCGACGGTCGTCGAGAAGCTGCCGTCGAGCTGGAGGCAGGTGGCGTTCCAGCCGATCGTGTACATCCCGAGCTGCGACAGGCTGCCCGCTCGCACGCTCTGCGCCTTGGTCGTCGATGCGACGGTCAGCATGTCGGTGGTGGAGCCCTTCTGGTAGGTCGCGGTCGCGGCCAGATCGAGCGTCGACGATCCGACCTGCAGGCCCGTCGAGGAGACCTCGAGGTCGAGCGCGGTCAGGCCAGCCGGGGTGAACTTGACCTGCACCGTGCCGGTGATCTTGGCGAGCCCGAACGGCCCGGTGCAGGCGGCGAGGGTGTAGGTCACCGTGTTGGTGGTCGTCGACGCCGTGGCGCAGCCCGAAGGCGAGAACAGCGACGTCAACCCGCTGGCCTGCTGCGCCGCCTCGACGCCGGTCTGCGCCGTGGTCACGCCGTCGGCGACGAGCGCGAGGAAGCCGCCCGCCTGGTTGGCCGCCTCGACCGAGAGCGCGGCCGACTTGGCGTTGGCCAGATCGTCGGGCGTGATGTCCTCGGTGCCGCCGCATGCGCCCAACCCAAGGGTGGCGCCGAGCAGGATCAGGAGTCGCCGGATCATGCCTCTTCTCCGTCGGTGACGTCGCCGTCGATCGCCGACAGCGCCCACTCGTGCTTGCCGCCTTGCAGGGTCTCGCCGCAGTACGAGCACTTGGGCGCGTCCGACTCGGCGAGCTGTCCGCCGCAGTTCGGGCAGTCGAGGCTCGACAGGCCGCGCTTCGAAACCGCCTTGTTCGAGCGCGCCAGCGTCAGGTAGTGCGTGCGGTTGACCGGCTCCTTGGCGCCCTCGCCAGCGCTCCAGACGATCTCGATCTCGGCGAAGTCGAGGCCGAGCTGCTCGTCGGTGTACACCTGGGTGAGCTCGGCTGAGCCGACCGCGACCTGACGGTAGGCGATCTGCTTGGTCGGAGGCTCGCCAGCCTTGAGCAGGAAGCGCTCGAGGCGATCGCGCTTGCCCGAGACTTGCGCGTCGATCCACTTCCAGAACACGACCGAGCCGCGATCCTCGAGCTCCTGCCGCGACACCGACGCATCGCGCTTGCGTAGCTCGGCCAGGCCATCCGGCTCGTCGGCAGAGTCGTACGGTGAGAACTCCTCGGGCTGCGTGATCTCGGCGAGCACCCAGTCGTGCTCACCCGAGTTGACCAGCGCGTTGCAGTAGTTGCACTTGATGACGTCCGAGATCGGCAGCTCCGCGCCGCAATTCGGGCAGTCGCCCTGCAGGGCCGACTTGCCGTCCTTGGACTTGTGGCCGCGGCGACGGACGAACGACCACACCTCCTCGTACTGGCTCTTGTCGGTGTGGCTCGCCTGCGACTGCGCCTCGGCGTCCGACAGCGACGCGGAGACGTCGCGATCGCGCGCCTCGCCGACGACCTTGACGTGCAGCGTGTCCCACAGTGGATCGGTCTCGGCGTCGATGATCTGCGCGTCGACGACCCGCCAATCGACCATGACGTTGCGCACGCCGTTCAACTTGTTGAGCTCGAGATAGGTGCGGAAGCGGACGTAGACACCGTCGGAGATGAGGCGGCGCACCGGGCCCATGTTGCCCTTGCACCACGCCTCGTTGATCTTCTGCATCGTCTGCTTGGCGCGCTCGACGAAGGCCTTCTCGTCGAAGCCGGGCTCGATCTGGTTGAGCTTGGCGAGCGCCTTTTTGCGCACGTCGCTGTCGACGTCCACCTTGGCGCGCTCGGGGGCGGACTTCTTGCGCTTCCACCACCAGATAATGACGATGACGAGGATGATGAAGACGATCACGCCGAAACCCGAGCCGTCGTCGGAGCTGCTGCTCGACGAGCTGCCCGAGTAGGAGCCCGAGTAGGAGGACGGCGTGTACGAGGAGCTGCTGTAGCTGGGCGTGTAGCTCGACTTGTAGCTGCTGTAGCTGTAGGAGCTCGGCTTGTACGAGTAGGACGAGGGGCGATAGCTGGAGCTCGAGCTCGACGGGCGGTAGCTCGAGGAGGAGCTACGGTAGCTCTGTCCACCACCGGGTCGCGATTCGGCGATCGAAGTAAAGAGCAGGAGGAGAAGCGGGACGACCCCTAGCGCAAGGGCAAGCCGGACACGTCGCATCGGATCCTCATTATATCACGCTTGGCCAGCGCTCGCGCAGGTCGGGCAGACCTCCGCCCACGGCACTTGCTGCAGGCCGGTGAAGGTCAGCTCGGCACCGCACTGCTCGCACTTGCCGTACTCGCCCTTGGGGATCGCCTTGATCTTCTTGTCGATCAGGTTGAGCCAGCGACGGAGGCGCTCGATCTTGGTCTCGCCGGGGCGGCCCTCGATGATGTCCATGATCGTCGGGTTCTGGTTGTTGAGGAGCTGGACGAGCTTCTCGTTGACCTCGGAACCCTTCTTGAGGAGCTGACGACGCAGGGTCTGGAGCTGCTCTTCAGTGAGTGGCATGCGACAAGCTTACGGGAACAAGCCGCCCCCCGCGACTGTCAAACACGCGTGACCTCAGGGGGCGCGGCTCCATGACTTCTCAGAACAAAAGAACGCCTGGTGCGTTTATGGTGTCTACCATGCGAACAACACTGCTCAGAGGATTGGCAACGGTAGGAGCGCTCGCAGCGACGGTGGCGGTGGCCGCGCCCAAGGTCAAAGAGGCGGTGCGCAACTCGAAGTTCTTCAAGGTCGATGTGCAGCAGAAGCACATCAATGGCACGACCGACTACATCCAGCCGGCGCTGCGCCTCGATCTGTCGTCGCTGGCGACCGATCAGCCGCAGTACTGGCCGAACGAGAAGGTCTACGTCAAGGTGATGGCGCTGCAGCGCGGTGGGCAGACGCTGGAAGGGACGTGGCAGAAGCGCGACGCTGCGGCCCACAAGTTCGAGGCCAAGGTCAACGCGGACGGCGTCGCGGTGATCGAGATCCTCGACGGCAGCAAGCAGAAGATCGAGCTCGGCGAGTACCGCGTCGACGTCAAGTCCAGCGACAAGAAGACCAACCTGTCGACGACCTTCACCGTCGTCGATGGCGCGCTCGGTGCGGTGTCGTTCGCCTACGAGTGGAAGCGCGTCACGACGATCGCCGACCTCGAGGCGAGCAACGGCGCCTGGTTCCTCGGCAACCCCGGAGGCGCAGGGCAGCGCTGGGGCAACGGCCTCTCGTTCAAGAACGAGCTGCGCGTCGCCAACCAGCCGTACAACGGCGAGGCGACGATCAACAGCCGCTGCATGCTGCCGGGCTGCAACGGCACGTTCGCCGGCCCGACGCTCAAGGTGCAGGTCAAGGACGGCAAGATCGCTGGCACGCTCGGCGTCGGTGGCCACTCCGGCCCGTTCCAGATCGAGATCGTCACCGCCAACGGCAGCCTGCGCCACCAGTTCGAGGGCTCGAGCCACGTCGAGCGCGAGATGCTCACCGTCGCCGGTGGCGTCGGCTGGACCCACCGCGTCAGCCTCGCGCCCTACGAGAACACCAAGCCGATCCCGGGGCGCCAGCTCTACGTCGAGTCGAAGAAGGGGTCGACGAGCGATCCGTTCGAGGTCGAGTCGATCGTCGCACACAAGGGCCAGGCCCAGATCGCGATCAAGCAGACGGTCAAGCACGCGCAGGTCGTGGCGTGGAGCCCGAAGGCGGACGGGACCTACGCGCCCAAGGAGCTCAACCCGAAGGGCGACCTGCAGAGCGGCAGCAAGCTCAGCGTGCCGGTGCACGCGCCGTACTCGCTGGTGACGATCGGCGGCTTCGTCGACGGCAAGTTCAAGGAGGGCTGGGCGCTGGTGTTCGCGCCGTCGCAGCTCGAGGTCGTCGTCGATGCCCCGAGCTCGGCAGGGCCGAACCGCTCGGTGCAGATCAACGTGCAGGTCAAGGGCGGCGCCAAGGCGACCGGCATCCTCGAGGTCTACGACAATCGCGTCGCGTCCAAGAGCAACATGAACGGGCTCGGCTCGGCGATCGGCGACTCGGTGCGGTCGACCTCGCGCGCCGTGGCGAGCTGGCGCGACACGACCGGTCTCGTCGAGGAGGGGGAGGCCGACGAGGAGGCGCCGCGCACGACGACGAAGAACCACATGAAGAAGGAGTCTAAGCCGGACAGTTCGATCGGGCTCGGCTCCCTCGGCACGATGGGCAAGGGCGGCGGCGCCTATGCCTCGGGGTACGGCATGGGCGCGGGGATGAGCGCAAAGTCGATGGCGGCGCCAGCGCCGATGCGAGCGCGCATGGGGCCTGGCGGCGGCGGTGGTGGTGGCGGCCACGGCGACGAGGACGACGTACCCAAGGAGATCATCCGCGAGGGCGAGCGCAAGGTCGTGTTCTGCCAGCTCGTCGAGACCGACGCGCAGGGCAAGGCGAGCGTGACCGTGACCTTGCCGCCGCAGACCGGGCGCGTCGTGGCGCGCTTCGTGGCGGTCAAGGGACTTGACCATGCCGAGGGGCAGAGCGGCATCGACGTCAAGCTCGGCGCGTTCGCCGATGCCCGGCTGCCGCGCGTCCTCATCCCGGGCGCCGAGCTCAAGCTGATCGTCGACGTGACCAACAACCTTCAAGAGCCGGTGAACCTGATCGTCAAGGGCACGGGCGTCGCCAACGAGCTGCGCAAGGCGATCAAGCCCGGTACCTCGCAGGAGCAGGTCGGCCTGCTCGCCAAGGAGTCGGGCAAGCTGGTCGTCCAGATCACCGACAGCAAGGGCAAGGCGATCGATCGCCGCGAGCTGATGGTCAATCTGCTTGACGATCAGCAGGTCACCTACTCGCGGCTCGAGTTCGGCGGCGGGCAGCAGGGGATCTCCGTGGGCAGCAACGAGGAGGTCATGGTCTACGAGGGCGCCGGGCCGCTGCTCAAGGGCATCGTGATGAACATGTTCACGACGAGCGAGTCGTGGTTTGGTCACGCCGAGGCGCTGTCGGCGCAGGTCGCGGTGCACGCGGTGCTGCTCGCGTCGATCGAGAAGGGCCTCCTCTCGGACGACGGCATCGGTGAGCAGCTCCGCTCGACGCTCAACCGCAGCGTCCGCGCGCTCGATGAGAAGTTCTGCGACAAGCAGGAGGGGCTGTGCCGGCCGTACCCGGGGCTGCCGACCAACCCGCTGTGGAGCGCCTGGACGACCCGCAACCTGCACGCGGCGCTCCGCGCGCTCGCCAAGTCGAACACCAGCGATCAGCGGGTGGCCGAGGCGTACACGATCGCCAAGCAGCTCGCGGCGCGCATCGACGCGGCGCTCAAGCAGAAGGGCTTCTCGCTCGAGCAGCAGGCGGGCCTGTCGGATGGCGGTGACTCGGTGATCCCGGTCGAGATCGACGGCAAGGTCGTCTATCGCGTGCTCACCGACGACGCGGTCAGCAAGTGGGCGGTCGACAAGCTCCTGCCGACGGTGGACTTCGACGCCAAGAACAGCGAGCTGGCGTTCTCCAAGACGTACGACACGTTCCGCTTCCTGCGCGCGTTCGAGCGCGTCGGCGCGCTGCAGTACATGACCGACATTGCGACGGCGCTCTATCTGAAGGGCGACACCAAGCAGTTCGCCAAGCTGTATCGACACATCACGCGCGGCATGATCCTGACCCAGGAGCCGGGGCTGCTGCAGGGGCCGGCGCTGCTCGGTGGCGTCTATTCGACGCCGATGGCGATGGTCAAGTTCCTCGAGCTGCAGCTGCTGCTCGGCACGACCAAGGCCAAGGAGCGCGCGACGCTCGGCGGAAAGCCGATCGCGTTCGGAGATCGGATCAAGGGCGGCGGCTCGTTGCAGCTCCCGCCGGGCGCGATCGCGCGGGTCGACAAGAAGGAGCGCGTGCGCTGGGACAGCGGGCAGGACAACAAGTCGTGGGCCGAGGTGCGGACGAGCGGCCCGCACGCCAAGGTCGGCGACGAGCTGGCGCTCGAGGTCGCGCTGTCGAGCGATCTCGATCCGACCGAGTACTACGCGATCGTCGCGGTGCCGTCGACGGTGGCGGTCAAGCAGACCGAGGACATCCTGTCCGACTACCGCGGACAGCTGATCTACGGGCAGCAGGTCACCGGCGGTACGCGCATGCAGCTGCTGGCGATCCCGTTCCGCGGCAGCCGCTCGATGAAGCTGCTGCTCGAGGGCGCGTATCCGGGCCACTCGTTCGGCAAGGTGGCCATCCGCCACATCGAGCGCGCCGACGGCGT
>CAZPEY010000005.1:14306-20008 GCA_964585665.1 uncultured Polyangiaceae bacterium | reverse complement strand
GAGCGGGCGCGCCTGGACGCCTTTCACATCATGCTGCGCCACGCCGCCGAGATCGGCGGCAACGCGGTGATCGGGATGCGCTACGACGCGACGGAAGTCGCCGCCGGAGTGACCGAAGTGTTGGCCTATGGGACGGCGGTGCTCGTCGAGCCGCTGACCTGAGAGAGACAAGTATCTGGATGGAAGTTTCGAAGAAGAAGGAGAGCTCGAAGATGAGGATTGCCAAGTACGTATTGTGGAGCGCTGGGTTCCTGGCGGCGTGCAGCGGTGGTGGCGGGGGCGGGTCGCAGCCTGCCAAGAGCGACAAGCCAGCGACGGCGGCTCCGGCCGGTGGCGACAAGAATCCGGTCGCGGCTGCCGCGCAGAAGGTGGACGACGTGCAGGCCTTCCTGAACGACAACTCGAAGGCGCTGACGCCGGACATCTACGAGAAGCTGGTCGTGGCGCTCGAGAGCTGCACCGTCAACGACAACGGCATCGACTACAAGTGCGAGGCCTGGAAGAACCTCGAGAAGGCGCGCAATCGCAACACCGCGCTCAAGGATCTCATCGGCGCGAGCACGTCGATCGGCAAGAAGCACATCGGCGACGCGGCGCCGGCGATCCGGCTCCAGTCGGCGCGCATGATGGGCTCGATCTTCGGCTCGGACAACTCGACGCAGGACGTGATCCTCGAGGCGGCGGCCAAGGAGAAGGAGCCCGCGGTCTTGAAGGCGATGATCAACGTCGTCGGCTCGCGCCACAAGGGCAACGAGAAGATCAAGGACCTGCTGATGAAGACCGCCGACCACGAGAACGAGCGTGTGCGCATGGAGTCGATGAGCTGGTTCCTGACCAGCTTCGGCGAAGGCGTGCCGGGCACGTTCGACAAGGTGCTTGACCACCTCGCCAAGGATCCGTCGGAGAAGGTGCGCGCGTACCTGTGCAGCCGGCTCTACGGCTCGGGCGACGTGCGGGCGCTCAAGGAGCTCGACAAGTATCTGTCGGCCAAGGACACGACCAAGGATCTGTTCGCTGGCTGCTGGGATGGCGCGATCGCGTCGTGGACGGGCTTCCCGTTCCCGAGCAACCCGCAGCAGAAGGGCTACGAGCTCGTCCTCAAGGTGCTCAACAGCAAGCCGCGCACCCAGGACCGTCCGCCGTGGACGGGCATCTCGACGCTGCGCGCGGCGAAGACCGAGTTCAAGCCCGAGGACAAGTTCGGCAACGAGTGGTTCAACAAGGTCAAGGCCTGGTACAAGAAGGACAAGCTCCTGGCGGCGCTCGAGGGCGTGGCCGACGACAAGGACGCCAACTGGATGGCGCGCACCGGCTGCCTCGACGTGATGCGTGAGCTCGGCGCGCCCAAGGCGACGTTCGACAAGCTCCTCAAGAAGTACGAGAAGGAGACGACCGGGGACGGCGCGCACATCAAGCGCAAGATCGAGGACATCCTGAAGAAGCTCGCCGAGCCGCCCAAGCCGTAAGCCCCGGCTCCCTCCTGCCTCACCTCTCCCGCCTCTCCCGCACGACGACTCGCCACTTCAGAGCTACCGCGCGCCGATGAGCTCGGGCGGGCAGCGCATGGGGATCACAATGAGAGGCCGTGCTTGCGGCACAGGGCCGCGACGCTCTTCTTTCGAGAGTCTGCTACCCGAGGGAAACCTGCTCGGGCCGCCTCTAGCTCGCCGAGGCTGCAATGGGCGGGCACTATGACGGACCACGCGCGAGCGGCGTCCTCGGGGCCGATGAGCCTTCGCGCGATGGCAATGGCCTTGCGGTAGTCTCCTTCGACGTAGGCGTCCTCCGCGTCGCGGATGGATGCGGAGTCGGCCCAGGATGCGCGGGCCGGACAGGCTACAAGGGCAAAGATCACCAACCGTCCGAACCAGGGCTTTCCCCTCATGGACGTCCTCCATTCCGAATGCTACCACAGACCTCCGTCTCGGGTTCACGGCCCCCAATAGGCCGTCGGTTCGGCTTGCTCGCTTTTTCCCTCGCGTGCTACGGTCCTCGCCCTCAGCGAGAGGACGCATGTCGGGGATCACCCTTCGAACCTATACCTTTCTCGATTCACTCCAGCCGCAGCTTGCGAGCTTCATCGGCAAGACCGCGCGTGGCTTTCTGCCGCTGCCCGGCATGGCGTCGCTCTTCGTCGAGATCGCGCCGGGCATCGCGATCAACCGTGTCACCGACGTCGCGCTCAAGGCGACCAAGGTGGTGCCGGCGATCCAGGTCGTCGAGCGCGCCTATGGCCTGCTCGAGGTGCACGACGTCGATCAGGGCGAGGTCCGATCGGCCGGCAAGGCGATCCTCGAGCACCTCAACGTCAAGGAAGAGGATCGGCTGCGCCCCAAGGTGCTGACCAATCAGATCATCCGCGCCGTCGAGCCGTACCAGGCGCAGCTGATCAACCGCAACTCGCAGGGCATGATGATCCTGCCGGGGCAGTCGCTGTTCATCCTGGAGACGGAGCCGGCGGGCTACGTGTCGTTCGCCGCCAACGAGGCGGAGAAGGCGGCGCGCGTCGGGCTCGTGTCGGTGACGCCGTACGGCGCCTTCGGGCGCCTCTACATGAGCGGCCCCGAGTCGGAGATCGACTCGGCGGCACGCGCGGCGCAGGCGGCGATCGAGAGCATTACCGGCAAGCTGCCGGAGAAGTTTGTCGACAAGTAAGGCGACCCGCAGGGTGTCGCTCGCGATTCAAAAAGAGACTGAAGGAGACGAGAGAACATGGCTGACGCGCTCGGAATGATCGAAACCAAAGGCTTCGTCGGAATGGTCGAAGCGGCAGATGCGATGGTCAAGGCGGCCCGCGTCGAGCTCGTTGGCTACGAGAAGATCGGCGGCGGCTACGTCACCGCGATCGTGCGTGGCGACGTCGCGGCGGTCAAGGCGGCGACGGAAGCGGGGCAGCGCGCCGCCGAGCGCGTCGGTGAGCTCGTCTCGGTGCACGTCATTCCGCGTCCGCACGCCAACATCGACGAGGCGCTGCCGCTCGGCCGCGGCGGCAAAAAAGCGGAAGGCAAGTAGCCCGCCGTGGTCGTCGCCAAGGTCGTCGGCACCGTCGTCGCGTCGCGCAAGGAGGAGGAGCTGTCCGGGCTGAAGCTCCTCCTCGTCAAGGCGTGTGACGTCGACGGCAAACCAACCGGGCAGGCGCTGGTGGCGGTGGACGCCGTCGGCGCCGGCGTCGGCGAGGTCGTGCTGTACGCAGCCGGCTCGTCGGCGCGCCAGACCAAGGTCACCAAGGATCGGCCGGTGGACGCGACGATCATGGCGATCGTCGACACCATCGATGCCGACGGGACCCGCCGCTACACCAAGGAGTAACGCTTCGTGAATCTCGACGAGCGGCGCATTCAGGAGATCGTCGACCGCGTCATGTCGCGGCTCGCGGGGGGCAACCTGCCGCGCAGCCCGGAGGAGGCGGTCGAGCGCGCGGCAGGGCGGGCGGCGCCGTCGACCAGCAGCGGCGACGGGAAGAAGTCGTTGCGCGTGCCGGCGGCGCGCCGCGGCATCTTCGCCGACGTCGACAGCGCGGCCAAGGCGGCGCGCAAGGGGTTCGAGGAGTTCGAGTGCACGTCGCTCGAGACGCGGACCAAGATGATCGAGGCGATGCGCCGCGTGACGCTCGACAAGGTGCGCGAGCTGTCGGAGTACGCCGTCGAGGAGAC
The DNA here is from genome assembly GCA_964585665.1 of uncultured Polyangiaceae bacterium. Classification (GTDB taxonomy): domain Bacteria; phylum Myxococcota_A; class Polyangia; order Palsa-1104; family Palsa-1104; genus CAZPEY01. The sequence continues at coordinate 16,355 of CAZPEY010000005.1, read as the reverse complement.
CGGCCTCGGGCGCGTCGAGGACAAGATCAAGAAGAACACGCTGTCGGCGACCAAGACGCCGGGGCCGGAGATCTTGCGGCCGATCGCGTGGAGCGGGGATCACGGCCTCGCGGTGATGGAGAAGGCGCCGTACGGCGTCTTCGGCGCGATCACCCCGACGACGAACCCGACGGAGACGATCGTCAACAACAGCATCTCGATGCTGTCGGGCGGCAACGCCGTCGTGTTCAACGTCCATCCCTCGGCGGCGCGCGTCTCGGCGTGGCACGTCCACCTGCTGAACGAGGCGATCGCTGGCGCCGGCGGCCCGGAGAACCTGATCACCGCCGTCGGGGATCCGACGATCAAGAGCGCCGGCGAGCTGATGCAGCACCCGCTGGTGCGCATCCTGGCCGTCACCGGCGGTCCGGCGGTCGTCAAGGCAGCCATGGGATCCGGCAAGCGCGCCATCGCGGCTGGACCGGGGAATCCGCCGGTCGTCGTCGACGCGACCGCGAACCTCGAGCTCGCCGCCAAGGGGATCGTGCTCGGCGCGTCGATCGACAACAACGTCATCTGCACCTGCGAGAAGGAGATCCTCGCGGTCTCGTCGATCGCCGATCGCCTGAAGGAGCTGCTGGTCAAGGAGGGCTGCTTCCTGGCCAGCGAGCGGCAGACGCGCGAGCTCGAGAAGGTCGTGCTCGAGGGGGATCACGTCAACAAGGACTGCGTCGGGCGCAACCCGAGCGTCATCTTGAAGAAGATCGGCGTCCACGTCGGCGACGACGTGCGGCTGATCATCTGCGAGGTGCCCGAAGAGCATCCGTTCGTGCAGCATGAGCTCCTGATGCCGCTGCTCGGGCTCGTGCGCTATCCGGATGTGTCCGCGGCGATCGCTGGCGCCAAGCGGGTCGAGCATGGCTTTGGCCACACCGCGGTGATGTACTCGAACGCGCTCGACGCGCTGTCGGCGATGGCGCGGATCGCGAACTGCTCGATCTTCGTCAAGAACGGTCCGAACCTCGCGGGGCTCGGCTACGGCGGCGAAGGGCACACCTCGTTCACCATCGCCTCTCCGACGGGAGAGGGCCTGACGACGGCGCTGTCGTTCACGCGCGAGCGGCGCTGCACGCTCAAGGATCACTTTCGCTTCGTCTAGGGAGCTGACGCATGGACACGCTCTTCCTGCAAGAGATCGAAGCGACGATCCTGCTCGTCGACATGCGCGGCTTTCGCGCGTTGACCGAGACGCTGTCGCCGGTCGAGCTCGGCATCGTGCTGCCGCGCTTCTACGAGCACATCGAAGCGAGCGTGCTCGACGCCAAGGGGCGCCTGGTCAAGTTCACGGGCGATGGCGTGCTCGCGGCGTTCGTCGGCGGACCCGGCGTCGATCACGCGTCGCGGGCGCTCCAGGCGGTCAACGCGATCGTCGGTTCGCGCCCGACCTTCGTGCAGAGCCTCAAGGACGCCAAGCTTCCGATCATCGACTACATCACGACGGCGTCGGCAGGGCGCGTCGCGGCGGGCGATCTCGGCACGGCGCGCCTGCACGCGTTCGACGTGCTCGGCCGCCCGGTCAACCGCGCCTTCCAGCTCGTCTCCGTCGCCGACGAGCGCGGCCTGGCCTACGTCCTCGACAAGACCGTCGTCGATCACATCCCGGATCCGCGCAAGCGGCCCAAGGTGCGCGATCTCGGCAGCGTGTCGTTCGGTCAGGATCTCATCGACATCGTCGAGGTTGGCTGAGCGACGATGCGTGGTCCGTTCGAGAAGCGCACTGCTGCGACCGTCGAAGCGCCCGGCGTAGCGCTCGGGCTGGTCGAGCTGTCGAGCATCGCCCGTGGCCACGCGGTCCTCGACGCGATGGTCAAGAAGGCGCCCGTCACCGTCGTGACTGCGCGCTCGGTCTCACCCGGAAAGTTCCTCGTGCTCGTCTCCGGCGACGTCGCCTCAGTCGGTGAGTCGATGCAGATCGGGCGCGAGCTCGGCGGCGATCGCGTCGTCGCCAGTCTCGAGCTCGCGCAGGTCGCGACGCTGGTCACCGAAGCGCTCTCGGGCAAGGTCGCGCCG
>CAZPEY010000005.1:12995-14206 GCA_964585665.1 uncultured Polyangiaceae bacterium | reverse complement strand
GCGATCTCGGCCGATGTCGTCGCGGGGCGCGAGCTGATCGCGCGGCCGCACGCCGACTATCTCGTCGAGCTCTGGAAGTAGCCGCGCTCAGCGGGTCGACGAGTTCTGATCGTAGAAGTCGGGCGCGGTGTGCTTGGCCGCCTTGACCGGCGTCTGGCGATGGGCGTTGACCTCGTCGAGCAGCTTGCCGAAGCGCTCCTCGATCATCTCGCGGCGATTCGCGATCGGGCCGCTCGTCGCTGCGCACTCGAGCTGGCGCAGCCGCAGCGCATACTGGAACGTCTCGCTCGACACGAACTTGCTCGGCGCCTGGGAGAACAGCGTCGCGGCCTGGAACCGCGGGCGCTCGCCGCTCGGCGTGGCGCGATAGACCGCGCGATCGCCGTCGATGAAGGTGGCGATCTTCTCGGCGTACTCGGCGTCGACCTTGTGGTCGAAGTCGTGGTCGGACGCCTCCCACTTGAACGCCGAGATCGGGCAGCCGTTCTGGTTGGGGAGCGTCGCCGAGGTCGGTGCTGCGCACCCCGAGGCGAGGCTGAGCCCGAGTCCGAGTCCGAGCGCTGCGAGCGTGATGGGTGTCCTCACAGGATCCTCCGAAGAATTGGTTGCTGGGTAGTGCGGAAACGTGTTGGCGAGTTTCAGGTCGCGCTATGCTGTGGTGTCAGCGATGCGACCAGGGGACGTGCTAGCGGATCGATTCGAGATCCAACGCGAGGCCGGAGCGGGCGGGATGAGCCTGGTCTTCTTGGCGCGCGATCGGCTGACCGCGCAGCCCGTCGCAGTCAAGGTGCTGAGCGGGCGTGAGGAGGCGGCGGCGCAGCGCTTCGTACGCGAGGTGCAGTTCCTCGCTGAGCTTCGCCACCCGGCGATCGTGCGCTACGTCGATCACGGCCTGCTGCCGTCGGGGCAGCGCTTTCTGGCGATGGAGTGGCTGCACGGCGAGGAGCTCTCGACACGCCTGTCGACGACGGGACTGTCGGTCAACGAGGTGCTGATGCTCGGCCGCCTGGTCGCTGAGGCCCTCGGTCACGCGCACAAGAAGGGCGTCGTCCACCGCGACATCAAGCCCGGCAACCTCTTCCTCGTCGACGGCCGCGTCGAGAAGGTCAAGGTGCTTGACTTCGGCATCGCGCGCACCAGCAAGGGCGAGCACCTGACGGTGACGGGCACCCGCATCGGCACGCCGGCCTATATGTCGCCCGAGCAGGCGC
>CAZPEY010000005.1:1322-12895 GCA_964585665.1 uncultured Polyangiaceae bacterium | reverse complement strand
CGCCGCGCGTCGACGAGCTGCAGCCGAGCTGTCCGCCGGAGCTGGCGCTCCTGCTCGGCCGGATGTTGAGCAAGACGCCGAGCGAGCGGCCGGCGCACGGCGGTGAGCTTGCGCAGCTCTTCGAGCAGATCTCGATGGTCAGCGGCGACGAGCGCATCGCTCCGCTGACGCCGGCGCAGGCGCTGACCGTCCACGAGCAGCACATCGTCAGCCTGCTCCTCGTGCAGTCGGCCTTGTCGGCGACGAACCACGCCGAGCTCGAGCGGCTGGTGGCGCCGTTTGGTGGCCGGCCGCTCTTCATGGCCGATGGCTCGGCGATCGTCGCGCTGACCGGCTCGCAGGCCGCGACCGATCTTGCCGTGCGCGGGGCGCGCGCCGCCCTGCGCATCCACCAGCGCTTTCCGCAGCTCGCTCTGGCGCTCGTCACCGGGCGCGGCACCGTCGCGGCCGGCACCTCGACCTCGGGCGAGGTCATCGATCGGGCGGCGCGACTGCTGCGCGGCGATCTGTCCACCGCGGTGCTCGGGCCGGGACAGCGCCCGGGCAGCGACGCGACCACGACGGGCGATCGACCGCTCCGCGTCGATGAGCTGACGGCCCGCCTCCTCGAAGGGCGCTTCGTGCTCGGCGGCGTCGAGGATCAGTGGGAGCTCCTCGGGGAGCGTGACGAGGCGGCGGCGCGCACGCTGCTCGGCAAGCCCACGCCGTGCGTTGGGCGCGAGGCAGAGCTCGCTTCGCTCGAGGCGATGTTCCTGGCGGCCGTCGACGAGTCGAGCGCGCGGCTCGTGCTGCTGACCTCACCCGCGGGCAACGGCAAGAGTCGGTTGCGACAGGAGCTGATCGAGCGCCTGCGCCGGTCGGGGCAGGTCTTCGAGCTGCTCTCGGGCTGGGCCGAGGTGACGAGCGCCGGCGCCCCGCTCCAGGTGCTGGCCAACGCGCTGCGCCGCTCCGCGGGGCTGCAGGACGGCGACCCGCCGGACGAGCAGCGCCGCGTGCTGCGCGAGCGCGTCGCGCGCACCGCCCCTCCCGACGAGGTCCAGCGGATCGCTGAGTTCCTGGGCGAGCTGTGCGGCGTGCCGTTTCCCGACGAGCAGAGCGTCCAGCTTCGCGCCGCGCGCAACGACGCGCAGCTCCTCGGCGACCAGATGCGGCGTGCCTTCGAGGACTTCCTCCTCGCGGAGACCGCGGCCGGGCCGGTGTTCCTGCTCCTCGAGGATCTGCACTGGAGCGATCCCTCCTCGGTCGCGATGGTCGACGCGCTCTGTCGACGGTTGCGCGAGCGGCCGCTGTTCGTGCTCGCGACGGCGCGCCCCGAGGTCAAGGAGCGCTTCCCGCGACTCTGGGCGGAGCGCGATCTGCACGAGATCCGTCTCGGTCCGCTGTCGCGCCGCGGCGCCGAGCGGCTGATCCGCCACGCGCTCGGTGCGCAGGCGCACCCCTCGCTCGTCGAGAAGATCCTCGAGCGCGCGCAGGGCAGCGCGTTCTTCCTCGAAGAGCTGATCCGCAGCGCCGCCGAGCAGCGCGGCGATCTGCCCGAGACGCTGCTGGCGATGTTGCAGACGCGGCTCGAGGCGCTCGAGCCCGAGGCGCGCCTGGTGCTGCGCGCCGCGAGTATCCTCGGGGAGACGTTCTGGCAGGAGGGCGTCGTCGAGCTGCTGGCGGGCTCGCTGCCTGCCCCGACCGTCGCGTTCTGGATCGAGCAGCTCACCGAGCGCGAGCTGGTTCAGCCGCTGCCCACATCGCGCTTCCGCGCGGCGCGCGAGCTCACCTTCCGCCACGCCCTCGTGCGGGAGGCCGCGTACTCGATGCTCACCGCCGAAGATCGCGAGCTGGGGCACCGGTTGTGCGCGGCGTGGTTGACCGCGCAGGGCGAGCGCGAGCCGCTGCGCCTGGCGGAGCACTACCAGCAGGGCGGTGAGGCGGAGCGCGCCCTGCCGCACTACCTGGCGGCCGCCGAGCAGGCGCTCGCGGCCAACGATCTCGATGGAGTGCTGCGCTCGGCCGAGCTGGCGATTGGCTGTGGCGCCGTCGAGGCGACGCTCGGCCGACTGCGCGCGCTCGAGGCCGAGGCCTACAACTGGCGCGGTCAGTTCCATGACGCCGAGCGGACCGCAGAGGAGGCGATGCGACAGCTCCAGCCCGACGATGATGGCTGGGCGGTCGCGGCCGGCGAGCTCGGTCTGGCGCTCGGTGTGCAGGGGCAGGCACCGCGCCTGGCGGCGCTCGGCCAGGCGCTGTGCGACGCGACGGTGCAGACGCAAGGCAGCGTCGAGCGCCGCGTCGTCGCGATGACGCGCGTCGCCGAGCAGCTGATCATCGTTGGCGAGACCGTGCTGGCTGACGCGCTGCTGGCGCGGCTCACGTCGGTCGAGCCGCAGCTCGCCGAGCGCGACCCGGCGGCGCTCGGTCGTGTGTTGACGGTGCGGGCGCTGCGGGCGCGCTTCGCGGGTCGCGCCGAGGAGAACCTGCGCATCGTCGAGGCCGCCGTGGCCGCGTTCGAGCGCGCCGGCGATCGCCGCAACCTGTGCATGCGCCGAGAGCGACTCGGCTACGCTCGCCTCGAGATCGGCGATAACGAGCTCGCCGCGGCGACGCTCAAGGAGGCGCTGGCCGCTGCCGAGCAGCTCGGCCTGCGCAACGTCGTGCTCACGGCGAAGCACAACCTCGGCCTGGTGCTCTCCCGTCTGCAGCTCCACGCGGAGGCCGAGCGCGTCGAGCGGGACGCCGCCGAGAGCTTCACGCAGCTCGGCAACCGACGCATGGCGGGCGCCTCCTGGGAGTACCTCGCGCTGATCCTCGACGGTGCAGCGCGCTTCGCCGAGGCCGAGGTCGCGGCCCGGCGGGCGCTCGCGGTTGCGCAGGAGGCGCCGCTCCTGCCGCTCAACGAGGCCGAGTCGCTGGCCATCCTGGCGCAGACGCTGCTCCATCAGGGCCGGGGCGCCGAGGCGCTGGCGGTCGCTAGCGACGGGCTCGCCAAGCTGGAGGCCCTCGGCGGGATCGACGACGGCGAGGCGATCATTCGCCTCAACTACGTCGAGGCGCTGCTCGCCGTTGGGCAGCACGACGCGGCTCGTGAAGCGATCGAGCGGGCGCGCGCGCGCCTCCTGACGCGGGCCGGGCACTTCAACGATGTTGCAGTGCAGCAAAAATTCCTGGCCGCCGTGCCTGAGAACGCCCGCACGCTGGCGCTGTGGGGGGAGCTGACCGAGGCTGCGCGATGAAGATCGTCGCGATGTCGGACACGCACATGGTGCATCCGCGGTTGCATGTCCCGCGCTGCGATCTCCTCGTCCACTGTGGGGACTTTTCGCGCCGCGGCAGCCTCGCCGAGCTCGAGACCTTCGCCCGCTGGTACGCCGAGCAGCCGGCCCGCGCCCGGATCCTCGTCGCTGGCAACCACGACTTCATCTGCGACGAGAACCGCGCGATCGTGCGCGAGGTGACGGCGCGCCACGGCATCACCTATCTCGAGGACGAGGCCGCTGAGGTCCTTGGCCTGCGCCTGTACGGGTCGCCGATCACGCCGGCGTTCGGGAGCTGGGCCTTTCAGCGTCGGCGCGGCAGCGACATCGCGGCGGTCTGGGCGCGAATCCCCGACGGAGTCGAGCTGCTGATCACGCACGGGCCGCCGCACGGCCTCGGGGATCGCATCTTCCTCGGGCGACACGTCGGCTGCGAGGCGCTGCGCGTCCGCGTCGAGCAGCTGGCGCCGCGCCTCCACCTCTTCGGCCACATCCACGAGGCGCACGGCGACCACACGCCGCCCGGCTCCCCGACGCGCTACTTCAACGTCGCGGTGCGATCGCTGTTGCCGCTGTTTCCCGATGGAGACGTGACGCAGATCGAGCTGTAGGAGGGGACGCGGGCTACTTCTTGCGGTTCTTCTTGCGCGCCTTGCGCGCGTCCTTCTGCTTCTTCTTCTCTTTGGCGCGATCGTTCTTCGGCGACAAGCGCGGCACCGTGAAGCGCCGCTCCATCTGCGGCATGCCGGCGGCGCCCATGATCTGCCCGAGGTCGATGCCGGCCAGCTTCTTCATCTGCGCGAGCTGCTTGAAGCCGGGGATCTTGCCGAGCAGGCCCGACGACGCGCCCATCTGCACCATCATCTGGCGCATCATCGCAAACTTGTTGAGCAGCTCGTGGACGTCCTGCTCCTTGCGCCCCGAGCCACGACAGATGCGCTTGACGCGGCGCTCGTCGTAGTTGGCGGCGCGACGGCGACCGACCTGCTGCCCCTGCTGGCCGGTGATCGTCTCCCACGACGTGACGACGAAGACCTCGGGGTAGCGGCGCTCCTGCACGGTCATCGACGAGATGATCGCCTCGATCTTGACGAGCTCCTTGTCGTCGAGGTTGACGCCCTCGGGCAGGCCGCCCGGGAAGAACGGCATCTTCTCGAACAGATCCTTGAGCGATCCCATCTTCTGGATCACGCGGATCTGGTCGAGGAAGTCCTGCATGTCGAACTTGCCCTTCAACATGCGAAGGGCGTCCTCCTCGGCCTTCTCGGCGTCGACGACCTGCTCGAAGTCCTTCATCAGGCCCATCAAGTCGCCGAAGCCGAGGATGCGCGACGCGAGACCCTCGGGGCGGAACTCCTCGAGCTTGTCGAGGCTCTCGCCCATACCAAGGAACTTGATCGGCTTGCCGGTCACTTCCTTGATCGAGAGCGCCGCGCCGCCGCGGGCGTCGCCGTCGAGCTTGGTGAGGATGACGCCGGTGACGTCGAGCCGCTCGTTGAAGGTGCGCGCCGTCTTGACCGCGTCCTGACCGATCATCGCGTCGATGACGAAGAAGATCTCTTGCGGCTTGGTGCGCTTCTTGATGTCGTCGAGCTCGGCCATGAGCGGCTCGTCGATCGCGAGGCGGCCGGCGGTGTCGTAGAGGATGACGTCGCGGTTGAGCTCCATCGCGCGGCGATAGGCCGCTTCGCAGATCTCGGGCGGCGACTTGCCGGGCAGGTGGAAGACCGGCATGCCGAGGCGCTCGCCGAGGACCTTCAACTGATCGACGGCGGCGGGGCGGTAGATGTCGGCCGCCACGAGCATCGGCCGGTGCTTCTTCTTCTCGAGGTGGCGCGCCAGCTTACCGACGGTGGTCGTCTTGCCCGAGCCCTGGAGGCCGACCATCATGATGCCGGTCGGACCCTTCTTGGCGAGCGTGATCTCGGTGTCGACCGGGCCCATCAGGGCGACGAGCTCGTCCTGGCAGATCTTGATGAAGTGCTGATCGGGCGTCGCCGACAGGGCCTTGTCACCCGCCTTGGCGCGCAACGCCACCGTCGTGCCGAGCGCCTTCTCCTTGACGCGCTCGAGGAAGGTGCGCGTGACGTTGAACTCGACGTCCGCTTCGAGCAGCGAGACGCGCACGTCGCGCAGCGCCTCCTCGATGTTGTCTTCGCGCAGCTCGGCCTGACCGGTGAGGCGCTCTTGCGCCTTCTTGAAGCCTCGCTTGAGGGTGTCCAGCATGGTCGGGGCTCATATCATGGGGGGGGAGGGGGAACAAGACGCGCGGCGACGCCTCGCGTGTGGTCTCGCGTGGACGACGCCGGTGCGCTTTCGGTAAAGTGCGCCCGTGCGCATCGCTCTTGGTTGCTCGCTCGTGATCTTCCTAGGCCTGCCTTCCTCGGGGTGGGGGCAGTCGCTGACCTGCGGCCCAGCCGAAGCCGGCACGGTGCAGATCGACGGCCTGCTCGACGACTGGAAGGGAGTGCCGATGGTCGAGGTCGGCGGCGATCCGGGCGTCAGCCTCGGCTGCAACACCGAGGGCAAGACGCTGCTCTTCGTCGTCCACGTCAACGACGCGCGCTTCGTCCGCACCGCCAAAAACGGATCGGGGGAGGATCACTTCGAGCTCGCCATCGGCGGCAAGACGCTGGTCGTGTTCCCCGGCGATGCGAACAAGATCAAGGAGCGGGTCACGCTCGGCAAGGGCGCCGCCCCCAAAGGGCTCAAGGTCTCCTCGTCGCTGCAGCGCGGCGGCTGGGCGGTCGAGCTGGCGGTTCCGCTGGCGGCGCTCGGCGTGCGCGGCCTTGCGGCGGCGCTGCCCTACAAGCTCACCGTCTACGACTGCGACTCGGCGGCGAGCCTCAAGACCGAGCAGCGCGCGGTGCTCGAAGGCGACCTGCAGTTCGAGGACGCCGCCGCGGCGGTCAAGGCCTTCCTCGACGATCGCGGCCTCAAGCCCACCGACGTCTGGTTCGACAAGCCGCTGCGACTCGGCGGTAAGACCGAGGCGCGCCTCGTGCTCGCGGGGCGCTACATCGCGGTCATTCACGATGGCTACAGCTATCGCGAGCTGCCGGTCGGCTCGCGCCGCGAGGTCAAGGAGGCAAACCTGCTTGACCTTGCCGGCGACGGGCGGCAGGCGCTCGTCCTCCGCTACGTCGAGGAGGGGCAGGGCGGCGCCAGGCGCGAGCTGCTCGCGATCTATCGCTTCGGCGCCGAGGTGCAGCGGCTGTTCGTCGCCGAGGTGGCGCGATCCGTCGACAAGTCGCTCTTGCAGTCGAAGGTGACGTGGCAGAAGCGCGGCAAGGCCACCGATCTCGTGATCGAGGCGGGTGTGGCGCAGGGCTTTGGCGCCGAGAACTTTCGCGACTGGGGCGGCGAGGAGATCGTCGGCTTGGCGTTGCCGTGGGGGCCGCCCGAGGACAAGAAGCAGCGCTACCAGTTCACCGGCAACGAGTACCGTCGCGCACCCTGACTCCGCGCTTTGGCGGTATAGTGCCGCCCATGCCCACACCGTCGAATCAAGAGGTCGTGTTCTCGGCGCGGTTTCGCTGTCTGCAGGGGTGCGCGGAGCGCCTGCCGCTCGACGCTCCTCACTATCGCTGTCCGACGTGCAATGGGCTCCTCGAGGTCGAGCACGATCTCGCCGCGCTCAAGGTCCTCGACGGCGCCGGCTGGCGCAAGCGCTTCGACGAGCGCTTCGCCGGGCAGGCGCGCGCCGGCGGCTCGGGCGTGTGGGCCAAGCACGAGTGGGTGATGCCCAACCTGCGCCGCGAGCAGATCGTCACGCTCGGCGAAGGCGGCACGCCGCTCGATCCGGCCAAGCTGCTGGCAGCGCACCTCGGCGTCGGGCAGCTCTACTTGAAGCAGTGCGGCCAGTCGCCGACGGGCTCGTTCAAGGATCTCGGCATGACCGTGCTCGTGTCGATGGTCCACCAGATGCGCGCCGACGGAAAACCGATCCGCGCCGTCGCCTGCGCCTCGACCGGCGACACCTCGGCGGCGCTCGCTGCCTACTGCGCGCGCGCCGGCTTGCCCTCGATCGTGCTCTTGCCGCGCGGCAAGATCTCGACGGCGCAGCTCCTCCAGCCGATCGCGCATGGCGCGCGCGTGTTCGAGCTCGACACCGACTTCGATGGCTGCATGGCGCTCGTCGATCGCCTGGCGCGTGAAGAGGGCGTCTACCTCGCCAACTCGATGAACGCGCTGCGCCTCGAAGGGCAGAAGACCGTCGCGCTCGAGCTCGTGCAGCAGCTCGGCTGGCACGTCCCCGACTTCATCGTCATCCCGGGTGGCAACCTGGGCAACGTCTCGGCGCTCGCCGCCGGGCTCGACATGCTGTTCGACCTTGGCCTCGTCGTCGGGCGCAAGCCCCGCATCGTCGTCGCGCAGGCCGAGCGCGCCAACCCGCTCTATCGCGCCTTCCACAACGACTGGAAGTGGGAGCCGCAGAAGGCAGGCGAGACGCTCGCCTCCGCGATCCAGATCGGCAACCCGGTCTCGTTCGAGCGCGCCAAGCGCGCCGTGCTCCGCTACAACGGCCTCGTCGAGCAGGCCACCGAGGCCGAGCTCGCCGACGTCGCGGCGGAGGCCGATCGCGCCGGCCACTTCGTCTGTCCCCACACCGCGGTGGCGCTCGCCGCGGTGCGCACGCTGGCGCACCGCAAGACGATCACCAAGAACGACGACGTCGTCGTCATCTCGACGGCCAGCGGGCTCAAGTTCACCGACTGGAAGGTCCGCTACCACGAGGACGCGCTGCCCGGCATCGCGGCGCTCCACCGCAACCCGCCCGTGCAGCTCCCCGCCGACTTCGACGCCCTGCGCCGGGCGATCGCCTAGCGAGAGGTCGATCATGAATCGTTTTCCTGCGCGCTGGCTCTCATGGGGCGTGAAGACCAATCTCGCTCTCTCCTCGTTCGCGCTGCTGGGGCTGCTCGCCGCGGCTCCTGGCTGCTCCTCGTCGTCGTCGCCGGCCGCGCCTTCCACGGCGGCACCGGGCGCCCCGACGAGGGAGCCAGTCAAGATCGATGGCGCCGCCGCCAAGGCGCTGGTCGCCGCTGGCGCCCAGCTCATCGATGTGCGCAGCGAAGGCGAATACAGCGGCGGCCACATCGACGGCGCGACCAACATCCCGATCGATCGCCTCGCCGACTCGTTGGCGCAGATCAAGAAGGACAAGCCCGTCGTCGTCTACTGCGCCGCGGGCGTGCGCGCTGGTCGCGCCGCGACGCTGCTGGCCAACGCCGGCTACGACGTGCGCAACCTCGGCAGCATGTCGGCCTGGCCCCAGTAGCGCGGAGCAGACGCGGTGAGGCAGGGCGTGCTCGTCGCAGCGCTCGTCGCGGCGGGCTGCAAACCGGTGAGCGGACCGCCTCCGGCTGCGCCGCTGCGGCCGGTGCCGCTTGGTGAGCTGTATGGTGCCGCGCCGTGGATCTCGGTGATCCCGCAGCTCTCGGCGCCGCCCGGCACCGACGGCGTCAAGGCGAGCGACTGCGGCAAGTGTCACGTCGCGCACTACGAAGACTGGCGCCGCTCGACCCACTCCAACGCCTACACGGATCTGCAGTTTCGCTCCGAGCTCGCCAAGCCCAGCTCGCCGGCGTGGCTCTGCCTCAACTGCCACCTCCCCGTCGAGAATCAGCGGGAGTTCACGGTGCGGGCGCTCGTCGAGGGCAAGCTCGATCAGCCGCTGCCGATCGTCAACCCGCGGTTCGACGCGGCGATGCAGCAAGAGGGCGTCACCTGCGCGACCTGCCACGTGCGAACGGACGAGAGCGGCCAGAGCTACATCCTCGCCCCGACGGGAGCGGGCCAGGCGCCGCACCCGATGCGCGTCGATCGCGCGGCGCTGCACGCGCGCTGCAACGACTGCCACGATCAGAGCTACCGGCTGACGCCGCAGCTCGTCTGCGCCTTCGAGACCGGCAAGGAGCTGGCGGCGAGCGCGACGCCCGAGCGCTCGTGCCCGAGCTGCCACATGGCGGAGGTCGAGCGAGCGCTGACCAACCTCGGCACGCCGGTGCGACGTGCGCATCGCCACTCGTTCGTCGGCGGTCCTGTTCCCAAGCGCTTCGACCTCTACGGGCCGGGACTCGCCGCGGAGTTTCGTCCGGGGCTCGAGGTGCAGTGGCGCGCGACGCCGCAGAGGGAGGGGATCTCCGTCGAGGTCGAGCTGCGTAACCAGAGCGCTGCGCACCACGTCCCGACCGGGGATCCCGAGCGCTTCTACGAGATCGTGCTGGAGCTCGTCGACGCGCAGGATCGCGTGGTGGCGCGCGAGCGGCTGCGGCTCGGCCAGCTCTGGCGATGGGAGCCGAGCGCTGAGCGCCTCTTCGACAATCGCGTCGCCGCTGGCGCCTCCCGTCGCTGGCAACCGACCCTGCTGCCTGGCGTCGCGGGGGACGAGGGCTACGCGGCGGGCGAGCCGGCGCGCCGCACGAGCGCTCTCGGGGGCGTCCACGCTGCGCCGGTGCGCGTTCGGCTCGTCGTGCGCCACGTCCGCCTGACCGATGACAACGCCGCCTGGATGCAGCAGCACGCCGCCGACGCGCCGGCGGCGCTGCGTGATCGCATCGCGCACCTCGACGCGCACTACCCGCGGTCGAGCGTCGTCTATCGCGGCGCGCTCGACCTGTCCAGCACACGGCGGACGACGGAGCGGAGCGACGTGCTCCTCGCGCAGCCCGAGGCGGGTCGATGACCGCGCGCTCCTTCTGGAACGATCGCGTCCTGCCGCATCTGATCGAGCGCGTCTGTCGCAGTCGAGACGTGCGGCAGCGAAGGGAGTTGCTGGTGCCGCGGGCGCACGGGGCGGTCCTCGAGATCGGCGTCGGCTCGGGGCTCAACCTGCCGCACTACGACGCGAGCAAGGTCTCGCGGCTGGTCGCGATCGATCCGTCGCCCAGGTTGCTCGATCGGGCGCGGGAGCGCGTGCGTGTCCGCGAGCTGCCGACCGAGCTCGTCCTGGCGCCGGCCGAGGCGCTGCCCTTCGAGGCAGCGCAGTTCGACAGCGTCGTCATGACCTACACGCTGTGCAGCGTCGACGACAAGCGGCGGTCGCTGGCCGAGATCCGTCGGGTGCTCCGGCCGGGTGGCGAGCTGCTCTTTCTCGAGCACGGGCTGGCCCCCGATCCGGGGGTCGCCGTGTGGCAGACACGGATCAATCCGCTGTGGCGAAAGATCTCGGGCGGCTGCCGTCTCGACGGCGCGGTGCTCGACGAGCTCGGCGACGCCGGCTTCACCGTCGAAGAGATTGTGCAGGGCTATGGCGACGGGGCGCGCTGGCTCTCGTACTTGTATCGCGGGGTGGCTCGACGCAGCGCGACTTGATCGGCGTCATGGAAGGTTCTTGTCACAACGCAAGATTGGCGTAATGGGCCTTCTCCGATCCGCGATCTGGGCAGTCTTGGCGCTCTTGCTCCTCGGGAGCGCCGCCTCCGCCGACGACGTCAGCGTGGCGCGCGACCACTTTCAGAAGGGGACGCGCGCCTTCGAGCTCGGGCTCTACGACGAGGCGGTCAACGAATACAACGCCGCGTACAAGGCCAAGGACGATCCAGCGATTCTCTACAACCTCGGACAGGCCTATCGCCTCGCTGGCAAGCACGCTGACGCGCTGCGCTGCTACAAGCAGTACCTGGTCAAGGTCCCAGCGACGCCAAACCGCGAGGCTGTTCAAGGGCGCATTGCCGAGCTGCAAAAGGCGATCGACGCCAAGGCGGCCGCGCAGCCGGAGCCGAAGGCGCAGCCCGAACCGAAGGCGCAGCCGGAACCGAAGCCGCAACCGCAGCCGGAGCCGCAGCCGGAGCCGAAGGCGCAGCCAGCGCCCCCGCCGACGCCGCAGCCGCCTCGGTCGCGGGCGATGCTGTACGGAGGCGCCGCAGTGCTCGCCGTCGGAGTCGTGGCCGTGGTTGGGGGCGGCGCAGCCTTTGCCCTCGCCGGGCAGTCCAAGGATCAGCTCCTCGCCGACGAGAACGCGCGCAAGGCCTACGACAACTCGCGCTACACGACCGGCGAGACGCGCGTGCTCGTGGGCACGATCTGCGTCGCGGTCGGGGGCGCGGCGCTGCTGACCGGCGCGGTCTTCACCGGGCTCGGTGTGCGCCGGACCAAGCAGCACGCCGTCACCGTCGTTCCGTCGGTGGCGCGCGGCACGGTCGGGCTCTCGATCGGCGGTGTGCTGTGACGCGCGCCGGGGTCCTATCCCTCGGGCTGGTGGCAGCGGGGCTGGCGGGGTGCTTCGATCCGCCGTGGCGCGGCGACGGCTCGCTCCAGTGCGCGGCGACGGCGCCGGCCTGTCCTCCGGGGCTGATCTGCATCGCGGGCGGCTGCTACTACCCGGCC
>CAZPEY010000005.1:0-1222 GCA_964585665.1 uncultured Polyangiaceae bacterium | reverse complement strand
TGCGGCGCCGGCTGCACGAGCAAGAAGGTGACGCTACCCCCGGGGGCGCAGATGCTCAGCGCCAGCGCCGATGGCTCCAACGTATTGCTCGGCTGGCCATCCGGCTGCACGGGCCGCGCTCCGAGTTGTAACGTCTCCGTGCAAGCGAATACGACCTACACGGTCGTCATCGGGCCCAACGCCAACTACGCCTTCATGACGCCTCTGACCGTCGCGCCGGGCTCCCTTGGCGGCGTCGGCGGGGCCGACACGATCTGCCAGAACGCGGCGACCGCCGGCGGCCTCCCCGATCCTTCGAGCTACGTTGCGTGGCTGTCGACCAGCACGCAGGCCGCGCCGTCGCGCCTCGCCGGCTCGCGCGGCTGGGTGCGTCCCGATGGGCTGCCTTTCGGCGACACGCCTGCCAGCTTCACGACCGGCAAGACGATCTGGTATCCGCTGCTGCTCACCGCTGGCGGCGTCCGGCCATCGGCACAGTCGATCGTTCTGACGGGCACGCACGCCGACGGCACCTACAATTCCGTCGGAAGCTGCAGCAACTACAGCAGCACCGTCGGAGACGCGACCTCGGCGGGCGATACGTCGCGCGGCTATCCGGTCTGGACCGAGTCCAACTGGACGGTACCGTGCGACGCCACCGACTTCTGGAATGTCTACTGCTTCGGCACGGGAAAAGACGCCGCGTTGACGCTGCCGCCAGTGACCGGTCGCAGGCTGTTTCTCTCGTCGACCACCCACGCTGTCCAGGCGGATTTCGTCAACAAGGTAGACGCCGCCTGCCAGACCCAGGGCGGCTCGGCGGCCTTCAAGGCACTCGTGACTCCCACCGGTGCCAGCGCCGCGAGCCGGTTCGACCTGACCAAAGGGATCTGGACGCGCCCCGACGGCGCGCCGGTCGCGTTCGACAACCTCGATCTGTTTCAGAGCGGACCGCTGATTCCCGTCGACCTCGACGCCTCGGGCGCGAACATCGTCCTGTCCACCTACTGGCTCGGCAGCTACTCGGCCCTGTCTTCAACGACGACCGAGAACTGCAGCGACTGGACCGCGACGTCAGGCAGCATCAGCGTGCGCCTCGGCGACACGCCCGGGATCAGCTTCACGTCGGGGACCTGCGGCAACAGCTACCACGTGCTGTGCCTCGAGAACTGAGCTGGATGGGAGATCGCGCTACAGCGGCAGCGCGTAGCAGGTGAGCTGGCCCGGCTGGGTGTCGGCGCCG
>CAZPEY010000004.1:48620-55282 GCA_964585665.1 uncultured Polyangiaceae bacterium | reverse complement strand
GCGTGGTCGACTCGTTCACCAGGGAGGCGGACGGGTTGGCCGTCAGGGTCACCTGTGTCCAGAACACCGGCGCCGCAGAGGCGACCGACGTGATCCCGAGCAACGCCAGCAGCAAGACCATCCGCATCCGGGAATCCCCCACGCGTGCGCAGTTCGGCGCCACCTCATCGTAGCCCACCGTGACGCGGCCGCGCTGTAGGGATCCCTACCTGGGTGGGCTCGTGTGCGATGAAAACTTGCCCATGGGTAAGCGCCTTCTGCTATAGCGGCGCCTTCCCTAGACGGATCGAACTCACCCTCGGAGAGACGATGATGCGTTCAGGATCGCTTGGCTTCGTACTGGTCGCGCTTTGCATCTCGGGTTGCAACGACACTGGCCTCAAGTTGGGGGTTACGCTCGACGGCGGCGCCGCCGATCTGACGCCGCCGGGACCGACGGTCGATCTGGCTCTGCCCGCGCCGGATGGCGGCGGGGGCGTCGGGAGCGACTGCATCACCAACGACACGTCGCTCGGCGCAGGCAACTGCCAACCCGGCAGCTTCTGTCTGACGGAGAGCGACGGGTACCCTGGCGGGATCTGCGTCACCGAGTGCAGCGCCGACATCCCCTGCCCGGACGGCGCCATCTGCGCCCCGACGGAGATCGCCGGCGCGATGGCGTGCTTCCCGGCGTGCAAGAGCGACAAGGACTGCCGCAAGGGCTACTCCTGCTCGCAGCGCACCGGAGCGTGTCGACCGAACTTCGGCGGTCAGGCGCAGCTGCCGGCCGGCACGACGGCGTCGGGCGACGCTTGTGTGACGCCACCCGTGAGCGTGACGACGGCCTGGCAAGGACCGATCAAGCTCGCGGCGCAGGGCCACTACTCGGGCACGACGCAGATCGTCGCCGATCCGATCGGCAAGCGCCTGTTCGCGGTGTGGACCGACTTCTCCCAGCAGAGCGACGGCATCGCCTACGCCTTCTCGTCGGATGACGGGGCGACGTTCGGCGCCGCGACGATGCTGCCGCGCGACGCGACGTCGAACAAGACCGACTACGTCGATCTGCCGTCGGCGACGATCGACCCGGCGGGCGGCTTGGCGGTCGCGTGGCTCGGCTACAGCGCCGACTCGACGGGGATGACCATCGTCGACATGAACGTCTTCGTCGCGCACGGTGCGCCGGGGGCGGCGACGCTCGACGGGGTTGCGCAGGTGACGCCGAGCGACGAGTACGTCACCGATGGCGGCCTCGGCGGGCCGTTCGTCTCGGCGAGCCCGAAGGACGGGACGCTCGCGGTGACCTGGACGCAGGTCAAGCCGACGACGATGGAGCGCAACATCCGCCTGTCGCTCTCCAAGGATCAGGGGGCGACCTGGTCGACGCCGCTGACCGTCTCGGAGACCGCGGCGCGGCCCATGGCGGTGCGCGGCCGCGCCCGGTCCGCGTTCGGGGCCGACGGGCAGCTCTATGTGATCTGGGTCGAGTACACGGATCAGGAGTTCGGCTCGACGGCCAACGCGGTGTACCTGCAGCGCTTCGACGCCGAGGGCAAGCTGCAGGGGGGCAACGTCGAGGTCTCGGGCGAGACCGACTCGCCGGGCTACGACGTGCCGAGCCTCGCGGTGAGCGGCAGCAAGGTCGCGATCGCGTTCGCCAGCGGGGACGACACCGGCGCCTGGGACGTTCGCCTGGTGCACTCGCTCGACGGCGGCGCGACGTTCGCTCCGTCGGTCAAGATCAACGACGACGCGACCTGCGCGACCCACTTCCGCCCGACCATCGCGTTCGACGCAGGGGGCGTCTTGCAGGTCGTCTTCTACGACAACCGCTATCTACAGGCGAACGTCTTCTACGCGACCGTGGCGCTCGAGAGCACGGGCCCGGTGGTGAGCGCCAACCAGGTCGTGACCGCCAAGGGCTTCCGCTTCTCGACGGCGAGCCAGGGCTTCTCGGTCCTCTCCGACTACCTCGGCCTCGCGACCTCGCCGACTGGCATCTACACGACGTACACGGCGCCGGCGCCGATGCAGCCACCGACGCCGCTGCTCGCCAAGCTCCCGCTCGTCACCCAGTAGCGTCCGTCAGAGCAGCCCCGGCTCGGGAGGGCCGGGGAACTTCGGCTCCCGCCCCCGCAGCACGTCGAGCAGCGCCTTGCAGCGACTCAGCACCTCTCGCAGCCCGAGCATGTGGTAGCGGTGCCGATCCGCGACGACGCCCTTGGCGTCGAGGCCGTTGGCCGCCGCGAGGAAGAGCGCGCGCGCCAGGTGAAAGCGCTGGGTGACGACGGTGAGTCGCGCGGCGCCGAAGACGTGGCGCGCGCGGTACATGCTCGAGTAGGTGTCGAACCCGGCGTGATCGACGACGATCGCGGTGGCTGGGACGCCTTGCTCGAGGAGATACGCCCGCATCGCGCCGACCTCGTTGTAGTTCTGCTTGCGGTGATCGCCGGAGACGAGGAGCTTGGTCGCCTTGCCGCTTCGATAGAGGTCGATCGCCGTGTCGAGACGATCCTTCAGAATCGTCGAGATGGTGCCGTCGCGATAGACCGCGGCGCCGAGGATCATCACCGTCGCTGGCGTGAGCGACTCCGGGGTTGCGAAGTCGCGCTGGCCCCGCCACAGCACGTAGCCGTTGGACGCGGTGATGAGGAGCGCGACGAGCAGGGCCGCCAGCCGGAGCCAGCGGCGGCGACGCGCTCTATCCAAACACCACTCCGGTGGCGCGCGCCGTGCGCACGAGGTCGCTGTTCGGATCGACGAGCTTCTGACTGGCGCACGCCTCGTCGAGCGTCACCGCGGTGATCGCGCCCTTCTGGACCGCGACCATGTGCGAGAAGCGGCCCTCGGCGACGAGCTCGACGGAGGCGGTGCCGAGACGCGTGGCGAGCACGCGGTCGTAGAGGCTCGGCGAGCCGCCGCGCTGGACGTGGCCGAGCACGGTCGTGCGCACCGACAGCGTCTCGTCCGCACAGAGCTGCAGCGCGACGCGCTCGGCGGCGCCCTGCATGCGCGGGTTCTCGCCGGGCCGGGCGGGGCGCACCATGCTCGCCTCGCCGCCGACGGGGATCGCGCCCTCGGCGACGACGATCACCGAGAAGTGCGAGCCGTGCCGACGCCGGTCGTGGATCATCTGCTGGATGGCCTCGATGCGGTACGGGATCTCCGGGATGAGGATCGCCTCGCAGCCGCCGCCGATGCCGGCGTGGAGCGCGATCCAGCCGGCGTTGCGCCCCATCACCTCGAGGAGCATGACGCGGTGGTGGCTCTCGGCGGTGGTGTAGAGGCGGTCGAGCGCCTCCATGGCGATGCCGCACGCGGTGTCGAAGCCGAACGTCACCTCGGTCGCGGCGAGGTCGTTGTCGATGGTCTTGGGGACGCCGACGATCCGCACGCCGAGCTGGGCGAACTGTCGCGCGATGCGCATGGTGCCGTCGCCGCCGATGGCGATCAGCGCGTCGATGCGCAGATCGTCAATGTGCTTGACGATCTCGGCGGAGCGATCGACCGGGCCCTCGGGGGTCGGGTAGGCGAACGGGTGGCCGCTGTTCGACGTGCCGATGATCGTCCCGCCGCGGTTGAGGATGCCGCGGACGTTCTCGGGGCCGAGCGGCACGACGCGGATCGGCGCGAGCAGCCCCTCGAAGCTGTCGCGGACTCCGATCACCTCCCAGCCCAGTCGCGCCGCGCTCTTGGCGACGGCCCGGATGACGCCGTTCAGACCCGGGCAGTCGCCGCCGCCGGTCAGCACTCCGATCTTCATGGATTCCTCTTGGTCGTCTCTTCGGCGAGGAGCGCCTGCACGCGCGCCTCGATCATGGGGAGGGGCAGCGAGCCCGCTTCGAGGATCGCATCGTGGAAGCGCCGTCGATCGAAGCGTGCGCCGAGCGCAGTTTCGGCGCGCCGCCGCAGCTCGAGGATCTTGCGCTGCCCGATCTTGTAGGCGAGCGCCTGCCCTGGCCAGGCGATGTAGCGATCGACCTCGACCGCGATGTCGTGCTTGCTCTTGCCGGTGTTCCGTTCGAAGTAGGCGAGCGCCTGCTGCCGCGTCCACCCCTTCGAGTGCAGGCCCGTGTCGACGACCAGGCGCACGGCGCGCCACATCTCGTAGATGAGCTGCCCCATCTTGAGCTCGGGCGTCCGATAGAGCCCAAGCTCGTCGCCGAGCGACTCTGCGTAGAGGCCCCAGCCCTCGCCGAACGCCTCGATGTAGAGGTGCTTGCGGAACTCGGGCACGTCACCGAGCTCCTGGGCGAGCGAGATCTGCAGGTGGTGTCCGGGCACCGCCTCGTGCAGCGTCAGGGCCTCCATCTCCCAGCGCGGCCGCGCGGACAGGTTGAAGGTGTTGGCGTAAAAGCGCCCAGCGCGCCCGTCGCTCGACGAGCCTGGGAAGTAGTACGCGGTGGTCGTGGTCTCCTCTTGGTAGCTCGGCACGGCGACGACGCCGTAGGGCATGCGCGGCAGCTTGCCGAACAGACGCGGCAGCTCGCCATCGATGCGCTTGGCGATGTCGCGGTAGCCGCGCAGCAGATCGTCGCGCTGGGTGTAGAAGTGCTTGGGGTCGGTGCGGAGGTGCTCGAGGTACTGCGGCAGGGGCCCGGCAAAGCCGGCCTGCTGGCGCACCTTCTCCATCTCGGCGGTGAGGCGCGCCACCTCGTCGAGACCGAGCTGGTGGATCGCGTCGGGCTCGAGCTGGAGGGTGGTAAAGCGCGCGACGCGCTGGCGATACCACTCCTTACCGTTGGGCAGCGCCGACAGCCCGACGGTGTCGCGGCACCTCGGCGCGTACTGCCGCTCGAGAAAGTCGGCGAAGCCCGACAGCGCCGGAAAGACGCGGGTCGCGAGGAGCTGGCGCGCGCGAGCTTGCAAGCGCGGGCGCTCCTTGCCGCCCGCGCCAGCCGGGCTGGCGTCGAGCTTCTCGAACGCCTTGTAGAGCGGGCTCTCTTCGACGGTGCGCGGCACCTGCTTGCGGATCCGGGCCGGCAGCTTCTCGACGAGGAGGCGCGGTGGGACGATGCCCTCTTTGAGGCCGCGCTCCATGAAGGCGCGGTGCGCGGCGAGGTAGTCAGGAAACTTGTCCATGCGCTGCAACAGCGCCTCGGCCGCGACGACCGTCGTCGGCGGCGCGACCTCGACGAGATCGAACAGCACCTCGAACGGGCCGCCGAGCGAGGAGACCGGCATGCACTCCTCGCAGAAGCGGTCTGCGGCCAGATCGCGATCGAGCCACCACGCGTAGAGCTCGCCGTTGAGGCGGGCGGTCGGCGACAGCGGCGCCTCGAGCAGCTTGGTCAGCTGCGCGCGACTCGCGCGTCGCGCCTGCTGCCGCGCCGTGACGCCGGCCGCGCTCGCGTCCTCGAAGTCGCCGTCGTAGCGATGATCGCCGACGAAGGTCGCTTCGATCGGGTTGGCGCGCAGGTGGCGCTGCCACTCGTCGTCGAGGAAGCGGCGCAGGGCTTCGTCTGCGGCCTGGGCGGTGGGCGGAGCGCTGGGCGTTTCGGCGCGTCCGCGGGAGGCGAGCGGCGCGAGCAGGAGCGCGGCAGCGAGCGAGAAGCGATGCATCCTCATCCGTGCCAAGTCCTACGCCTGACCGCGTGCGTGGGTCGAGAACGCGGACGGCTGTCCGCCCGTCGTCTTGACGTAGGCGCGCTGCCACAGATCCTCGATGCTCTCGTCGAGCACGAGCGCGCCTTCGAGCGGAGTCGGCAGCCACGCGCCTGCCTGCACCTCTGCCTCGAGCTGGCCGGGGGCCCAGCCGGCGTAGCCGAGCAGGACGCGGAAGTCACGCGGACCCTGGCCGGCGATGAGCTCGGAGAACGACGCGACGTCCCCGGTGATGCACAAGCCGTCGGGGAGGCGGAGCTCACCGGGCATCGGCTGCTGCAGCGCCGAGTAGATCAGCCAACCGCTCTCGGGCTGGACGGGGCCGCCGCGGCGCGCCAGCCGATCCCAGGCCGCGCCCGATGGCAGCGTGACGCCTTCAGGCACCAGCTCGGCACCGACGAACAGCTCGCGCACCGAGCCGATGGCGGCGCCGTTGAGCACCCAGCCGAGCGATCCGTCCGCGTCGTTGCGGCCGAGCAGGATGACGGTGCGCTCGAAGTTTGGATCGGCGAGGCGGGGAGATGCGAGGAGGAGGCCAGGACCAAGCTCGGAAAGCATCGGTACGGAAGATGAGCGATCCTCGCTCAGAAGTCGAGACGCAGCCCGAGCGTGGCGCTCTGCGGGCCGCCCGAGGCCACGGACTGGAGGCGGAGCTTGTCGCTCTCGAACAGCGTCAACCCCTGCGAGCGTCGCCAGCGGTTGTAGCGTGCCTGCTTGGCAGCGCCGTGCGGGATGAAGATAAGTCCCATGATCGTGAAGGCCGCGCCGAAGATGTCCATGAACACGCCGCCGTACGCCGCGTAGACGCCTCCCACCGACGAGAAACAGCCGAGCACGCCGTCGTTGTTGCACGCGTAGTTCCAGACGAAGACCGAGCCGACGATCAGAGAGATGCCGAGCGGTAGGAAGATCGATCCGACGACGATCTCGCCGACGCCGGACGTCGGCGCGGGCGGCGGTCGGAGATAGACCGGGCGCGCGTAGGGCGAGTAGCCGGGCGGACCGTAGGGCGAGTAGCCGGGCGAGGGGGGCGGCTGGTAGGGCGGTGGCTGCTGCTGGTAGCCGGGCGGCGGTTGCTG
>CAZPEY010000004.1:21306-48520 GCA_964585665.1 uncultured Polyangiaceae bacterium | reverse complement strand
TGATAGCCAGGCGGCGGCGGCTGGTAGCCGGGCGGCGGCTGGTTGGGATCGGGTGGCGGCGGCTCCTGGGCCCAGGCGACGCTGCCGACCAGCAGCGATCCCGACAGCACGCCGACGAGCACCGTGTAGAGATAGGGAGAACGCATGTCCTCCACTCTATCGCAGTCGGGAGCCTGCTGTCAGAGAGCAAGCTCACACTTGGCCGCGCTTGCGGGTTTGGAGGTAGACTGCCACCGCGTGCTGCGTCGTGCCGTCATCTCCGTCGCTCAAGGCCTGCTCGTGGCGAGCCTCTGCGGCTGCCCGGGCAGCGGCGGCAAGCGTGTGCCCGACGGCGGCGGGCGCGCCGAGGGGACGCAGACCAGCGAGCTCGAGCGCGCGGTGATCGACTACCTGCAGCGCGCCATCGAGCGCGCGCGCCGCGATCGCAGCTGGCGCGCGCGCCTGCCCGCGGCCTGCCCCTCGCCGCTCGTCGACTGGGAGAGCCTGCAGCTCTCCGAGACCCACGCGTTTCAGACGCTGGGGCTGGGCGACTCGCTGCTCGTCGCCGTCGCGCGGCCGCGCCCCAAGGGGCCGCCCTCGGATCGGTCGTGCTCCGCGAAGATCGCCTTTCGCTTTCGCGACGAGGGTGCGCAGAAGCTGCGGGTGCGCGCGGTGTGGCTCTCCGATCAGCCCGAGCCGGTCATGAGCGACCCCGAGGACACCGAGCCCGAGTCCGAGGAGTAGAACTCGCGCTCGTCGGGTGATAGGGTCAGCCAGTGATCGGCGAGACCGTCGGTTCGTATCGCATCATCAAGCAGCTCGGAGAGGGCGGCATGGGCGCCGTGTACCTCGGAGAGCACCTGGCGATTGGTCGGCGCGCCGCGATCAAGGTGCTGCTGTCGACCGTCTCGGCCAATCCCGAGATGGTGCAGCGCTTCTTCAACGAGGCGAGGGTCAAGGCGCGCGTCGATCACCCGGGCCTCGTCGACGTCTTCGACTTTGGACAGCTGCCGAGCGGCGCCGCCTACCTGGTCATGGAGTTCCTCGCCGGCGAGAGCCTCTCGGCGAAGATCGAGCGCGACAAGCGCCTCTCGCTCCCCGAGATCTTGACGATCGCGCGGCAGACGGCGGCTGCCGTTGGCGCGGCGCATGGCCAGGGCGTCATCCATCGCGACCTCAAGCCCGACAACCTGTTCCTGACCCGCGACGACGAGCTGGCGTTCGGCATTCGGGTCAAGGTGCTCGACTTCGGGATCGCCAAGCTCGGCGATGATCCGCACGCCAACGTGCACACGCGCACCAACGCGATCTTCGGCACGCCGGCCTACATGGCGCCCGAGCAGTGCAAGGGCGCGGCCCTCGTCGATCCGCGCAGCGACATCTATGCGCTCGGCTGCATCCTGTTCGAGATGGCAACGGGAAGGCCGCCGTTCGTCGGCGAGTTCGTCGAGCTGCTGTCGGCGCACCTGCGCGATGCGCCGCCGCGCCCGTCGCAGCTGGTGCCTGATCTCGCGCCGGCGCTCGAGCGGCTGATCCTGCGCGCGCTCGAGAAGGAGCCAGCGGCGCGGCAGCAGTCGATGGCCGAGCTCATCGCCGAGCTCGACGCGATCGGGCGTCCGTCGGCGCAGCTCCCCAACGTCTCACCGTCCGGGCGCTACCCCGCGGTGCTGCCCGGCGACGCGCGCACCTTCGTGCCGTCGAGCGGCGGCTTCGCGGCGGTGCACCCGACGCCGACGCCGACCCCGACGCCGCAGATCGCGCCTGCCCCTCAGGTCACGCCCACCCCGCAGTTCACGCCAGCCCCCACTCCAGCCCCAGCGCCTCCCCAGCAACCCGCGGCGCCGACGCCGAGCTTCACCACCGCGCAGCTCCCGTCGGGCGAGCGTCGGCCGCACACCGAGGTGCTGGCTCCGGGCGGAGGCGGTGGGCGGGCGGGCCTGGTGATCGGCGGCGTGGTCGTGGTCGCGACGGTCGGTGTGCTGTTCGCGTGGCAACCGTGGAAGGAGCGGGCCGCGTCGCCGTCCGCGCCGTCGAGCCCGGCCGCAGCGGCTGCGACGACCGCGCCGGCCGGGGCGACCGCGCCGTCTTCGCCGGTCGCGCCGATCAAGGCGCCGCCGCCCGTCGCCGAGGCAGCGCCGCTCGGCATGGTGGCGATCGCGGGCGGGCGGTTCTCCATCGGGCGCGATGACTACGGCAAGCCCAACCGCTACGACGTCCCGACCCACCCGGTCGAGGTGAGGCCGTTCGCCATCGAGACCACCGAGGTCACCAACGCGGCATACCGCGAGTTCGTCGACGGTGGCTTCGCCAAGGCGCCGTGGCCCAAGAAGGTCAAGGATCCTGACCAATTTGCCAAGCAGCCGGTCGTGCTGGTGTCGTACGCCGATGCGCTGCGCTACTGCCAGTGGCGCTACCCGGGCAAGGGGCGCCTGCCGACGGAGGTCGAGTGGGAGCGCGCGGCGCGTGGCAGCTCGCGGCGACGGTTTCCGTGGGGCGATGAGGAGCGCAAGGAGTGCGTCGTGGGGCTCGCGCCAGGCGCGACCCTGCAGGCGGCGGGCAGCGTCGCGTGCGGCGCGACGCCCGAAGGGGTGCTCGATCTCATCGGCAGCGTCTGGGAGTGGACCTCGTCACCCGCGAGCCTCTATCCGGGATCCGAGCTGGTCGCGCCGCCGGCCGACAAGTTCCACGTGATCCGCGGCGGCTCCTACTTCAACCAGGACTGGGACGACCTGACGACGACGGTGCGGCAGTTCGCGAACCAGGCCAACCCGTACCTCGGCTTCCGCTGCGCCGCCGACCTCTAGCTCGCTAGCTCCCTGGCCGCTCAGCGACCCTTGCCGCGCGGCAGGATCTGGTACCGGAGGTCGAGCTTGGTGAAGGCGTGGCGCGGCAGCGCGGCGGCGCCAGCCTCGAGAGTCGTCAGGTAGCTGCTGATCTGCGTGGCGTCGAGCGCCGGGCGCAGGCGCTCCCAGTCCTTGCGGCTGCCGAAGCCGAGCACGATGAGGCGCTCCTTGCTGATCTGGCCCGGGGCGCGCAGCGTCGCCTTGAGCGACTCGACCTGCTTGGCCTCGCGCCGGCTCGGCAGCAGCGCGGGCTCACGTGGCGTGGCGATGGGATCGCGCTCGAGCTGCGACGGCCACAGCACCGCGCCCTCCCCGGACTCCTCGACGTAGAGCAGCACGAGGTGCGCGGCGCAGGAGCTCCGCACACGCAGGCCGAAGAGATCTCCCTCGTAGAGCGTGCGCGGCAGATCGACGTTGAGCTGGAGCGGTCGCTCGATGGTGCACTCGTCGGCGGCGCTGACCGCGGGCGAGCGCGGCGGCTCGCTGCCGGCGGGCGGCTCGACCGGGGCGGCCTTGGCCGGCTTGGTCGCCTTCGGCGTCGGCTTGCTGGCAGCGCTCTGGCACTTGTCGAGCCAGACGTTGCCTGGACAGCGCTGGGAGCGACAGCTGATGCACTCCTGCGCGCGGGCGACCGTTGGTGCGGCGACCAGCGACCCGAGGAGGGCGGCGAGCAGAGCGAGCAAGCGTAGGGGAGACACCATCACCTCGTAGACGGAGGACAGCTCCGGGAAATTCTTCTACCATCGTGGTCGTGCGGCTCCTCCTTGTCAGCCCAAAAATTCCGCCCGCGCCCATGAACTTCCAGGGCGCGATGGAGATCGTCGGCGCGGACTTTGCGCATATCCCGCTCGGCCTCGCGACGATCGCTGCGCTGACGCCGCCCGACCTCGAGGTCGCGATCATCGACGAGAACGTCGAGCCGGTGTTGCTCGACGAGCGGTGCGACGTCGTGGCGTTCACCGGCATCTACTGCCAGCGCGATCGGCTGTTCGAGCTGGCGCGGCAGTTTCGCCGCCGCGGCAAGCGCATCGTCATCGGGGGGCCGATCGCCGAGGACCTGCGGCGCGAGTGCGAGGCCGAGTGCGACGTGCTCTTCCTCGGCGAGGCGGAGTACACCTGGCCTCAGTTCTGCGCCGATCTCGTCGCGGGGACGGTCAAGAAGCTTTACCATCAGCTCGAGCCGGTCGACATGGCCGACTCGCCGATCCCGCGCTTCGAGCTCCTCCGCGCCGAGCGCTACTCGTCGGGGTGTGTGCAGGCAACGCGCGGCTGCCCGTATCGCTGCGAGTACTGCGACGTGCCGCGCAAGCTCGGCAACCGGCCGCGCTGCAAGCCGATCGAGCGGGTCCTCGAGGAGGTGCGGCGCCTGCACGCGCTCGGCTTCGAGTCGATCTTCTTCGTCGATGACATGTTCATCGGCAACCGCCGCTATGCGCGCGACCTGCTGCGGGCGCTCGCGGCGCTCCTGCCGACGCTGCCGCGGCCGATCTACTTCTACACGCAGCTCACGCTCAATGTCGCCAAGGACGAAGAGCTGCTCGACCTGTTCGCGGACGCCGGCTTTCGCCGCTTCTTCATCGGCATCGAGTCGAGCAACCTGGCGACGCTGCGCAACATCGACAAGTCGCAGAACTGCGAGCTGCCGATCGACCTCGCCATCGAGCGCATCCAGGCGCGCAACATCACGGTCTGGGCCGGCATCATCCTGGGGCTCGACGACGATGGGCCCGAGACCTTCGACGAGCAGCTCCGCTTCATCGAGCGGACGGCGATCACGCCGACCCTGATCGGCCTCATGCAGGCGATGCCAGGCGCGCCGCTGTACGACCGCATCGCGGCGGAGCAGCGCCTGGTGACGCTCGATGGCATCGTCGGCTCGGGCGCGCTCGGGACGCGCGCCGCGCAGACCCTCAGCAACGTCGTGCCGCGGCGCATGTCGCTTGGCGACCTGCAGCGGGGCGCCGCGCGGCTGATGGAGACGGTCTTCGATCCGCAGCGGTTCGCGTCGCGCCTGGTGCGCGCGATGAAGAAGGGCAAGCGGCCGTGGCCGAGCGTGTGGCGCGCGACGAGCCGGCGCTCGCTTCAGGTGCTCGGCCGCGCGGTTCAATACTATCTGTTCGACGCGCCACCCGAGCTGCGGCGCATGTTCCTGTCCGTGATCGCCGCGCAGCTCCGCAGTGGCCTCGCCGGGTTCGAGGAGGCAGCGTTTCACCTCGTGATCTACAAGCACCTCTACGCCTTCTACGGGCAGGCGGCGCGCGATCTCGCCGAGGCGGCGGCGCGTGCGGAGGCCAAGGCGGCATGAGGATCGCGTTCCTCAATCCGCGCTTCCCTCCGTCGCTGTGGGACTTCTCGGAGTGCCGCGATCTCGACGGCTCGTCGTACGCGCATCCGCCGCTGGCGTTGCCGACGCTGGCGGCCCTCACGCCGCGCCCCCATCAGGTCGTCCTCATCGACGAGAACGTCGAGAGGCTCCCAGTCTCGACGCTGGTCGGGGAGGCCGAGCTCGTCGGCCTCACCGGGTATTACCTGCAGCGCGAGCGGGTGTTCGAGCTCGCCGACGAGCTGCGCGCGCGCGGTGTCCGGGTGGCGATCGGCGGGCCGATCGTCGAGGCGTCGACCGTCGACGAGTGCCTGCGTCACGCCGACCACGTGTTCTGGGGCGAGGCGGAGTACACGTGGCCGCGCTTCCTCGAGGATCTCGAGCGCGGCGCGCCCGAGCGCCTCTATCATCAGAAGGAGTGGGTGGACCTTCGCGACTCGCCGGTGCCGCGCTACGAGCTGCTGCGCCTCGAGCGCTACACCACCGCGACGGTCGAGACCTCGCGCGGTTGCCCCTACAGCTGCGAGTTCTGCGAGATCCCGACGCGCCTCGGCAAGAAGGCGCGCAGCAAGTCCGTCGAGCAGGTGCTCGCCGAGGTGCGGCTGCTCTACGCGCTCGGCGCCGAGAGCATCTTCCTCATCGACGATCACTTCGTCGGCAACCGCGGCCACGCGCTCAAGGTGCTCGAGGCGCTCGGCCGCTTCGTCGAGGAGACCGGGCACCGGCTCTACTTCTCGTGTCAGTTCACGATCAACCTCGCCAAGGACGAGGTGCTCCTGCAGGCCATGCATCGTGCCAACGTGCGCCGCGTCTTCGTCGGCATCGAGACGCCGCGCAAGGAGAGCCTGCTCGAGGTGAAGAAGAAGCAGAACACGCTCGGGGAGCTGCCGGAGCTCGTCGCCCGCGTCCAGCGCTACAACATCCTCGTGTGGGCCGGCCTCATCGTCGGCTTCGACCACGACGACGAGGCCGTGTTCGAGGAGCAGTCGAGGCTGCTCGACGAGGCAGGGATCCCGGTGGCGATGATCGGTCTCCTGCAGGCGATCCCCGGCACGCCGCTGTACGAGCGGATGGCGGCGCGCGGCCGGCTGCGCAGCGTCGAGATGGCCGGGGTGCGCGGCCAGGCCGCAGCGCTGCTCGTCTCCAACATCACGCCGATCGGGATGTCCGACGAGGCATTGGTCCGCGGCTATCAGCGCCTGATCCACCGCCTGTACGAGCCGGACGCGTACGCGACGCGCCTGCTCACGGCGCTGATCCGCGGTGCGGTGCCGCAGCCGGCGCAGGCCGGCGGCGTGTCGTGGCACAACCTGCGGATCGTGGCGCGGATGCTGCGGTGGTACGCCGGCGATGCGGCGCGACGCCGCATGGTGCGCAAGGTGCTCGGGACGGTGCTCCGCGAGCGGCCGAGCGAGCTCGGGACGGCGATCATGCACCTCGTCGTCTACAAGCACCTGCAGCGCTTCTATCACGCGATCGCGGCGCTGCCGCTGCCGACGCTCCCGTCGACGAACGCCAGCGCTGGCCGCCAGGCGGTCGAGCGCCCGATGCCATCGGTGAGCTGAGGCCCCACCCCTGCTTGCGCGGCGACCTCGCCGCGACGCGGCCTCTGGGCCGCTTGAAGTTGGATCGCGCGCCGCGCGAGTCGGTTTAGGAGGAGGCGGGGGGAGCCCAGCGGAGCGCACGCGCCGCTGGACAGAGGAGTAGAACGCATCTCATGCGTTCTAGCGCGTCTGCAGGCCCTGCAGGATCACGAAGTCGTTCGGCGCCGGCGCGCCTTCGCCAACGACGATGGTCGGCGTCTGCTCGCGGTTGTCGCGCTTGGCCTCGCGCGAGACGCGCGGCCGCACCCACGACAGCAGCTCCGAGAGGGTGATCGCGCCGTCGCCATCGACGTCGGCGCGGCCGCCGCCGAGCGCCTGCAAGAGGACGGTGGTGAACAGCCCGCCACCGTCCTTGGCGGGCCCGGAGATCTCGGCGCCCGACGAGGCGGCGAAGAGCGCGACCTTCGGGGTGGCGCGCGACTCCTTGACCTTGACCAGCGGGCGTGTCCCCGGCGGCAGGACCGAGCGCCCGCCGGCGCCCGAGAAGCACGAGTCGACGATCGCCAGCACGTCGCGCGCCTTGGTGAGCGACAGCGCCTTCATCACCTCGGGCAGCTGCATCGCCGTGTCGGCGAGGAACCGCGGATCGCCGTCGTACGGGACGATGTACGAGGTGCCCGTCGTCGGATCGGGCGCGCCGTGCCCGCTGAAGTAGAAGTAGATGCGACCGCCCTGCGGCACGTTCTGGCGCAACCAGCGGAGCTGCTTCTCGATGTCCGAGCGCGTCGCGCGCTCGTCGATCGCGAGCAGGATGTTCTGCTCCGGCACACCGAGCGTCGCCTTGACGAGGCGCGCCACCTGCTCGGCGTCGAGCTTGGCGCCGCTCGGGGACGGTACGTCGCGGTAGTGCTCGATGCCGATGATGAGCGCGTAGGCGTTGGGCTGTCCTGCCGCGGAGAGGAACGTGCCCTGCGCCTTCGGCGCATCGCCGTAGGGATCCTGCGGCTGGGCGGTCGGGGTGGGGGCAGCCGGCCGGGCAGCGGCGACGGGGGGCGTGCCGACGCGGCTGCTCGCGAGGTTGAGCAGCCGCCCCGAGCGGCCGAGGGCATTGACCGCTTCGAGGACGCCGACATCCGCGCAGCCACCATCGCAGTCGAGGTCGTGGTCGGGGGGCGTGTTCGACAGATCGCCGTAGACGGTGTCGATCAGGAGGCCGTCCTGCTTGACCTGCAAGAGGTAGGTGCCGAAGGCGTTGCGCGTCGTGAACGTCAGCTTGAGCTCGACGTCGGCGCGCGCGCCGCCGCCGGCGCTGACGCGGTAGCCGGCCTTGGCGAGCAGCTCGCGGAGCTTCTGCACGACGTAGGGGTTGCGCAGCGGGCGACCGTCACCGAGGAACTCGTCATCGACGGCGACCGTGATCGCCTGGAGGCCGGCGGGCACGGGCTGCAGCAGGGGCGCGGCGATCCGGTACTTCGGCTTGCTGCCGGGCGCGGCAGGGGCCGGAGCCGGCGCTGGCGTCTGCGCCACCGTGGCTGGCTTGCTGCCGCAGCCGCCGCCCCCGCTCTTGTTGCTCGCGCAACCCAGCAGGAAGTAGTAGGTCGCAGCGACGAGGAAAAAGCCGCTCGACAGGAAGGCCCCGAGAGAAAAAAGCCTCTTTCTGTTCACCTTGTGCCCCTTGTTGACGATGATACTCGACGGCATGCGCCCCACGATCAACATGTTTGGCGAGTCCTTGCTCGTCTGGGCGTTGCTCGTCGGAGCGGGCGTGCTCTTGTGCTGGGCGCTGCTGCTGGTGCGCACGGCGCGCCTCGGCTACCGACCAGGCCTCGTGCTGCTCTGGGTGATGCTCGCCTTCCCCGTCGGGGTTGGCGGCGCGCTCGGCCTCAACCAGGCCGTGCTTGCCCTGCACCGCTCGTCGCTGGTCGGGGGCATGTCGGTGCTCGGCGCGATCCTGGCGTGCGGCCTGTTCTCGCTCGCGTACATTCGGATCGTGCTCGGCGAGGCGCCGTGGCGGCTGCTCGACGCGGTGAGCTTCACCTTCCCGCTCGCGACGGCCTTCGGGCGCGTCGGCTGTCTGTTCAACGGCTGCTGCTTCGGGCGCGTCGCCGGCCCGGCCGTGCCGACCTGGCTCACGGTGCCGGCTTCGGCCTATGTCCCGCCCTCCGTGGCCGCCGAGTACTTCGCGGGGGTCGGCCCGGCGATCCGAGCGATCAACCTGCCGCTGCTCTTCGTGCTCGCCGAGCTCGTCGTGCTGCTGGTCGTCGAGATCCTCTACCGGAGGCGAGACCCGCGCCTCGCCGCGGGAGGAGTCTTCGGCGTCGCCGTCGGGCTCGACGGTCTGCTCCGCCTCGGGATCGAGCCGCTTCGCGCCGAGCCTGATCTTGGAAGCAGCGTCTCGTGGCAGCTCCTCGCGGTGCTGCTGGCGGTCGGGGGCCTGGGCTTCGCGGCGCACCGCTGGCGCAGGGCGGACCCGACGGCGCCGGCTCGCTCCTGATGTCGCGCGCGGCGCGCATGAGGTACGCTCTGCCCAGCCAATGGCATCCATGCAGATTGGAGTTCTCGGAGCGGGGGCGATCGGCTGCTACATCGGCGGCTCGCTGCAACGCGCCGGGCATGCGGTCACGCTGATCGGGCGACCGCGCGTCCTCGATCCGATCCGCGAGCATGGCCTCGCCTTGCGTGATCTCGACGGTGAGGTGGTGCGGATCGCCGCCGAGACGCTGCGCTGCGCCGAGGACCCACGCGCGCTGGCGGACTGTGATCTCGTCCTGGTGGCTTGCAAGGGCAACGACACCGAGCGCGCCGCCCGGGAGCTGGTCCCCGTGCTGCGCCCCGACGGTGCGGTGGTCAGCCTGCAGAACGGCGTCGACAACCCTCGTGTGCTGGCTTCTATCCTTGGCAGCGAGCGCGTCTTTGGCGGCATCGTCAGCTGGAACGTCGTGTGGCAAGGCGGGGAGCTGGCGCGCATGACCTCGGGACCGGTGATCGTCGAGCGGCGCGCCGGAGCGCGCGGTGACGCGGTGGCCACGATGGTCAAGAGCCTTGACCGGATCGGGATCAAGGCGAGCGCCCACCCCGAGATCGAGCGGGTGCTGTGGAGCAAGCTGCTCTTCAACCTCAACAACGCGATCAACGCGCTGCTCGGCATCACCCTCGCCGAGGAGCTCGCCGACCGGCGCTGTCGTCAGCTGATCGCGACGACCATGCGCGAGGGTCTGGCGGTGATGGCGAGGGCCGGTATCCGGCCGCTGCGCCTCGGGCGGATGTCGCCCGAGCTCTCGGTGCGCGTCCTGCCGCTGCCCGATGCGGTCTTCAAGATGCTGTCCCGCTCGATGCTGAAGGTCGGCAGCGATGCGCGCTCGTCGATGTACGCGGATCTGGCGCTGGGCAAGGCGACCGAGATCGAGTTCCTCAACGGCGCGGTGGTGCGGCTTGGCAAGGAGCACGATGTGCCGACGCCGGTCAACCAGCGCATCGTCGACGAGATCAAGCGCGCCGAGCGGCTCGGCAAGGGCTCGCCGCGCCTGTCGGTGGCCGAGCTCGGGGGCTAGCTGGCGCGCCCGCTCAGGTGCTGCGGAGCGACGCGGGGAGACGGAAGGGCGCCTGCTTGCCGTCCCGCTGCACCGCGATGAGGCCCTTCATGAGGCTGCTGCTGAAGGAATCGACGAGCCGCGCGATGTGCTGATCGCGATGGCGCCGCTCGGCAAAGTCGAGCAGGTTGCCGGCGGCATCGATGAGCAGCGACGTCCAGTCGGACTGCGGCAACGCCAACAGCTCCGCGCACCGATCGCCCGCCAGGTGGCGGACCAGCGTCGAGGGCAACCGCTCGAGGCCGGGCGCCGGCAGGTACTCCCGCATGCAGTCGACGAGCGCTCGCCCGAGGAGTTGGCCCTGCGGGGAGCTGCGCCAGTGGCGCCGCCGGATCGCGTCCATCAGCCGCTTGCCGTCGGCCTCGTCCTCCGGGAGCAGGTCGGGATCGACGCCCAGCAGGAAGCCGACGCAGTTCCACAGGTGCATCCAGGCCTCGCGCTCGGCGGTGGACATGGCGATGCCGAAGCGATCGAGCGAGTCGAGAATCACGGTCGAGAACGTCATCAACGTCGCGCCGAGATCCTCCTGATTGATCGGGAGCCCGTCGCTCATGTCCCAGCGGGCTTGCGAGACGATCAGGTGCCGCAGGGTCGCGTGCATGAGGCGAACCTTCTGCGCCGTGCGCACACCACGACCCTCGGGGCCAAGGCCGCCGCGATCGGTGACGTCGAAGATGAACTGCGCCGTCTCGAGGATGCGGCGGCGCACGTCGGCGTCGAGGCGGCCGCTGTAGACCAGCACCTTGGCGCCCTTGGCCGCCGCGTAGCTCTGGGGCAGCGCCGCGCAGAAGAGCCCCGCCGCGACTGACCAACCCGCCCGCGCGAACAGGTCCGCAGCGAGCGCCAGCTTGACCGGATCGGCGAAGGACGGCAGCGCGCTCGTCTCGGCGAAGTAGGCTCGCACCTCGTCGGGCAGGCCGGCCGGGATCGGGTCGTCGCTCTGCACCAGCGTGCGGAGCAGGCCGTTGACGGCCGCGACGTCGTGCGCCTCGAACAGCGCCTTGATCACGCGATCCGCCGTCGGATCGCCGAGCTTGCGCATCGCATCGAGGAAGGGATCGTCCCACTCGTCGGGGTTGGTGCGCGGTGGTCCCGGATCGGGCGTGCCGAGGGCAGCTGCCCGCGCCGCGGACTCGGCGTCGATGCTGCCGCTGTCGACCTCG
Source organism: uncultured Polyangiaceae bacterium (assembly GCA_964585665.1). Classification (GTDB taxonomy): domain Bacteria; phylum Myxococcota_A; class Polyangia; order Palsa-1104; family Palsa-1104; genus CAZPEY01. The sequence continues at coordinate 37,078 of CAZPEY010000004.1, read as the reverse complement.
CCCGTCGTCAGAAACTCGTGATAGCGGCCGAGCGCTTCGAGGGGGTAGAGCGCCGGCTGGAGGTGGTAGTGGTAGAAGCTCTGCGGCGGGAAGAACGCGTGCAGCCACTCGCCGTTCGGCCAGGAGCCGTCGCTGCGCTGCTCGCGCAGGAGGTAGTCGATGCCGCGCGCCACCGCCTCGCTGCCGCCCTGTCCGACGTCGAGGAGCGCCGAGAGGACGAGGCCGGTCAGCGGCGGCATGCTGGGCCCGGTGCCGGCGCGCGACGGATCGCGATAGGTCTCTTCGTCCTCGCCCCAGCCGCCGTCGGGGTTCTGGTGCGCGAGGAGGAAGGCGACGCCTCGCTCCATCATCGGATCCGTGGTCGGCAGCTCGACCGCCGACAGGCCGAGCAGGACGCACGCCGTCGTCGGCAGGTAGTTGACCATCCAGCGCCCCCACCAGCCGCCGTGATCGAGCTGCTGCTGGCGCAGGAACGCGATGGCGCGGGCGACCTCCTCGGTCTCGAACGTGTAGCCTGAGTAGCCGAGGCCGACGAGGACCCGGCCGGTGACGTCCTCCCAGGCGGGGCCGCCGAGCCCGACCGGTGGATTGACGACGTTCTTGAGCGTCTGCAGCCAGTCGTCGCTGAACAGGCCGATCTCGGTCGTGTACATCGGGCCGCGAGGCTTGCCGCCCTCCCAGTAGTCGAAGCCGGACCAGCCCCCGTCGGGGTTCTGGTTGCCCTTCAGCCACAGGCAGCCGCGCTCCGCCGCGGCCAGCAGGCGCGAACGCAGCGGCTCCGCGAGCCCCGGCCCCGGCTCGCTGTCATCAGCAGCCATGCCGAGCGTGGCGAGCACGAGCCCGGTGTCGTCGCAATCCGGAACCGTGATGTTGCCGTGCTCGAAGGCCCAGCCGCCGATCCGGGGCGCGCCAGGGCGCGTCGTCGAGCGGATTTCGCCTTCCTCGAGCAGCTGGGAGTCGAGGAGCCACGCGATCGTCTGCTGCAAGGCTGGGTCACTGCTGCTGACGCCGGAGCGCAGCAGCGCGCGTGCCGCCAACGCGGTCGTCCAGACGTCGCCAGTAAAGCAGCTCCACCAGGCCTCATCGCCCTGCTCGACGATCATGCCGCGCAGCCAGGCGGCGGCCGCGATCGGGCGGGGATCGTCGACAGGGAGCTCGAGAGCTCGGTAGGCAGCGACGAGCAACGCCGTCTGCAGCGTCGTGTCATCGAGGCTGCCGTTGGGATTCTGGTAGCTTCGGAGAAAGTCGAGCGTCGAACGGTCGTCGACCGACTCGATTGCGCCGCCGATTCCGATCGCCGCCTCGCGCAGCTTGGCTTCGAGATCGCCCAGCCAGGTGCCTCGACGGCCCGCCGCATCGGCCGCAGCAACCTGCTTTCGCCGCCGCAGCTGATCGAGAATCGCGCCCGCGCAGACGAGGCCCACCACCACGTTGAGGTAGTCGAAGCGACGCCTCAGATACTGCTCGGCAAGCGGGTTGAGCAGGAACCCCGGCGACGGCAAGGGCAGCGACGACGGGTCGAGGTAGCCAGCCATGGCGACAAACAGAGCCGCGAAGTTGGTCTTTGAGAACAACGCCGCTGCGACCTCCTTCAGCCCCCCGTGCGCCTCGATGTAGCGGTGGGCTCGCTCGACGGCGGCGTCGCTCTCCGGCAGCCCGGTGCAGCGAAGCGCTGCCCACACGGCGGCCGTCGCGCACAGGTCGCCCTGCGCCGCGAACGGGTAGGGGACCCAGGACCCATCGCTGCGTTGTTGTCGCTTGAGCCAGGCGACGATCCGCCTCGTCTGCTCCGCAGGCAGGGGCAGGTTGGCGTAGTGGAGTGCGATGAGGGGAAAGGCCGTGTAGCTTGGACCCACGTCGGTCCGGTCGGGAAATCCACCCGTGTCGAGGCGGCAGTCGAGCAGGTGTTGCCGGGCACGCGCGAGGGCGTCGGGAAGGCGGGAGGGCAGCATCGGCATCGCCGCACTATATCGCTGCACCGTGTCGATGACGTGTTTGTTGTATGCTCCCAAGCCGACGTGGCTTCGACCGCCGAGTTCCAGGGGAACGATCGCTTTGCCGTACTGACACGCCTCGGCCAGGGCGGGATGGGTTCGGTCTATCAAGTCATCGATCGGGCGCGGAACGCCCGTGTCGCGCTCAAGACCGTCGGGCGGGTGGCGGGCGACGCGCTGCTGCGCTTCAAGCGCGAGTTCCGCGCGCTTCAGGAGCTGCACCACCCGAACGTCGTCGAGCTCGGCGAGCTCTTCGAGCAGAACGGTGAGTGGTTCTTCACCATGGAGCTCGTCTCGGGGAGCGACTTCCTCCTCTACACGCGGCCCATCGACCGATCCTCGCCGGCGCTGCTGGCCGATCCTGCGCTGGTGCCTGAGCTCGCGCTCACCGAGATCGATCCAACTCTCGAGGACGTGCCCTCTCGGCTCGTGGCGCATCCGCTGGCGCCCCTCGACGTCGGCTTCGACGAGGCGCGCCTGCGCCGCGCCCTGGCCCAGCTCGCGGAGGCCGTGCACGCGCTGCATCGGCTGGGCCATGTTCATCGCGACATCAAGCCAGGCAACGTCCTCGTCGCGGACGACGGGCGGGTCGTGCTGATCGATTTCGGGTTGATCAAGGAGGCGCGCAACGAGGCCCACAGCTTCGAGCACCACATCGTCGGTACAGCCGCGTACATGGCCCCCGAGCTGGCCGCGGGCCGGCAGGCCGGTCCGGAGAGCGACTGGTACGCGGTCGGCGTGATGCTCTACGAGTCGTTGACGGGCGTGAAGCCGTTCGCGGGACGCGGGCTGCAGCTCTTGCTGCAGAAGCAGACCGAGCTGCCGCGACGTCCGCGGGAGCTCGTGCCGGCGGTCCCGGTTGATCTCGACGCGCTGTGCATGGATCTGCTGGCGATCGAGCCAGCGGCGCGCCCGAGCGATCGCGAGGTGCTGCGTCGGCTGCATGTCGATGTCGAGCGGGTGCGCAGCGTGAGCTTGGATTCGATCGAGCGGCCAGACCGCGCCGATCGGACCGACAGCCACGACTTCGTCGGGCGCGAACGCGAGCTGGCGGTGCTGGATGCAGAGCTGCGGCGGGTTCTCGACGGAGGGGCGGCTTCCGTCACGCTGCAAGGTCGCTCTGGCCTTGGCAAGAGCGCGCTGCTCCGCCACTTCGTCGAGCAGATCGAGCGCCGCGAACAGGGGGCGCTCATCCTCAAGGGGCGCTGCTACGAACAGGAGTCGGTGCCCTACAAGGCGCTCGATGCCGTGATGGATCAGCTCAGTCACTGGCTCAAGCAGCTGGCGCCGACGGAGATCGCGCCCCTGTTGCCCGAAGACGTGGCGCTCCTCGAGCGCGCCTTTCCGGTGCTGGAGCGCGTTCCCGCCATCGCGCGAGCGCGGCGCGACGTCGCCGAGGTGCGCGATCCGCAGCTGCGCCGCATTCGACTGATGCGGACGCTGCGCGTGTTGTTCGAGCGTCTAGGTCAGCAGCGCCTCGTCGTCATCGTCATCGACGACTACCAGTGGTCTGATGAAGACAGCCAGCGGTTGCTCGACGAGTTGACTCGCCCCCCCAGCCCACCACGCCTGCTCCTCGTCTTCGCGATGCGTCCCGACGAAGGGGTGAGCACGACTGGCCGCTTGTTGCCCCTGGAGCCGCTGTCGAGCGCTCAGTCGCTCGACCTGGCGATGCGGCTCTCGAGCCATCTCGGTGGAATTGCGCCAGCGCGTATCGAGGCCGTGGCTCGACAGGCGGAGGGATTCCCCTTCTTTGTCGAGGCGATGCTCTCGCAGAGTCTCGGCCCTCACGCCGAGGAGGTGACCGATCTCGACGCGGTGATCGCGGGCTCGATCAAGGCGCTGCCGGCGCCGGCGCGGATCCTCCTCCAAACGATCGCTTGCGCAGGTGCGCCGCTGGCCCAGAGTGCGGCCGGCGAGGCTGCTCAAGTGAGTACGCCCGATCTTGGCAGCCAGATGAACTTGCTGCGTCGCAGCAAGATGATTCGCACCACCGGACTGCGCGGCACCGATAGGGTCGAGATCTATCACGACCGCATTCGCCCCGTCGTGCTCGCCCTGCTCGAGGAGGGGCAACGCCAAGCCCTTCACGGCCGCCTCGCCGAGATCCTGGAGCGCGGCGCGGCCGAGCCGGAGCGGATCGCGCACCACTATCTCGCGGCCGGAGACAGCGCTCGCGCCAGCGCCTTCCTGCTGCGCGCAGCCGAGCGGGCGATGGGGGCGCTGGCGTTCGGGCGGGCCGCGGCCTTGTACCAGCAGGCCGAGGAACTCGGGCAGATCGCGCCCGAAGGGCTGCGGCGGCTACGCCGGGACCGGGGGCGTGCGCTCTCTTCGGCCGGACATGGTCGCGAGGCCGCGGCGGCCTTTCGGCTCGCGCTCGACGGCAGCACGCGAGCCGAGGCGCTCGAGCTCAAGCGATCGATCAGTGAGCAGCTCTTCACGGCTGGATTCCACGCCGAGGGGCTCGCCGCCTGCCGCGAGTTTCTCGACGAGCAGGGCATCTCCTACCCGGAGAGCATTCGGCGTGTCGTCGTCGAGCTGGCCGGGTTCGAGATCTTCCTGCGGGTGCGCGGGTACATGTTCGAGACCAAGCCGGGGCCGTTCGCAGAGGAGTCTTTGGCGCGCATCGACGCCTATTGGGCCATGGCGCGTGGCCTCGCGGCGCACGATCCGATGCGTGCGCATCTCTTCCAGGTGCGTGGCTTGGTGGCCGCGCTGGACGTCGGCGAGCCCCAACGCTTGTCGCGTTCGCTCTCGATGCACGCGCTGGCGGCTTCGTTCCTCGATCCGGCGGACCGACCGCGCGCCGAGACCATCTTGAGCTCTGCGCGGGCGCTCGCAGAGAAGCTCGGCGACGTGCGCAGCCAGGCGCTGGTGAAGCTGGTCGAGGGGCAGCTCGACTACGTCTCTGCTTGTCGCTTCAATCGCTTCGACGTGGCGGAGGCCGAGCGCCTGCTACGGACGAAGTGTGAGGGCGTTTCCTGGGAGCTGAACTTCTGCAGCATCTCGCAGAAGCAGTGCCTCTACTGGACCGGACAGTGGAAGGAGCTGTACGCCTCGGTCTGCGACCAGATCAAGGAGGCGGAGGCGCGTGGTGATCGCTATCTCAACGTCCAGATTCGCTCTCATTGGATGAGCTTCTTCGCGGCGGTCGAGGGCGACTTTGAGCGAGCCCACAACGAGGCCGACTTCGGCGCTTCTGGCGGAAAGCCCTCTCCCGTCGAGTCGCTGGTGATGCTGCTGTCCCATACCCGCGTCGACCTGTGCGAGGGGCGAAGCGACGTCGCGCTGCAGCGGTACCAGGCCTACGAGCCAGGCCTCCTGGGCAGCCTGGCGCTGCGCGCGACGATCTTCCGCACGATGTTCGAGAGCGTTCGGCTCTGTGTGCTCCTCGCCGAGGCGCGGCGCAACGAAGGCGCGGCGCGGCGAAGGCTGCTCAGCGAGGCGAGCAAGCTGAGCCGCTCGATGGTTCGCAAGGGCGTCGAGTGCACCCGTCCGCTGGCTGCGCTCGGTCGGGCCGCGATCGCGGCGCTCTCCGCCAAGCAGGAGGAGGCGCTCGCTTGCCTCGACGAGGCCGCGCGAGGGTTCGCGGCCGGGAGCATGGCAGCGCACCGGGCCGCGACCCTGCGTCGGCGGGGCCAGCTCCTCGGCGAGCGCGAGGGGCGGGCGCTCGTCGAGGAGGCGGAGCGCTGGTTCGCCGCTCAGGGGGTGCGTGACTTTGCTTCGATCTGTCGGCTCCTCGCGCCCGGCTTCCCGGTCGAGCCGTAGCCGCCTCCTCGCTCGATCAAGGCGACGAGAGGCGCTTCAAGAGCTCCCTGGCGTGCGCCGCTTCGGGGCTCTTTTCGTCGAGGGCGAGGCCTTCGCGCAGCGCCGCCTTGGCCTGCTCGCGCTGCGCGGCCGTCTGCGCGGTTCGCGACAGCGCCTCGCCGCGGACGAAGTGGGCCCGCCCGAGCTGCGGATCGAGCGCCAGCGCGGCTTCCGCGTGGCGCAGCGCGGCCGCGCCGTCCCCCTCGATGAGGGCCTGCTCCGCCAGATGCAGCGTCGCGAACTCCTCCTGTCGATCGATCGTGACCGCCTGGCGCCACGCTGCCTTGGCCTCGTCCGGGCGGTGCAGATCGCGCAGCACCTCGCCGAGGATGACGATCGTGCGTGGCTGGTTCGGCTCGACGGCGAGCGAGCGACGCAACAGCCGCTCGGCCTCTCCCAGGCGCCCGCCCTCGGCGTAGGCGATGCCGAGCGGCGTCAATACGCGCGGTCGATCGGGATCGAGCTCGCGCGCCTTCTCGAGCAGATCGATCGACCGCAGCGTCATGCCACGGACGCGGGCCTGCTCGGCGTAGGTGAGCAGAGAGAAGATCCAGCGGGACCGCACCGCGTCCGCGCTCGCCCCGGTCGCGAGGCGGTGCTCCTCGAGCACGGCCTGAACCTCGGGACGCTCGGCGGCCGCGAAGTGCAGCGCCGCGAGAGCCAGGCCGCGCACGTCGAGATCGTCATGGCGCGCCAGCGCCAGGAGGCGCGTCTCGATCTCCTGCGGGAGCTCGGGCTGCCCCGGTGGGACGAAGCGCTCGAGGAAGCGCGCCATGCCGACGTACAACGCCGCCGCGTGCCGCTCCTCGCCGCGCAGCACCAATCGAGCGGCTGCGATTGGATCGCGCTCCTGATCGAGCGCGAAGATCGCCGCGATCGCGGGCGCGAGCGGCTTGGGCTCTCCGTACCACGCGCGCAGCAGCTTGCGTCGCTCGTCGGCGCTCAGCTGCGGGTGGCACTGCCCGCAGGCATTGTCGATGCCGAGCGCCTCGTCGAGCTCGGGGCGGGGGATCGGGATGGTGTGGTCCGAGCGCGCGAAGCGGAGCTGCTTGCCGAACGACGGCTGCTGCAGGTACGGCATGTGGCAGCTCGTGCAGCGCGCGCCCTCGCTCGTCGGCGGGTGGTGGGTGTGAGCGCTCGGATCGCGCTGCTTGCTCGCGTGGCAGCCCGTACACTGCCGATCGTCGAAGCGGCCCGGTAGCGGGGTGCCGAACACATCGCGATAGGTCTGCGCATGCGGATCGTGGCACGAGGTGCAGGTCATGCCGCCCGACACGTAGCAGTCGCTCCAGAGGTGCCCCTGCTGGTACGCAAAGCTCTTGGTCCTGCCATCGGCATGCACCGCCTCGGGGCCGAGCATCGGCAAGAGCAGCGAGTAGTAGCTGGCGAGCGGCGCGCCGGCGAGGTACCCGCGGCGCAGCGTCGACTTGAGCGCGTGGCACTGGAAGCACACCGCGAGCGAGGCGTCCTTGTCGACCGCATCGAGCGCGACGTAGCCCGTCTGCGGGTTGGCGAGGTGCGCGCGCCCAGGGCCGTGGCAGGCCTCGCAGTCGATCTGCAGCGTCGCGATCTCGGTCTTCCAGGCGCCCTGCTGCGGCAGCCGCTTCACCTCGATCTGCGAGCCATGGCACGACTGGCAGTTCTCGTGCTCCTCGCTGTCGCCGAGGACGCGGCGCGGCGGCCAGTCGGCGCAGTCCGCGAGCGCGACCGCGGGCGTGATCGGCGTCAGCCCCTCGCGCGTCGGCGTCTGCACGTTGCAGAACCACAGGCTCTCCTGGCGGATGAAGTCGAACGGGATGAATCGCATCGTTCCGTCGGTGGCGCGGGTGAAGAGCGCCTGGGTACCGCCGCCCGCCATGTGCCCGCCGCCGACGACGGCGTCGACCGTGATGCGCTGCGCGGGCTTGCCCTTCTGCTCGACGAGAAACGACAGCCGTTCGCCGTCTCGCTGCGGCGTCACCACCGCGTCCGAGAAGTGCAGCGGCTTGCCATCGAAGCGAGCGATCAGCGCCACGTGTCCGGGGGTGCCGCCGGCGCGCCCATGGGTGGAGGCGCGCCAGATCGCGTACTCCTTGGCGTGGCAGCTCGCGCAGGCCTCCGCTCCGACGAAGTCGGCGCGCGTCACGCTGCTCGGCGGCGCGGGCGGCGTCGGTCGCGGAGCGCCTGTCGAGCGCGTCCCGATCGTCGGCGGCCCGCCCGGGCGAGCCGGAGCCGAGCGCGTGTGCTGGCGCCAGAGCAGCGCCAGACCGAGGAGGAGGCTTGCCGCGATGGCCACCCCGAGCAGGCGGGCGCGCCGGCTTGGTCGACGGGCCAGAGTGGTCTCGGCTAGCGGCTCCACGCCGGACCTTCGCAGCGGCACAGCGTCCGCAGGTGTCGCACCAGGGCGGTGATCTGCGTCGGATCGAGCGTCGCCCCGAAGGCGGGCATGCGCGGGCTGCGGTTCATGATCGCGCCGCCGCCGGCGATCGTGTCATAGAGCGCATCGTCGCTGCGCAGCGCCAGCCGGGCGCCGTCGGTGTGGTTGCTGGGCCGGACGGGCAGCGCAGTCGCGTTCGGACCGTCGCCGCGTCCTTCGAGCCCGTGACAGGATGAGCAGAAGCGGGCGTAGAGCTCGGGGCCCGAGGCGGACGCGCCGGTGGGCGTGGGCGCGACCGGTCCGGTCGTCTCGCTACCGCCGAGGTAGCGGAGCAGGAGCGCGCGCGTGCGGTCGGCGAGCATCGGCCTCGGCATCTGCGTCCCTGGCACGACCGCTTGCGGATCGCGCAGCATCGCGCCGATGTACTCCGCGGAGCGGCGCTGCCTCACCGTCGACAGCTCTGGCGCGAGGCGGCCGCCCTTGCCGTGGAGGGTGTGGCAGCCGAGGCAGGGCAGCGTGCTCGTCAGCAGCGACTCCACCTTCTGGACGCCGAAGCTCGACAGCGGCTCGGCCCTGCTGCGCGGCGCCATGGCCAGCGTGAGCAGGAGTCCGAGCGGGATCGAGCGCCAGCGAGGCATGGACCGTAGCCTATCATCGAGTCGGGCCGAGCGTGGTCGAGCGCGGGCCTGGCGCTTGCTAGGCATGGATGTATGCGCACCTCACAGGTCCTGCTCGGCGTTCTGGTCCTCGGCTTTCTCCACGCGCCCTTGGCGAGGGCAGAGCCTCGTGAAGTGACGCTTCCCGTCGAGATTGGTCCGATCTCTGGCCTGGCGAAGGACACGCGGTCGCTGGTCATCGGCAAGAACGATCGGCGAAACCTGCGTGTCTACGACGCACAAGATGCGGCGGAGCACCCGGTCCTCGGTCAACCGCTGCGCGAGGTGCTCGGTCTCGTCAAGCCCCCCAAGGGCGCCGATACGCTGCTGCTGCTGTTCAAGAACGGCATGCAGGTCCCGGTGCCGCTTGCGGACAAGGCGGCGATCGACGACCTGTTCGTGGTGTTCGAGCACGCCGATCCGTACGGCCACTTCGATCGGACGTATCGGCTCAAGAACGCCGACGCCGTCGAGTGTCCTAAGGTGGTGCTGCAGTCGCGCGAGACCGCCTTCTCACCGCTCCGCCACGCCGACACGCTCGTCGGCCTCCGCCTCGTTCAGCGCCGCGACTACGATCTGCAGCTCGCGCAGCCGACCCGCGAGGCGCCGACGCAGCCTGGGTGGCGCCTGTACGTCCGCTACTGCAGCTTCTGCCATGGGCTCGGCGGACAGGGCGCGACCTATGCGCCGGACTTCATCACCGACATGCACGCCGCGTATCGCCGTGTGCCGCCGCTCGCCGAGACGGACGGGCGCCAGCACCCGAGCCTGCACGACAAGGTGCATGGCAAGGTGCAGGGCAGCATGCCAACGCTGACGCATGTCCCCAACGCCGACATCGCGACGATCTGGCGCTGGCTGCATCAGGTGCACGCCGGCGCCGTCAAGTAGGCCGGGCCGTCAGCGGCCGCGCTGCTTGGCGAGCGCGACGAGCCACTCCCAGAGATCTCCCGCTTCGCTCTGCGAGAGGTGCTTGAGCACCGGCATCGTCCGCCCCCCGCGGGTCGCGAAGCGAACGTGCGAGCTGAGCTCGGTCTTGGCGACGCGGGCGCCGGAGAGCGGCTCCTCGGCGTCGCGAAAGGTCTTCATCCAACGATCGGAGTAGATCGGCTCGGGATCGAGGAAGTCGAGCCCGAGCTTGCCGCCGACGCCGCCGAGCGCGTGGCAGAACTGGCACGTCTGCTCGAACACCTGCTCGCCACGCGTGACGCTGGCGGTCGGCTTCTGCACGGCGAAGTTGGCGACGTAGCGCGCGCGGGTCGTCAGCTCGATCCCGATCAGCGTGTCGACGGCGCCCCACGGCGAGAACTGCCGCTCGCTGCCCGGTCGCAACATCGGATGCCAGCGCTCGCGCACTGCGAGGCGATTCTGGCCGAACTGGCGTGGCGGGGCCTCGCTCGCGCCCGCAGCGGCCGAGAGCCGCGGCAGCGAAGACGGCGGGCCGAGCCCGGGCTGCGCCGTGAGCTGCTGCTCGACGACGACGAAGGGCCTCAGCCGATCCAGCGTTGCGCGATCGAGGGGCAGCGGCACGACCATGCCGTTGCGAAACTGCAGCAGCGCCAGGTCGGCGTCGCCCCGCGGTCCGAGTTGGTCAAGCAGCTTGTCGAGCGACAGGCCACGCATCGTCAGCCGTCGCGCCAGCTGCGCGTCGTCTGTGGTTACGGTCTCGAGCGGGAGCGAGGCCAGCGTGACGCTCCGAGCCCCTGCGGCCGCTGCAGGATCGCCGCTGGCCCGCCGCAGCTCGACGGCGCGCCCATCGCCGGCCGGCGACGGCTCCCTGGCGTACGCAGTTCCGAGCGCCATCGCGCCCGCAGCGACCAGCAAGCTCGGGGAGGGCGCGCCCGGCCTCATCTACTTGTAGGACGGATCGGAGCCCGCGTCGTCGAGTCGGTACGACCGCGCGTAGAAGTGCAGCCCATCGCCCGGGGAAGAGTGTGGCTCGCACCACCAGCTCTTGCCCCCCGTCTCCTGCCGAACCTTGAGGCAGTTCTCACACGCCGGCTCGGGCGCAGGGATCTCGTCCATCGCGTGCTCGTCCTTCGGACGAACCACCAGCACCGAGCAGGGCGCGAGGCGCACGACGCGCTCGGCCACCGAGCCCAGCACGAAGCGGCGGACGCCGCGTCGGCCGTGCGTCCCGACGAGGACGAGGTCAGCGCCGACCTCCATCGCGAGCTGCGTGATCTGCTCGGCGATGGAGCCAACGCGCACGTGGACGAAGGTCGGGACCTGGCGACTCTCGGGGTGGAGCTTGCGGTACTCGCTCATGCTGAGCTGCGCGATCGAGGTCAGCTCGTCGCGCAGGCGATCGGCGGCCTCGACGAGCGAGGGGTGGCGCTCCTTGGCCAGGCCGAGCACATCGATGGCGGTGCGGTCGACGATCGAGACGAGGTGGAGCTCGGCGCCGAGCGTGCGCCGCGCCAGCAGGAAGGCCTGCTCGAAGGCGCGATTGGACACGTCGGAGAAGTCGATGCCGACGACGATGCGCTGCGGATGGGTCGCGAGGTCCATGGTTTCCCCCTGTGGCCGCTACTTTAGTCGCGTATGGAGCAGATCGGAAAGGGCTCGACACACGTCGACGGTGGTGAAGATGCCGACGACCTTGTGGTTCTGCATCACCACGACCGAGCCGTACTTCTTCTCGGCCATCTCGGCGGCCACCTTGTCGAGGAGCGCCTCTGGCTCGACGGTGAAGACCTCGGTCGACATCGCGTCCTCGACGAGAATCGTCTCCGGTGTGACGTCCTTGAGCGTCTCGATGAGCGCGAGATCGCGCTGCGTGACCATGCCGACCAGCTTGCCGCCGCGCAGCACCGGGAGGTGGCGGATCTGGAACTTGCGCAGGATCTCGTGCGCCTTCTGCAGCGTCTGATCGCTGCCGATCGTGTGCGGCGCCGCCGTCATGTACTTCTGGATGGTAGGAATTGTCTTGGACATGACTGGGTTCATCGCAACTCGCGTGCCCAGGCGACCCCCGCCCCGCGAGGCACGCGTACCCTGAGGTTCCGCGTCCTTAGCTCCGTCGGGAGGTGCCGCATTTTGCAAGCGCCCCGCAAGGAACGACTGGACGCGCAAGGTTTGCGCCGCTTCTGATAAGGTGACGAAAGGGCAGCTCTAATGGGAGGACGCATGGCGAACCTTGGATGGCGTAGTGGAGCCTTGTTGCTGTTGCTGGTGGGAGGCTGTGGCGGCGGCGGATCGAAGACCAAGCTGGTCGCGAACCAGGCCGTCGGCAACACCGGCGGCATGGTGTCGACCACGAGCGGCACGTCCATCGCAGTGCCACCGGGCGCGGTGACGGGCAACACCGAGATCACGATCTCGACGACGACCGCGGAGCCGACGTCGTCGGCGGCGACGCCGGTCTCGGAGAGCTTCCTGTTCGGACCCGAGGGCGCGCAGTTCGCGACGCCGGTCGAGGTGCGCATCCCGTTCGACGCGAGCAAGATCCCGAGCGGCGGCTCGACGGCCGATCTGGTCATCCTCACCGCGCCCAAGGACTCGCCCAACTTCGTCCGCCTCGAGACGACGGTCGACGGCAACTTCCTGGTCGCCAAGACCTCGCACTTCTCGGTGTTCCTCGGAGCGTATGTGCCGGGCAGCAACAGCTGCGAGGTCTACTGCGCGGCGCAGGGCAGCTGCTCCCCCGGGGGCTGCACCTCGTCGGGCGGCTGCGCCGCGAGCTGTGACGGCAACGAGTACTCGATCGACTGCGGATCGTCGGGCGCGTGCACCTGCACCGGGCCGGGCGCGACGGGCTCGCCGAACGTCGGCACGCTCGATCCGGCGACCTCGGGCACGCAGCTCTTCGGCGCCTACCAGCAGTGCGGCTTCCCGGGCGAGCAGCCGTGCTCGTTCTCATGCAGCGTCGGCACGTCGAGCGGGCCGACCACCACGGATCCGGGCAGCCCGAGTGGCAGCGGTAGCGGCGGGGGGACGGCGAGCTTCGACGGCAAGGCCGACTCGGCCATCACGTCGTGCGGCTGCTCGGGATCGTGCATGGGCGTCTGGCACGTCCTCAACTGCTCGGGCGGGACCTGCACCTGCGACCCGGCGGCCGTCAATAGCGGTCCCGGCGGCACGGGCAGCGGCGGTACGGACCCCGGCGGGACCGGCGGGACGGGCGGGACGGGCGGGACCTCGGGCCCGATGTTCGCGTTCACCTGCAGCTCCGATCTGGCGGCGCTCGAGGCGGCGTGGAAGAGCAACTGCGGCTTCTCGGGCAAGGCGACGATCGCGACCGCCTCGAGCACGTCGACCGGCGGCGGTCCGACGGCGGACGGCGGCATCGACCCAGGCACGGCCGACGGCGGCTCGGGCTCGGGCGGCGGAACGGACGGCTTCTCGACGGGACCGATGCCGGACGGTGGCGATCCGGGCGGGCTGCCCGACGGTGGCAGCGGCGGCGGCACGGACGACATGGGCGGCTGCACCTACAACACGATGCCGTCGGACATCGCGCCATGCGGCGTCATGGCCAACTGTCCGAGCACCGGCACGTCGTACGCGCTTGAGTGCCCGGCGAGCGGAGACTGCAACTGTCGCAAGAACGGCGTCATCGAGAAGACCACGCCGAACACCAACTGCCTGCAGCCGATGACCATGTACACGGCCGGCTGCGGCTACCCGTAGCCGCAGCGTAGCGCCTTCTCCTCCTCCGTCACTTCGCCTCAGCTCTCCGCCCCACTTCCCCCACTTTGACTCGTTGCGGGAGACCCTTCTCCGACGGCGACGTGTCTCCCGAGATGATTGAGCTGGACATCTGTACGGGCATGCCGTACATATGTACGGCCATGGCGAAACGCCCACCGCGCCGCAAGATTGCCGAGCCTGTCGCACCGGGTGCCCCCGGCGACCGTCGCACCGAGATCCTCGACGCGACGCTGCTGCTCATTGCAGAAGGCGGCATCGACGCGATCCGCTATCGCGACGTCGCCGCGCGGGCCGGGGTGCCGCTCGGCACGGTCTCGTATCACTACCCGGCGCGCCCCGATCTGCTGGCGGCCGCGTTTCGCCACTACTTTGCCCGCAACAGCGAGCTGCTGCGCGGCCTCGGCGCGCGCGCCCCTCGTCGCTCGATCGACGACGTGCCGCGCTTCCTGGCGGCGTTGATCCGGCTCGACTTCGTCGAGCGCCGTCCGCTCATGCTCGCCGAGTACGAGCTCATCCTCTACGCCGCGCGCCAGCCCGCGCTCGCCCTAGTCCTCGCCGCCTGGGATCGCACGATGATCGCCGAGCTGGCGCCGGTGCTCGAAGCGTTCGAGGTCGGCTCGCCGATCGCGACGGCGCGCAGCCTGGTCGACCTGCTGCGCGGCTTTCAGCTCGTTCATCTGTCGCGCAACGCCAAGGAGATCGAGGCGCCACTCGGCGACTTCGAGCGCCGGGCGCGCGCGCTGCTCCTGTCCGCCACTGGCCACACCAAAGGAACCACGCATGGAAAAAGCCACCAAGCCCACCCGACTCGATGAATCCCTCTCGCACCAGGATGGCGTCCTCTTCGTCGAGGGCGTGCCCGTCACGACGCTGGCCGAGCGCTTCGGCTCGCCGCTCTACGTCGTCTCCGAGGATCAGGTGCGTCGCAACGTGCAGCGCTTCTCGCGCGCCTTCGGCAGTCGCTGGAGCCACGGGCGCGTGCGCATCCTGCCGGCCGCGAAGGCGAACTTCACGCTCGCGGTGCAGCGCGTGCTCTGCGAAGAGGGCTGCGGCGCCGACGTCTACTCGGCGGGCGAGCTCGAGATCGCGCTGCGCGCTGGCATCGAGCCGGGGCTGATCTCGGTCAACGGCGTGCCCAAGCCCGCCGAGCACATCCGCCGCACGCTCGAGGTCGGCGCGCGCCTGACCATCGACAGCATGGAGGACGTTCGCTACCTCGCCGAGTACGCTCCGTCGCTGACGCGGCCGGCCAAGGTGCGGCTGCGCCTGCGCCCGGCGGTGTCGGGCTTCGTCCGCGCCAGCGACTTCGTGCCCGAGGGCCCAATGCCCGCCGACCTCGCCTGCCTGGGCTACAAGGGCGGCCTGTCGCTCGACGAGGTGATCGAGGCGGGCAAGCGCGTGCTCGCGCTGCCGAACGTCGAGCTCGTCGGCTTCCACCAGCACCACGGACGCCACGATCCGAGCGTCGCGTGGTGGCGCGCGCAGATGGTCGCCTACGCCAAGATGATGGGCGAGGTGTGCCGCGCCCTCGGTGGCTACCAGCCCAAGGAGATCGACATCGGCGGCGGCTACGCCATCCCGCGCGATCCACACAACCGCGCGACCGACTACACGGCGCCGTATCAGTACGGCTTCCTCTACGGCCTGTCTCGTCTGCTCGCGCTGTTCGGTGAGAAGCTGCGCTACGCGGTGGTGAGCAAGCTCGTCGGCATCATGCGCACCCGCCCGAATCAGATCCTGGCACCGACGATCGAGGACTACGCAGCGACGGTGACCGAGACGCTGTCGGCGGAGCTGCCGCGAAACGGCATCGATCCGGCCGGCGTCACCCTCGAGCTCGAGCCGGGGCGCGGCATCTTCGGCAACGCGGGCCTGCACCTGGCGACGATCCGCAACGTCAAGCAGCAGACCCGCCCGATGCCGTGGAACGTGATCTCGCTCGACACGAGCGAGTTCTTCCTGACGGCGGGGCGCTTCGAGCACCACCTCCACGATCACGTCGTCGCCAACAAGGTGGGCGCGCCAAAGACGCTCGTCACCGACGTGACGGGGCGGTCGTGCTTCGCCGATCGGCTGCTCTCGGCGGTCGAGCTGCCGGCGGTCGAGCCGGGCGATCTGTTCGCCTTCCTCGACGCGGGCGCCTACCAGGAGGGCTCGGCGAGCAACTTCAACGCGATGGCCAGGCCCGCGACGGTGATGGTCAAGGGCGACCAGGCCTTCCTCATCAAGGCGGCCGAGACGATGGACGATGTGCTGGCGCGGGATCGCGTCCCGGCGCACCTGGCGGGGAGCCTGCTCGCGGTCGA
>CAZPEY010000004.1:0-21206 GCA_964585665.1 uncultured Polyangiaceae bacterium | reverse complement strand
ACGCTCGTCGATCGCTCGGCGCCGATGCTCGCCAATGCGCAGCGCCTCAACCCGACGAGCGAGGCGGTGCTGGGCGACCTGTGCACGCTGCGGCTCGATCGGACATTCGATGCGGTGCTGCTGCACGACGCGATCATGTATCTGGTCACCGAGGCGGAGGTGGACGCGGCGCTGACGACGGTGGCGGCACATCTGCGCCCGGGGGGAGTCGCGCTCCTCGTTCCCGACTTCACGCGCGAGACGTTCCGACCCGGCGACAGCTACGGAGGTCGCGACTCCAGCGACGGGAAGACCGGGTTGCGCTACCTGCAGTGGGTGCGCGATCCGGATCCGCGCGACACGCAGGTGACGGTCGATCTGGCGTTGATGCTCCGTCGAGGTGACGACGTTGTCGTGGTCGCTGACCGTCACTACCACGGCCTGTTCGAGCGAGAGGTCTATCGACGCGCAGCACGCCAGGCGGGGCTCGAGGTGATCGATGGCCCGGGGCAAGCGGCGGCGCTCGTCGTCCGTCGACCGCTCGAGCCTTGACCTAGAGTTCTTTCGAGGAGTCGGACGGCCAGGGCGCCAGGCCGAGCCGCGCCTCACTGGCGCGCCACGCTGCCTCGGCCGTCGCCTCGTCGGCGAAGCGCTTCGGGATCTTCGCCGCCTGGAGGCTCGGCTTCCAGTACTGACCGGTCTTGCCGTCGAGCGACGGCTCGGACAGCGCCCAGGCGAGCACCGCGGCGCCCTGCTCGACGGGCTGCATGAGCAGCGGCGCGAACAGCTTGGCCAGCGCGCTGCCGACCTTGCCGAGCTGGTTGACGTTGTCGGTGAGCGTGGCGCCCGGATCGCAGGCGTTGAAGCTCACGCCCGCGAGCGCTGTGCCGGCGACGCGACGGGCGCAGCGCTGCAGCGCGAGCAGCAGGAGCGCCTTGGCGTTCGGGCTCGCGTAGCTGCCAAAGCGCTGCGCGTGCGCCGCCGGATCGACGAGCATCGGCAGATCGGCGCGGATGAAGGGGTTGAGCCGCACGTTCTCCGACAGGGTCCCTAGCACGCGCGCCTGAGCGGTGAGACGCCCGTCGGTGAGCAGCCGGTGTAGCAGGACGAAGTGCCCGGCGTAGTTCGACGCGTAGGTGTACTCCAGCCCGTCTCCGGTGAGGCGATACGGTAGGCCGAAGACGCCGGCGTTGAGCGCGACCCGATCGATGGCGCGCCCCTCGGTGGCGAGCTCGTCGGCGAAGCGATCCACCGACGCGCGCACTGCCAGATCGCAGGCCCGCACCAGACAGCGCGGTCGCGCCTCGTCGGGCAGCGCGGCGCGTTCGATCGCGCTCCGTCCCTTGTCGACGTTCCGGCAGGCCAGGATCACCGTCGCGCCGCGCAGCGCCAGCACGCGCGCCAGCTCGAGGCCGACGCCGCTCGAGGCGCCGGTGACGATCGCGGTCTTGTCGTGGAGGGAGAGGGAAGTGGTGACGCTCTCGGCGGTGGGCTTCATCGAGGGGCGCAGGCTAGCATGGCGCTACTTGGCGGGGGCGCGACAAGCCTCGACCTCGCGCGCCACGAGGTGCATCTCGAGGCGCAGCGCCTCGCGCGTCGAGTCGGCGGCGTGTACGAAGGCGATGACCGCGTCGTTGAGGCGCGCCTCTGCATCGGCGCACTGGGGCGCGCGGCTGTCGCCGGTGATGGACATCGCGCTGTCGAGCACGACCTGCCCCTTGGCGTTGCGGCCGCGCACGACGGAGAGATCGCCGTCGTGGGTGACCTCGATGCTGGCGATGCCGGTGTCCTGCTTGACCGCTTCGGAGACCTGGATGCCGAACCAGACGACGTTCTCTGCGAGCTCGATCACATCGCCGACGAGACCGAGCACGGCCTTGTACGGGTTGCAGGCCACCAGCAGCAGCGACGAGGAGAGGACGAAGAAGAGGGCGGTGAGGTGTTTTTTCATGCGGTTGCGATTGTGCAACCCGCAGACCGCGGCCTAACTAGCGAGAAGTGCGATCCAGCGGGGACTTGCATTAACGCGAGTTCACGGCGACCGTGACCGCATGAAGATCACCAAGACCCATCAAGCAGAGTGGCAGACCGCACTCGATCGCGGTCACTTCAAGACGCGGCGCAAGCACCTCGGTGGTGAGAAGCTGACAGCGGGGCTCTGGGAGCTGTCGCCGGGCGCGCGCTCGTTCCCGATGCACACCCACGCGATCACCGAGGAGGCGATGTTCGTCGTCTCTGGCAACGGCGTGGTGCGCACTCCCGAGGGCGACACGCCGATCGAGCCCGGTGACTACGTCTCGTTTCCCCCCGGTGGCCCGGCGCACCAGCTCGTCAACACGGGCGATCAGCCGATGGTCTTCCTGGCGATGTCGGCGACGCAGGGCTTCGATATCGTCAGCTATCCGCACTCGAAGAAGATCGCGGCCTCGGTGGGCGCCTTCCCGAACAACAAGCGCTACGTCTTTCGTGAGGCCGACCAGGTCGACTACTTCGACGGAGAAGAGCAGTAGCGCGGCGCGCTCACGGCGCCCGCAGGACCTTGCCCGGCGTCGCGCCGGTCGAGCGATCGCGCTCCAGGATCGGCTGGCCATCCACCATCGTCAGGAGGTAGCCGCGCGCCTCCTGGAGCAGCCGTCGTCCGCCGGCAGGCAGATCGTAGACGATGTGCGGCCGACGCAGCTGCAGGTTCTGCCAGTCGAGGACGTTGAGATCGGCGTGGTAGCCGACCTCGAGCTTGCCGCGATCCGCGAGGCCCATGAAGGCCGCCGGGTCGGCGGTGATCATGTGAATGGCGCGCTCGAGTGGGAGGCGACCTTCCTTGCGGTCGCGCGCCCAGTGGTGGAGGAAGAACGTCGGCCAGGCGGCGTCGGCGATCGTGCCGACGTGCGCCCCACCGTCGCCGAGCCCGAGATGCACGGCGGGGTTGCGCAGTAGCTCGGCGGTGACGTCGAGGTTGCCGCTGTTGTAGTTGAAGATCGGAAAGTAGATGACGCCCTCGCCGTCATCGGCGAGCAGGGTGTCGAAGATCTCCTCGAGGGGAGTGACGCCGCGGGCGAGCGCGCGCGCGCCGATCGACTGATCCGCCGGCGGCTCGTAGTTGGGCGGATCGAGCAGCGGGAACATGCGGTAGACGATCATGTCGAGCATGCCGATCGCTTGATCGAGCTGCGGCGGTGCGGCCGGATCGACCTCGCGCATCTTGAGGAAGGGTTCGTCGATGATCTGGCGGCGGACCTCGGGCTTCTTGAGCTCGCGCACCATGTCGGCGTGCGGCAGGTGCATGAGCGCCCGATAGGTCGGCTTGGCGACGAAGACGTTCAGCGTCGTGCGCAGACCGTTGAGCACGCCGACGCCGCGCGGCGCGATCTGCATGCGGAGCTCGACGCCTTGCTGGCGAGCGCTCGTGACGCGCTGGGCGATCCGCTTCCACTGCTCGGGGTTGCCGAGCCGCTCCATCGTCGAGATCGTCATCGGTCGGCCAGCCGCCTGGGCCATATGCTCGAGCAGATCGAACTCGCGATCGAAGTGCTCGTTGCCGGCGAACATGTCGAAGTCGGAGACTGCCGAGAGGATGCGGTACGGCACGTCGCGCAGCACGGCGGCCAGGCTTGTCAGCTCGCGTCGGCTGGCGCGGGCGGCCGGCGTGTCGTGCCCATCGGAGGTGCGGTGCGTGTCGGTGCGTCCCGTCGAGAAGCCGAACGCCCCGGCGTTGAGCGCGGCGCGCACGATCTCGCGCATCTGCGCGAGATCCTCGTCGGTCGCCTCCTCCTGGCGCGCGGCGCGATCGCCCATCACGTAGAGGCGCACCGGATCGTGAGGGATCTGAGACGCGACGTGGATCGCGTGCGGCTGGCGATCGAGGCGCTTTAAGTAGTCGGCGAACGTCTGCCACTGCCAGTCGAGCCCCTCGTAGAGCGCGGTGCCGGGGATCTCCTCGACTCCCTCCATGAGACGCACGAGACGATCGGCGTCGCCGGGGCGGAGCGGCGCGAAGCCGACACCGCAGTTGCCCATCATCACGGTCGTCACACCATGCCAGGAGGAAGGCGCGAGCGCCGAGTCCCACACCGCCTGACCGTCGTAGTGCGTGTGGAGGTCGATGAACCCGGGTGTGACCACGGCGCCGCTGGCGTCGAAAGTCTGTTGTGCCGGCTCGTCGACAGAGCCGATGGCGGCGATGCGGCCGTCCTTGATGCCGAGATCGCCGTGACGAGGGGGGGAGAGGGTTCCGTCGACGAGCAGGCCGCCGACGATCTTCCAATCGAGCATCGCTCTACTGTAGTGCATTTCGCGGCGCGGGGGCGGCCTGGCGGTGGAGGAGACTGCTTGCGAAGAGCGGGGCCGATTTGGCATTCCTTGTAGGATGATCGCACGCCAGGTGTCGCCCCCGTCCTCGGTGCTGTTGCTGTTCTCCCTGGTCGCCGCGCTGGCGGCGATCGGCTGCAAGGAGCAAAACGGCCTCGGACAGAAGGATCTCGGCGCGGATGCGGCGCGGTACGATGGGCAGAAGCCGGGCGACGATCTCGGCGGCGGGAGCGATGCGGCGTCGCCCGATCTCGTCGCCGCGGGGCAGGATCTGTCCGGTGCGGGCGGGGACGATCTCGCCACTGCTGCAACGAACGACCTCGTCGGGATCGAGGCCGACCTGCTGCCCACCGGCGATCTCGTGATTGGGGGCGGCTGCCCGGCGGCGACGGGCGGACAGTTCTACGTCGACGCGATCGCGGGCAGCGCCGTCGGTGCGAGCCCAGCACCGACGGGCGCGCTGTCGCCCAGCAGCTGCCGCTTCAAGACGCTGCGCGACGCGCTCGCCGTGGCAGGCAGCTACGCGAGCACCAACGCGACGACGGCCAAGGTCATCGCGACCGGCGCCAGCGGCACGATGACGTTCGACGAGGTCGAGGGGGGCACCAAGACCAAGCTCGTCGTCCCGGCGAACGTCGAGCTGACCGCCGCCGACGCGACGAGCTACGAGCTCGTGCTCGACGACACGAGCCACGCGCTCAGCCCGCTGATGACGCTCGCCGACGGCAGCACGCTGCGCAACTGGCGCGTCAAGTCGACCGACTCCTACGGCGTGCTCATCGCCACCTCGGGCTCGGTCGGCATGCATCAGCTCGACCTCAGCGGCAGCCAGCTGCACGGCGTCGAGATCCTCGCCGGAGGCACCGTGGTCGCCACGAACATCAAGTCGCACAACCACAGCGGCTATGCGTTCTACGTCGATCAGACGGCGACGGCGCTCGACCTCTCGTCGAGCCAGCTCCTCGACAACGCTCCCGTCGGCGGCGGCGTCGTCGCCTACGGCGGCATGGTCACCATCGACGGCACGTACCTCGATGGCAACCACATGGGCCTCGACATCCGCGGCGCGACTGTCGACGTCTCGGGCGGGACCGAGATCGCCAACTCGACGCACTCTGGCATCTGGGCGCAGCGCGGCGCGCTGACGATCACCGGCACGGCGATCGCGCCTATTCGGGTCCACCACAGCGCCGTCTACGGCATCCACGTCGGCAATCGCCTCAGCGCCGAGGCGCTCACCCTGACCGCGAGCTTCCTGTCGGTCAGCAACAACTTCTGCACCGGCCTCTACGTCGACAACGGCCTGCCAGGCGACAACGTGCCCCGCACGGTCTCGATCACCTCGAGCCTGTTCGACAGCAACGGCGATCCGTCCATCCCCAACGGCTACTGCCTCGGCTACGAGCCGCACGCCAACCTGACGATCTTCGGCGCGCCTGGTCCTGCGACAGCGCCGGCCCAGAACGCCTATCCCACGAGCATCACCAACAGCGCCTTCGTCGGGGCCGACTATGGGGTCTTCCTCGAGCCGATGAACCGCACGGCCTGGGCGGTCAAGCTCACGGGCAACAGCATCTTTGCGGCCAAGAAGGCGGGGCTGCAGTACCTCGACGTCGACTGGGCCGACACCAAGGTGGCGCCGGGCTCGGACACGTCGCACTTCCTCTGGCTCGACGGCAACTACCTGCACGACAACCTCGCAGACGGGCTGATCTTCGACTCCGTGCCGCCGCAGGCGCTGCACTTCCAGAACAACCGCGTCGCGTCCAACGCCGCGCACCAGGTGCGTGTCACCGACGCTGCGTGGGAGGGAGGCTCGCCCCAGATCCAGACGACCTGGAACCTCGGCGGCGGGGCGTGCGAGTCGGCCAACACGTTCGCGTGTCTCGGCACGGGCCGCGCGCTCTACGTCTTCGACTACGCGAGCGCGGGCCACGTCCACGTCGACGCGACGAACAACGCCTGGCCGCACGATCCGCCGTCGACCGGCACCACGGGGGATGCCGACGGCGCAGGGACGATCACGCCGAGCTGCCCGGCGGTGACGACCTGTCCGCTGCCGTGATCGGCGGCGCTCTCTGAAGGTCAGTTGCCGCTGGTGTCGTAGGCGGCGGGCACGTCGATGTAGAAGTGGAGGTCGAGCTTCTGCTTCTGCCCGGTGGCGAGCTTGGGGCGCCAGCGCACCAGGCCGTCGGCCTTGTCGAGATCGTAGCCCGGGCTGGTGCCGTCGAGGCCGACCTTGACGTCGTCGAGCTCGGAGACCGGCACCTGCTCGGTGATCTCGATCTCCTCGGTGCTCGGCAGGAAGCTCTCGACCTCGATCTGGTAGTGGAACTTGCGCCGGCGCGTCGGCCCGAGCACGCCCTGATCGCGGCGGAGCTCGGCGATGGTCTGGCGCACGACGCGGACGCGCTCCTCGACGCCGAAGGTGAGCGAGAAGCGCGCGCCCTTGGCGACGCGCTCGAGGTCGTAGCGCGCGAAGAAGCTGCCACGTCGGTAGAGGTCGATTGGCCCCGGCAGGAGAGGAAACGGCGCCTGGTTGCTCGCCTCGGCGACGCGGAACACGTACGGCATCAGGCGCGGCGCGGTGCGCAGCTTGACCTGCGCGCGCATCGTCGTCGTGCCGACGGCGAGCCGCGCTGGCGTGGCGTCGCCGAGGACGGTGGCGGTGCCCGGCACGTCGAGCTGCACCGAGACGCCCTCGTCGCGCGCGCGCAGCCCGCCTGGCGCTGGCTGGTTCGCCTGGCCGCCCTCGTCCTTGTCGACCTCGGCGTGCGCCTTGTACGACTCGCGGCTCACCAGCACCTTCTTGGGCGGTGGGCGCTGCTCGGCGTAGACGTTGAGCGCCGAGAGCTCGGGCGGCGTCGCGTTCTGGCGCGGCAGCGCCGTCGACAGCACGATCTGCGCGTCGCGCCAATCCTCGCCGGTCGACTGCGTCACCGTCGCATACGTCGTCAGGTCGAAGGACGAGTCATCGCGCGCGGCGCGCGCCTCGTACGCGGGCCGCCAGCCCGCCCCACCGACCATGTACGTGAGCTGCACCTTGGCGTGCTCCCCGGCCGGGCAGCTCACCAGCAGGTCGGCGACGTACTGGCGCTGCTGGCTCTGGGCACCGAGGAGGCTGCGCTGGCGCTGCAGATCCTCGATCTGCCGCGTCAGGACCCGGATCTTCTCGGCGAGCGTGGCGCGTTCGGCGATCGTCTTGAGCTGCTGATCGACATTGTGGTCGATCGCCGCCTGCCACGCCTTGCTCTGCGGCAGGCCGCTGTCGAGCAGCTCGCGGCCGATCAGGGTGCGGGTCGAGCTGTTGAAGCTCGCGACGAGGTTGTCGACGGCGTCCTCGGCCGCGACGCGCTCGCCGAGCTCGCGGAGCTGGTCGCGCGCCGTCTCGAGCTTGGCGTCGAGCTCGCGCACCTTGGGCGCGAACGCGTCGATCCGGGCCCGCGACTCGGTGCGCAGCCCGTCGATGGTGCCGCGATCCGTGTAGGCCCGAAAGCTCGCGCCATCGGCGGAGGGGGGGAGCCCGTCGAGCTCGATGCGCACGCCGGTCGCGCAGGCGACCGGGATCTGGCGCGTCACCAGGGCGCGATCCGGAAAGACAAGCACCTTGACGATCGTGCTGGTGCTCGGCGCCGCGTGCGCCCCGGCGAGCCCGGTCGGCCCGCCGAACGCGAACGCCAGCACGCCGGCGAGGGCGACGGGCAGGCGACGAGAGGAGCTGGAGGGGAGTCGGTTCGTCATGATCATCCTCGTCGTGCTCATTGATACAGCCGATAGCCCTTGGGGCGCTTCAAGGTGTAGACGAAGGTCAGCGTCGTCTTCTGTCCGGCGCCGAGGTTGAGCCGCCACTCGAGCGTGCCGCGCGCCGGCTCCTGCACCGTCGGTGCTGGGTCGGTGCGCACCAGCTTGACCTCGACCGACTTGTTCGGGGAAAGCGGCAGCTGATCGAGGACGCGCAGGGCGACGTCGGTGCGATGCGGGTTGGCGATCTCGATCGTCACCGTGTACTCGCTCAGCTCGTCCTTGCTGATGACGCCCTTCTCGAGGGTCGACATCTTGACGTTGCGGATCGGGCGCAGCGCGGCGTCGAGGCCGAGCGGCAGCGTGAAGCTGGCGCCGGGGATGACGAGGCCGAGCTGCGCGGTGCCCGCCGGGTCGGCGCCGACGGAGAGGTTGGCCTCGCCGCCGGGCAGCGGATCCTTCTCGGGGCTCTTCAGCTCGGCGACCAGGTAGGCCTCGGGAGCGATCGCGGGGAACAGCTTGCGCTCGACGCGCACCGGCCAGACGCGCGACAGGAGCGCGACGCGGCGCGCCCCCTTGCCGGACTGCACCGTCTCCTTGGCGATCGAGTGGAACACCATGTCGATCCCGCCCGCCAGCGCGGTCGGCGATCCGGCGCCGTAGCTCGGGCGCACCCAGCCGCCGGCGGGCAGCAGGCCGAGCGTCTCGGACTGCTCCATCGCCGCGCCACCGACGGGCGCGGGCTCGGCGGGCGCCATGGCGCCGCTGTCGCGCTTGCCGTACTTGCGGCTCGGCGACGGCTTGGCCATCACCAGCTCCTTTCGGTCCTCGCGCTCGGAGGGCGCCATCGGCGCGGCGGCGGGTGGAGGTGGGGGCGGGGGCGGCGCCGCGGTCTTCGGCGCCCGGGCCGAGACGCTCTCGCCGCTCGCCTCCTCCTCGATCGAGATCTCCTGCTCCGGCGCGGCGTCGGCGTAGCCGTCGCTCGGTGGAGTCAGGGTCGGGCCGCGCGTCGCCGAGGAGCCTCGGCCGGCGCCGCCAGCGAAGCGCAGCAGCGTCTGGCGGAGCAGCTCGTCCTGGTTGATCGGGCGCGGCGTCGGGTGAGGCACGGGCGCGGGCGGGATCACCTCGTCGATCGGGCGCGGCGTCGGGATGAAGCGCTCGCGCTCGCCGATCGTCCAGGTCGGGACCTTGGGGTAGCGGGTCGCGGTCGCGGGCACCGCGGTGGACAGCGTCAGCTCGGCGTCGGTCCAGTCCTCCCCCGTCGTCTGCCGCACCTGGCCGGCGAACTGGAGCTGGACCTTGCCCGTCGACGGCTGCAGAGCGATGTCGTAGGTCGGCTGCCAGGACGCGTTGCCGACCATGTACGTCACGACGAGGTGCGCCTGGCCCTTGCCCCGCACCAGCGCCGTGATCCGATAGCCGGAGCGCGGTCGCAGCCCGCCGAGCTTGGCCGCCTCCTCGGCGAGCGGGGCTCGCTTGCGGCGCAGCGCGCGCAGCGACAGATCGATCGCGAGCACCTTCTTGTAGGCGCGCGCCGCGTTGCTGCGGACGAGCGCGGTGCCTTGCGGCCAGCCGCTCGCGCTCAGCTTGGGCGGCGGGCGCAGCGGATCGCTGGTCGTCACCTGCGCGCGCAGCCCGCGCGCCAGCTCGACGACGGACTGCCACACGGCGCGCTCCTTCTCCAGGCGATCGATGCTGGCGTCGAGCGCGGTGAGCTCGTCGAGGAGCTGCTGCGCCCTCTGCCGCGGGAACTCACTGGCCGGCACGTAGGTGAGGTCGATGCGCTCGACGTCTCCCCCTTGGGCCGCGACGCGCACCGAGCTGGCGTCGATGCTGTCGAGCAGCAGCGGCAGCGTGAACAGCTGCGCCTCGCCGCCGAGCGTCACCGTCGCGGTGCGCGTGATTCGAGCGCGATCGCTATACACGGTGACGGCGGAGATGGGCGCAGACGCGACCTCGGTCGGCGCAGCGAGCACTGGCGCGAGGGCCAGCGACAGAACCGGAACGATCCCAATGGGCACCATGCCCGGCACTTTACGCTCAAGTCGAAAAAAAGTTCCTGATGAGCTGCTATGGTAGCCACATGAACCCGCGCTCGCCGCTCGTCACGCCGCTCGCCACGGGCGCGCTCGTGCTCCTGGCCGCCTGCAGCGACGCAGGCCAGCGCGGCACGCACGACGGCGCCGGCAACCAGACGGGCGCGGTCGTCACCTACGGTGCGGCCTTCGAGGGCGGTCAGTTCCATCTCGGTCCCGTCGACTGGCAGGAGTCCGAGTGGCACAACGCCTGCGCGCCGGATCCGATGTACACCGCCGCGGTCCGCAAGGCCGAGGGCGAGCTCCTCGCCGGGCTATGGGTCGGGCTCGGCGACGTCGCGCAGTACTGCGACGCGTGCATCTACGTCGAGACCGCTGCCGGCAAGAGCGCGGTGCTGCGCGTCGTCACGTACGGCGACACGACGCCCAACAGCATCGACGTGAGCCCGGCGGCCTTCGCGATCCTCGACAGCGGCGAGTATCCGCGCGCCATGACCTGGCACTTCGCCAAGTGCCCCGACACCGGCGGCCTGATCTTCGAATGGAAGGCGCTCGCCAGCGAGTGGTGGAGCGGGTTCTGGGTGCGCAACGCGCGCGTGCCGCTCGCCAAGGTCGAGGTCAAGGGCGCCAAGGACGGCGCGAGCTATCAGCTGCAGACGCGGCAGAGCGATGGGTCGCTGACCGATGACAACGGCTTCGGCAATGGCGCGTTCACGATCCGCTTGACCGGTGTCGATGGACAGGTGGTCGAGGTGCCGCTCGCATGGCCGGGGGCTGGGCTCGGGGGCTGGTCGACCGAGAGCAAGATCAACTTTCAGTAGGGAGCCATGAGCGATCGCGCCGTCGAGCTCGAACGAGAAATCGCCGAAGTTCAGCAACACCTCGAGGGGCTGCAGCGCGACTGGACCCGGATCCCCTGGGTCGGCCTGCTGGCGCTGCTCGCGGTGCCGGCCGGCTACCTGTTCGGGTTGCTGGCCATCGTGCTCGTCGTGTCCGTGACGGTCATCATCGCGATCGTGACGATGTACATCATCATGGGCCACCGGCGGACCTACCTCGAGCGCCTCGACGACCTCGAGGCCGAGCAGCGCCGCCTCGGCACGCGTTAGACGCACGCTAGCGCTGCTTGGGCCAGCGGGCGTCGATCGCGGCGAGGAGGCGAGCGCCGCAGTCCGGACCCTTGATCGTCTCGCCGTGGCTGAAGACCACCTCGGTCGGGGCGATCGCGGCGAGCGCCGTCTTGGCCCACGTGACGTACGCGCCGACGTGCTTCACCGCCAGCATCTGGTAGGTCGTCGAGATGCGCAGCCCCGGCGCGACCTTGAGCCGGCGCAGCACCCAGCCAACGAACCCGGAGGTCGGGTGGGTCAGGTTGAAGAACGCGTCGCAGACGAACAGCGTCCGACCCGCGGCGTGCGGCACGACCAGCCAGGCCTCGCCGGTCTTGGTCGCTTCGCACCGGTACCACTGACTGCCGGTGGGCAAGAGCGGCAGCGCCTCGTCGAGATCCACGAGGTTCTTGCGACCCTTCTTGGCGAGCGCCGGCCGCGCCTCGGCGGACGCGACGACGAGCGCGCGCGGGAAGCGCTCCTGAAACCGCGGCAGCGTGACGTGGTGATACGCGTTGGGCGCGATGAGCACGCGCGGCTCTCCGACCGAGGCGACGCGATCGAGCGTGGCGTCGTCGAGCCACGACGGCGAGTAGACCGCAGTGCCGCCCCCGGGCAGCGCGACGATGCCGAGGTTCCAGGCCCAGCCGCTGGCAGCGCGGCGCTCGAGCACGGTGACGCCGGGGGTGATGTCGTGGTGGGTGAAGATCTCGAGGTCGGCCATGGGCCGCATTGGTACTGCTTGCGAGGGAGAGAGGGAAGGGCAGACTACCGAGGGGGCGAGGGCAGCGGACCCGTGCCCGTCCAGGTCTGGCCGATGCACCACGAGGGCGCGCGCTGCGGCACCGTGCCGTCGTGCTCCTCGGTGGTGAGGAGATGCGGGTGCGTCGGCATCGGGCCGCAGTCGGCGGGCGTGGAGATCGTGCTGGCGTAGTGCGGCCGCAGATCGAGGCAGACGCCGCTGTACGCGGTGCGGATGTTCGGATCGGTGCGGATCTCGTCGAGGAGCGGCGCGTCCTCGCAGGTGAACATCGTGTTGAGGCTGCGCGGCGTGAGCTCGAAGGGATACTTCTTCTTGAGCTCGGCGCGGAACCCGTCGCGCGTCAGGTTCTTCTCCTTGACCAGCTGGTGGTGCGCGTACAGCCACTCGAAGTCGAACTGCAGCGCCGTCTGGAGCACGTCGCGCACCTCGGTGAACGTCAGGTCGCCGTGCTGCACCTTGGTCGAGGTCGAGGTGATGTCGATGGCCTTGACGAACCCGCAGCTCGTGTCGACCTGCTCGTAGTCGCTCGGCTTCAACTTCTTCATCAGCGTCACGTCGCCGTAGAGCGGGTCGCCGCCGACGAGGACGAGGCGGACGTCGCGCTCCGTCGCGTCGATGACCGAGCGATACGGATCGGTGCTGGCCGTCTGCTTGGTGAACACCGCGATGTCGGCGTAGAGGCCGACCTGCAGCCGTCCGACGTACTTGGTCCAGCCGATCGCGTCAGCGGGGTTCGTCGTCACCATCTGCACCATGTCGCGGGTCGAGAAGTAGTTGCCCCACACCTGCTGGTTCAGCCGGTCGAGGACCTTGAGCTCGACGAGCAGGTTCTTCGAGCCGGCCGGGCTCCAGTCGCTGCCGATCGAGACGTTGACGCCCTTCTGCCACGCCGTCTTGATGTCGGCGCTGTGGCCGTAATAGAGGAGGTTGTCGAGCGGCGAGGCGACGAGCTTGGCGCCGACCTTGCCCATCTCGGCGAGCTGCGCGTCGGAAAGGCCGGTGCCGTGGATCAGCATCAGCTCCTTGCGGACGAGGCCCATCGACTTCAAGCAGTCGAACTCGTCGCGGCTCTCCTGATCGGTGCCCTCGGCGAGGTGCACGAGCCACGCGTCGAGCTCGCCGCGATCCATCTTGGCGACGACCTCGCGCGGGTCGAACGTCTTGACCAGCACGCCGAGCGCCGTCTGGCTGATCCGCTTCTTCGAGGTGAACGCGTTCGAGTCCATGTTGCGCACGAGGTGGCTGCCGTAGCCGTTGTGCACCGTCGAGCCGAAGTACGAGCCCTGGGTCGTCGTCGTCGCGCCGGCCAGCTCCTTGGCCTCGGAGTAGCGGCCGATGATGCCCTCGAGCTCGACGGTGTGATCGCCGGTCGCGGTCGGCTTGAGCCCGAGCTCGCTGGTGTCGAGGGCGGTGTCGCCGAGCAGGCGCTTGGGCAGCTGGATGTGCGTGTCGTAGTATTTCTCGTCACGCCACTGGTACGTGTTCTCGTAGAGAGGCAGGTCGCGATAGACGTGCGCCGTGTTGTACGCGAGGTGGTTGTGCGAGTTGATGAGGCCGGGCGTGATGACGAGATCGCTCTTGCCGGTCTTGGACGGCAGGTAGACGACGCCGGTGCCGGTGGGCAGCGGCTGACCCGAGGTCAGGATGTCGACGATCTTCTGCCCCTTGATGACGACCGCGCCGTTGTTGATGACCTGCTTGTCGCCGCGCGCCGCGTCCATCGTGATGACGGTACCGCGGAGGACGAGGGTGCCCGAGGTGTCGCTGCCCCAGCCGTCGGTCTTGCCGTCCGATCCCGTGTCCATTCCCCACTCGAGCGCGTCGTCCGCCTGCTGCGCGCCGCAGCCAGCCGAGAACGCGGCCGCAGCCGCCAGCAACCCCGAGGCAATTCCGAGAAGCACCGTTGTCCGCATCCCCGGACACTTTGCAGGGGGCACGCCAACGGAATTGTTCAATGATTCTCATAGAAACTGCTGATGACTCATAAGACGCGGCTACTCCGGTAGCCGGCATTGCGCAGCGCGCAATCGACTCCATACTTGGTCTTATGAAGAGCAAACGGTTCGGAGCGCTGTCCGTGCTGCGCCACCCGCGCGCCCTCCTGCGGTTCCTGCGCAGCGATGAGGAGTCCCTGGTGCAGCGGCTCGCCGCGCTGGCCGCGATCCTCTACGTCGTGCTGCCCCTCGATCTGATCCCCGATACGATCCCGCTCATCGGCTGGCTCGACGACATCGGGGTCGTCGCCTTGGTGCTCGGCTGGACCGCGACCCGCGTGCAGCGCTACGTCGACGCGCCGGCGCGGACCCGCGCCGAGGTCACGCCGCCGCGTCAGCTCGAGGCCCCCGCCGACTTCCGGTAGCCCTCGCGTCCGCCGTCCCCCTGGGCCAAGATGGCCGGGTGGGGCGCTGGTCGATCTTGTTGTTGCTCGCGTGGAGCGCCTGCTCCGCGTCGGCGGGCGGGGATCACGAGGTCGTCCGCTCCGGCCCGCTGCTCGATCGCCGCGGCCAGCTGCGCGAGCCCGGCTGGGCGAGGCGTCAGCTCCTGGCCTGGAACCCGGCGGTGCTCGCGCCCGACGCGGCGCTGCGCCAGTGGGACTTCGTCGCCCTGCAGGACGAGGCGAACGCCGTCAACGTCACGCTGTTCGACCTCGGCTTCGTGCAGCTGGGCTCGGTGAGCCTGATCGACCTGGCGACCTCCGAGAAGCGCGAGTCGAGCACGGTGC
This sequence comes from uncultured Polyangiaceae bacterium, assembly GCA_964585665.1. Taxonomy (GTDB): domain Bacteria; phylum Myxococcota_A; class Polyangia; order Palsa-1104; family Palsa-1104; genus CAZPEY01. The sequence continues at coordinate 6,551 of CAZPEY010000004.1, read as the reverse complement.
GCCTGTCGCAGAGCGACGCGTTCGAGCTGTCGGCGGCGCTCGATGGCGACGCCCGCTTCCAGCTCGACGGCGCGCTCCGGCCCGCGCTGGCGATGAAGACGACCCGCGACGCGACGACGACGACGCTCACGGTCGAGATCGCGATCGACACGCCGCTGTCCGGTCCGCCCGCCACGGCGAGCCTGCAGGCGACGCGCCCGGGCGCGATGGAGTACCTGTCCCTCGCGACGCCCTTTGCCGACGAGCCGCAGCAGTTCTTCTTCGAGCAGAAGGTGCCGGGCCTCCGCGCCTCGGGGACGGTCACCGTCGGCGATCGGACGGCGACGTTCGTCGACGCCCCCGCGGTCATTGACTGGGGCCGCGGCGTCTGGCCCGACGCGGTGACCTGGCGCTGGGCCGCCGCCTCGGGCGTCGTCGACGGCAAGACCATCGCGCTCAACCTCGGTGAGGGGTTCGGCGACGATCGCCATGGCACCGAGAACATGGTCGTCGTCGACGGCAAGCTGCACAAGCTCGGGCGGGTCGGCTGGCAGTTCGACGCCGCCGTGCGCACGACGCCGTGGCAGTTCGTCGATGGGGCGGGCCAGGTTTCGCTGCAGCTCCAGCCGGCCGGCGAGGAGACCGGTGGACTCGACTTCGGCGATCGCTACTCGCGGCTCTCGAAGATCTACGGGGTGTGGTCCGGCACCATCACCCTCGAGGACGGCACCGCGCTCGCGCTCGACGGCCTGCGCGGCTTCGCCGAGCAGATGCAGCTCGCCTGGTAGCGCGCTCGAACAGCGCGCGCCTTGACCGCGTCGCTTGACTCTTTTCCGTCGCTCCTCGATACCATCGCTCGATGTCAGGGACGTCCGCTCTCTTCGATTCGCAGACCGAGCTCACCGAGCTTCACCTCCACCTCGGCGGCGCCGTCGCGCCGCACGTCCTGTGGGCGATCGCGCATGACCACGGCTTCAAGCTGCCGGTGCGCAACTACTGGGACTTCTGCGATCTCGTCTACGCCGATCCGAAGAAGGTCAGCAACCTCGGCGACTACCTCGACATCATGCACCGCTGGACCGAGAAGATTCAGTCGTCTCCGACGGCGATCGAGCGCTCGGTCTACGAGGTGATCGGCAAGGAGTACCGCAGCTCGCGCGTCTCGCTGATGGAGCTGCGCTTCAACCCGATGAAGCGAAACCTCGATGGAGAGCGCGACCTCGACTACATCATCGCCGCGGCGCTGCGCGGCCTCGAGCGCGCCTGCCTCGCGTACGGCATCAAGGCAGGCCTCATCTTCTGTCTGGCGCGCGAGTTCGAGTACGAGCTCAACGAGATCCTGGTCAAGAAGGCGGTCAAGTACTACGGGCGCGGCGTCATCGGCATCGACGTCGCCGGTCCGGAGAAGCACACGCTCGAGTTCACCGAGGACATCGTCAAGTACCGCGACCTGTTCGCCTACGCGCGGCAGGCGGGCCTCGGCACGACGATCCACACCGGCGAGACGAGCCACACCGGCAGCGAGGGCGTGGTCGCGGTGCTCGACGCGCTGCGCCCGACCCGCATCGGCCACGGCATCGCGGCGGCGCAGTCCGAGGAGGCGATGCGCAAGCTCGTCGAGCAGAACACCGTGCTCGAGCTCTGTCCGACGTCGAACCTGCGCACCCACGCCGTCGACGATCTCGCCGAGTTCTGCGACATCTACGAGAAGCTCCGGGACGCCGGCGTGCGCCTGACCATCAACACCGACGGCACGTACCTCCTCGGCACGACGCTCCGCAAGGAGTACGAGATCCTCGGCATGACCGGCCGCTTCACGGCGGCCGACGCGCAGGCCTGCATCGAGACCGCGCGGGCTGCGAGCTTCCTGCGGACGGCGGTCTAGTGAGAAGGATCTACTCGGCGCTCGTCGGCTGGGTCGTCGATCATCCGAAGACCGTGCTGGTGGTCTACGCGATCCTCGCGGCCATCGCGACGGTCGGGACGATCCGCATCAAGGAGGAGGAGGACCTGATGGTCTTCCTGCCGACCCACGATCCCGACGTCCGGCTGTTCAAGGAGGTCTCGGGGCAGTTCGGCGCGCTGCGCGTCGCGCTCGTCGGCGTCGAGGTCCCCGTCGGCAAGGACGTGTTTCAGCCCGAGGTGCTCAAGCGGTTGCAGAGCGTGACGAGCGACATCCGCAACGTGCGTGGCGTCGATCGCGTCCTGTCGCTGTCGTCGTTGACCGATGTCGTGCCGGGTGAGATGGGGGCAGAGATCCTGCCGCTGGTCGGCGATCCACCCGAGACGGCGGAGGCGTCTGCGGCGCTGCGCAAGAAGGTCATGTCGCGCGATCACATCGTCGGCACCTTCGTCAGCGAGGACGCGCGCGCGACGCTGCTGATGGTGTTCCTTGCCGACGGCGGCGGCGACAAGGAGGTCGTCGCGGCGGTCCGGCGCATCGCCGGCAAGCAGCTCGCCGACTATACGGTCTACTACGGCGGCGCGCCCTTCGCCGGTCGCGCGATCTACGAAGAGGCGCAGAGCGACGTTTGGCGCCTGTCGCCGTTTGCGCTCATCCTGCTGCTCGTCGTCGTCGTGCTCGCCTATCGCGACCCGGTGGGCGTGTTGCTGACCATCGCGTCGGTGGCCTTCTCGACGGCGGTGGTGATCGGTGGGCAGGGCCTGTGGGGCGAGCACTTCACGGTGGCGACCTCGACCCTGCCGGTGATCCTGTTCGCGTCGGGAAACTCGTACGCCGTCCACGTCCTCGGTCGGTACTACATGCTGCGCTCGGCCAAGTCGGGCAAGGCGGCGATCAAGGAGGCGCTCGACATCGTCGGCCCGCCGCTGCTCGTCGCCGCCGGCACGACCGCCGCGGGGTTCTTTGCCTTCCTCGCCACCGATGTACGGCCCATGCGGGCCTTCGGAATTGCTTGCGGGGCGGGCGTGTTGATCTGCTGGCTGACGTCGCTGACGTTGGTGCCGGCGGTGATCTCGCTGTGGCCGCGACCGTCGCAGCCGTCGACGGAGCTCAACCGCTTCGGCGACTGGCTGGTCAAGATCTGGCGCGCCTCGGAGCGCCACTCGCGCCCGCTGCTCGTCGTCGGGCTCGCGGTCTCGGGGCTGCTCATCCAGCCGATGCTCAAGGTCAAGGTTCGCATGGAGCCGCGCGCCTTCTTCCGGCCGGGCAGCGAGCCGTGGCTCGCCGATCGTTTCCTCGACGAGCGGTTCGGGGGCGGCACGTTCCTGCAGATCGCGCTCCACGGCGACTTCGATCATCCGAACACGCTGCGCGAGGTGGCGCGCCTCGAGGACTTCCTCGCCACGTTGCCCAACGTCACGCAGGTCACGGCGATCACGTCGCCGCTGCGCCTGGTCGGCGAGGCGATGGGCGGTGGGCGGCGCCTCCCGATGACGAGCAAGCAGGCCGCCAACCTCTACTTCTTCCTCGAGGGCGAGGCTGGGATGCGGGCGCTCATCGCCGACGGCCGCCGCGACATCCTCGTCCAGGTGCGCGTGCGCGGCGATGGCCGCTCGGCGGTGCTGGCGGTCGAGGAGTATATGAAGAAGCAGCTGCGCGCGGCGCCGGCGCGTCCGACGGCCGCCGACGTCGGCGAGCGCCTCGCCTGGATCGCCGCGACGGCGGGGCAGAAGCTCGACGGCGGCAAGCTCGCCGCGCAGGTCGCGACGCTGGCGCCGCCGCCGCCCGAGGACGCGGAGTGGGGCCAGAAGCGCCTGGCGATGGCGACCGAGTTCGTCGCGTCCGACGAGGCGCCGCCGGCCGACGAGGCGCAGCGCCAGGCGGTCATCAAGGCGGCCGCCGAGGGGCGTGACGCGCTCGACAAGGCCTACGCATCGGTCGCCAAGGATCCCCAAGAGGGCAAGGACGCGGCCCGCCGTTTGTGGAGCCGCCTCGAGGACGAGCGCCGTCGCATGGGGACACAGCGCGCCGTGCCGGTGATGATGCAGACGCTCGGGCTCGGCGGAAACAAGAAGGTCGAGGAGCGCGTGCGCCTGGCGCTCGACGACGTCTTCGCCGCGATCGAGGATGGAGCGGCGCGCCTGCCGCTCTCGGCCAAGGTCGCTGGCCAGCCGATCCTCGACCGCGGCTTCTCGCGCTCGGTCGGGCAGAACACCGAGCGCAGCCTGCTGGTCGCGATCGGGGTCGTCCTGCTCTTGCTGGTCCTCTTGTTCCGCTCGCTCAAGCTCTCGCTGATCTGCATGGCTCCATCGGTGGTGACCTTGATCGTCATCCTCGGCGTGATGGGCTACCTCGGCGTCGACATCGATCTCGGCACCTCGCTCGTCGCCGGCATCGCCACGGGAGCGGGCGCCGACTTCGCGATGCACTACCTGTGGTACCTGCGCAGCGATCACCCCGACGAGGTGTCGCGCACCGTCGGACCAGTGATGGTGCTGTCGATCCTCCTGGTGGCGATGGGCTTCGCCATCCTCGCCGTCGGCAAGTCGCCGGTCATGCACCTGTTCGGTATCCTGGCGGCGCTGTCGATGGCCCTGTCGGCGCTGCTCACCTGTCTCTTCCTACCGGCGCTGCTTTATCGCTTCGCGCCGAATTTCGGAGCGCGAAAATAAACGCGCCGTCCAACCGTTCAACCCTCGGGAGCTCGGAGAAAGATCGCATGCAGACAAAGTCAATCGCCTTGACCATCGCCTTTTCCCTCGCGACCTTCGGGGCGCTCGGCGCCGCGTCCGCGGACGACAAGGGCACGGACGTGCTCAAGAAGATGGACGCCGCGCTCAACTCGTTCAAGGACGGCTACTTCGAGTCCAAGCTCATCGTGCGCAACCCGGGCGGAACGCGCGAGTACGAGTTCAACACGACGCAGAAGACGCCGGGCAAGCGCCTCGTGCTCTTCACCTCTCCCGGTGACGTCAAGGGCATGGGCATCCTCGTGCAGGACAAGGAGGTCCACGTCTACCTCCCCGGCTTCCAGAAGGTGCGCCGCATGGGCACGCACGTGAAGAACCAGACCTTCATGGGCTCGAACTTCGGCTTCGACGACTTCGCGCAGACCAGCTACGCCGACTCCTACGAGGCCAAGCTCACCGCCGAGACCGACAAGGTCTGGACCGTCGAGCTCGTCGCCAAGAAGGGCGTCGACCCGGAGTTCCCCAAGATGGTGATCGACGTCGACAAGGCGATGCACCACCCGCTCAAGGTCGAGTACTTCGACGGCGCGGGCAAGAAGCTCAAGACCCAGCTGCGGTCGGAGTACAAGCAGGACGCGCCGAACCACTGGCAGCCGTTCAAGATCCAGATGATCGATCACCGCCGCAACGACAACGCGTCGGACATCGTCTTCTCGAACACCAAGATCAACAGCGGCATCGGCGACGACATCTTCACGGTGCGGGCGCTGTCGCGCGGCAACTAGCCGGGCCTCGTCTGATCCTCGATCGGCAACACCTGCTCGCGTCCGACGACGCGTTCGACGCGCTCTATCCCGACTGGGTACGCGCGCAGTCCTCCATCCACTTCACCCCTGTTGCGGTCGCGCGCCGGGCCGTCGAGCTGCTCGTCGGCGAGCATGGCGCAGACGCGTCGATCCTCGATGTCGGCGCGGGCGCGGGCAAGCTCTGCCAGGTCGGCGGTCTGGTGTCTGCGGCGCGCTTCGTCGGTGTCGAGCAGCGACGAAGGCTGGTCGAGGTGGCGCGCGACGTCACGCAGCGCCTTGGCCTCGAGCGGGTCGAGTTCGTCGAGGGCGATGCCTTCGACGTCGACTGGCGCCGCTTCACCGGCGTCTACCTCTACAACCCGTTCGCCGAGGCGATCCGCTTCGGCGAGGAGGCCGTCGAGCGCTTCGATCTCACCCACATGCACACGACCTACTTCGAGGCGCTGCAGGACGCGGCGATCAGCCTCTACCAGCTCCCCGTCGGCGTTCGCGTCGCGACGTACCATGGCTACGGCGGCCCGATGCCCAAGGGCTACGTCGCCATCGCGAGCGAACGCCTCGGCACCGGCACGCTCGAGGTGTGGGAGAGGCGCTAGGTGCGAGTCGCCACGGGCGGGGGGAGATGGCGTCTCTCGCCTCGCTGCGTCACCCGACAACGGGTGTGCCACAGGCAGGGTCGATCGTGCTCCTCACAACGTAACTCCGCGAGGCGAGAGACCCCATCTCTCCCCTCGGTGCCCGCTCACGACCTCTGCGCCGCTTCTCTACTGCAAGACAGCGCGAGCCAGCGAATCGGGTACACCACGATGCTTCGCTGCAACGGCAAGACGAGGAGAGGGATCCCATCCCCGCCCGGCGCGGCTAGGCGATGACCGCGCGGTCGAGCTCGGCGAGCATCTGATCCCCGGTGAGCTGATCGGCCGCCGGGCCGTTGAAGTACTCCATCAGCCCGACGCGCTCGTAGTCACGCAGGATGCGATCGGACATGAGGCCGATCTCGCGCAGGTTGGGCACGAGGCGCGAGAACATGACGTGGCGGAACTGGCGCATGCCCGGCGCGTTGATGACGAAGTCGCGCCACTGGGCGCGCGTCAGGATGCCCTCGAACCACTCCTCGTAGACCTCGTAGCCCATGAAGCGATTGCGCATGAGGAGCGCGACCTCGAACGCCCA
>CAZPEY010000003.1:1202-56255 GCA_964585665.1 uncultured Polyangiaceae bacterium | reverse complement strand
GGGAAGGTGTTGGTCGGTGAGACGCGGTAGCGATCGTCGCGGCCCATCACGACCTCGGTGGACTTCGCGGGGCCGTCGAGGTCGTGCACGCCGAGCCTGCCGTCGAGCACCGTGACCTCGGCGGGGTGGTCTCGTGGATCGGGCGCCTTCGTCGGATCGTCGACGACTTCGACGGTGACAGGGGCGCCGCGGCGGGCGACGCGCTCGTCGTCCTGCGGGCCGCGCGGCGGATCCTGGTGCAGGCTCGCGTCGGGCGGCTGCGACTGGCAGCCAGCGAGCGCCCAGGCGATCGAGAGGGGGAGCAGCACGAGGTGGGGGATCGAACGGCAGTGCATGGCGCGGACCTCCAGGTTGATGAACGCTCAGCGACGGCGGCGAGTGCGGATCGCGATCCCTGCGAGCGACAGCAGCAGCGGCAGCGCGTCGGGGCTTGGAGCGGCGGCGAGGCTGCAGCCGCTCTTCGGCGTGCTGGTCGCGCCGGGATCCGCGCCGAGATCGGTTGCGCCGGTGTTGCCGGGCTGCGCGTCCGTGCCTCCTGCGTCGGCGCCGCCAGTCGTGCCAGCGTCGGTGCCGTCGGTCGTGCCGCCATCGGTGCTGCCGGTCGCGCCGCCGAGATCTGGCGTCGGACCGAGCGAGGTCGTGACGGCGTTGTCGAGGATGTTCGGATCGGGCTCGTTGGAGGCGACACTGGCGCTGTTGCTCGCTGGGCCGGGCAGCACGACCTTGGTGGTGATCGTGACGGTGGCCGAGGCGCCGTTGGCGATGGTGCCGAGCGCGCACTCGATCGTCGTCGTGCCCGCGCAGACGGAGCCTTGGCTGGGCGCCGCGCTGACGAGCTGGAGGCCGGGTGGGAGCAGGTCGTAGACGAGGACGCTCGCGGCGCCCGCCGGTCCCTGGTTGGTGGCGGTGAGCGTCAAGACCACGGTGCTGCTGAGCACGGTCGGATCGCCGGCGGCCTGCACGGTGATCTTGAGGTCGGCCGGGTTGATCAGGAGATCGGTGACTGTCTGGTTGTTGCTGGGTACGAAATCGCCCGACAGATCGCCCTTCGTTTCGTCGGACGTGAGCTTCGCGTTGACCGAACGGGTGGCGCTGCCGCTGTTGACCTGGACGGCGATCTCGACCGTGGCCGCGGCACCGACGCCGAGGATGCCGAGCGTGCAGGTCACGATGCTCGAGCCGCTACAGCTCCAGCTACCGTTCTTCGAGGTAAACGGGTTGCTCGGTGCGAGGCTGATGCCGTAGGGCAGCGTGACGACGAGCGACAGGTTGTTGGCCGGGTTCGGCTGCAGCGTGCTGACCGTGTACGACAGCGTCGACGTTCCGCCACCGACGAGCGAGCTCGGCGAAGCGCTAGCCTGAAGCTGCAGCTCCACGAGCTCGCTCTCGAGCGCGCCGATGTCACAACGCGGCGAGTTGCTGCGCAGCGCGAGGTTCCGCTGATCGCCCGCTTCGCACGGCGTGCCGCTGCCCGCGCCGACGGTGGGACGGCCCGCGTTGAGCGCCGGGCTGCCGGCGAGGAGCTTGTGCGTCTGTGTCTTTCCACCGTTGCTGGCGAGCACGTCGACGAGTGGCGCGGCGACCTGGTTGGCCACGCCGCCGACGGTGCATCCCGTCGCCGAGGTCAGCAGGTTGTAGTCGCCGCCGCCGAGCGAGCCGGAGCAGTCGGGCGCCTGTCCGCCGCTGTCGACGTTGTTGGCGAACAGCGTGTTGTTGATGGTCGCGCTGCCGCTGAGCAGCGCGAAGCCGCCGCCGTCTCCGGTCCCGGCGCCGCTGCGATCGGCGACGTTGCCGGACAGCGTGACGTTGTTGACCTGGAGCGTACCGCCGAGCACCGCGATGCCGCCGCCGTACTGCAGCGCCTTGTTGCCGCTGAGGGTGCTGTTGACGAGCTTGAGATTGCCGTAGAGGAGCACGATGCCGGCGCCGTGGGGCAGGCCAGCGCTGGTCACGATGTTGTCGCGCAGCAGGGAGCGCGACACCTCGAAGGAGCCCGAGGTGTTGACCGACACGCCATGCTCGTTGCCCTCGATCGTCGTGTCGACGATCGAGCCGTTCGTGTTGCCCCCCGCGATCTGGACGCCGTACGAGGAGTTGTTCTCGATGACCGAGCCGTTGCGCAGCGTCATCGTCAGGTAGCCACCGGTCGTGGCGTAGATGCCGATGGCGTTGTTGCGCGAGATGACGTTGTCGAGGGTGACGGTGCCGCTGTTGGCCGGGGCGTACAGGTAGATGCCAGCGTCCGAGTTGTTGCTGAAGATGCAGTCCGTCACCGTGAGCGTATCACCGACGAGGTAGTCGGCTTGCAGGCCGCGGGTGCCGCCCCGGACCGTGAGCGACGAGATCACGAACGTCGCCGCAGTCGGGTCATACGCACCCAGACTCAGCGCCGGCCAGCCGCCGCTCGCGTCGAGGATCGTCTGGCTCGCCCCCTTGCCCACGAGCGTCACCGAGGAGGTGATCGCGGGCAGCACCGATCCGAGCGTGTACGTTCCGATGGCGTCGAGCGTGATCGTGTCGGCGTCGGCGTTGGCGTTGGCGAGCGTGATCGCCTCGCGCAGCGAGCAGTCGCTGTCGCAGACGCCGTCCGCGCTGTCCGTGGTCTTGGTCACCGTGAAGGTCGCGGCGCGGCTCACGCCCGCGCACGACAACAGAACGAGCAAGGCGAAGAGTGGGCGCATGGGGACCTCCTACGAGCGCTCTTTCGATGAGGAATCGACGCTCGACACGGTCACGCCGTGGCGCGCCTCGAGGTCGAGCAGGACGATGTCGCGATCGAGATCGGGGTACGCGAGGTCGCGAGCCGTGACGAGCTCGCGCCGCGCCTCGGCGTACCGACCGAGGGGACGCAGTGCCTGGGCGCGGTTGTAGTGCGCGTCGGCCTGCTGACGTGGGTTGCGATAGCCGAGCGTGATCGCCAGGTCGAAGTCGCGCTCCGCCGCCTCGAAGTCGCGCCGCGCCAGGTGGGCGCGCCCGCGGCCGTAGAAGCCCGCCGGGTTCTGGGGCGCGAGCGCGATCACCTTGTCGTGGGCGGCGATCGCCTCGGCGTGCTCACCGAGCTTGCCGAGGACGTTGCCGAGGTTGCTCCAGGCGTCGACGAAGTAGGGCTGCGCAGCGACGGCGACGTCGAGATCGTCGCGCGCCTCTTCGAGCTGGTTGAGCATCGACTCGCAGATGCCGCGGTTCGAATGGCTGCGGATGCGGAAGCGGTCGGCGCGGTCGTTCGGCGCGTGCGACTCCTTGGTGAAGGCGGCGATGGCGCGGGTGAAGCAATCGACGGCCTGCATCGAGTCGCCCTGATCGAGCGCGTCGAGGCCAGCGTCGTACCAGTCGTCACCGGTCTCGAGACCGAAGTCGGCCCGGCGGTCGCTCTTGGCCTTGGCATAGCCGAACCGCTCGGCGGCGAGCAGGTCCGCCTTGCGGCGCGCCTCGTCGTCCATCTTTCCATGGGCGACCGCGCGGAAGTAGTAGCTCCGCCCGTCGCGCGGATCGGCGGCGAGGGCGGCGTCGAACGACGCGATCGCAGCTTGGGGTCGGTCGCTGACGAGGTGCAGCTCGGCGAGGAAGCGGTGGGCGATGCCGAGCGCCGGCTGTTGCTGCGTGGCCGCCTCGAGCTCGGTCTGCGCTTCGTCGTCGCGCGACAGGTTGAACAGGCAGCGGCCGCGCCAGGCGCGCAGCTCGGCGTCCTCGCACTCCTCCAGGAGGGCGTCGAGGATGGAGATCGCGCCCTCGTGATCGCGCAGCTCGCTGGCGACGATCGCTGCTTCGAGCGTCGCGGTTCGCCGCTCCTCCTGCGTCTTGAGGACGCGGATCGCCTGATCGTAGGCGACGCGCGCTCCGCCGCGGTCGTCGCGACGGTGCAGCAGGCGCGCGTAGTGGAGGTGCTGCTTGCCGGTGCGCAGCGCGAAGTGCTCCTTGAGGAGCGCGGCCGCCTCCCCGACACCGAGGTCGGCTGCCTCTTCGAGCCAGAAGCGCGCCTGCTTCGGGTCGGTGGTGATCACCGGCAGCGCCAGCTCGTAGAGCGCCGGGCCGCGCGTCTCCTCTCCGAGGAGCGCGCGCTCGAAGTCGGCACGAGCCGCTCCTGCATCACCCGCGTCCCGTGCCGCGCGGCCCCGCTCGAGCGCGGCGCTGCGGTCCTCGGGGTTGATCGCCAGAGCCTGCGCGAAGTCCGCGTGGCCGAGTGTCAGCGCGCCGATCGCGACCCGACTGCGTCCACGACCGACGAACGCCGCGCCATGGTCAGGCTGCACGACGATCGCTTGGGTGAAGTAGTCGATCGCTTCCCGGTGCAGCCCCTTGCGCTGCATCGCCGTGCCGCAGATCGCGCTCATCTGTGCGGTGACCTGCGCGGAGGCGTCCCGCTGCGCCGCGAGCAACGCCTGATCAATCGCGTCGTCCCAACGCTGTGCGGCAAGATTGCCAGTGGCCTGTTCGAGTAGCTGCGCTGCGGTCGCCATGCGAGTCCTCCGTAGGTCGAGATGTCTGTGGAGACTCGCTTGAGCACGCCCCGTGCCGGAGGTTGTCCGAGCGACCATCACCGTCGAGAAACCGGCTTCGGCTGAGTGGGCCGTGACGGCCTGAAAGGGGGGGTGTCAGATCTGACTTCGCTAGGACCGACCGTGCTGTCCTACCGCCGTACGCGGCTGCCCCTGACGCGGGGGGTGGTGCTATGGTCCCTGTCGAGGAGGCCTACGGAATGAGCGCGAGTCTTGGGGAGCGATTCAACGAGGGGTACGCCGGGCTGTGGTTTCTCTCGGCGATGCGCACCGCCTACGAGCGAGGCGTGCTGCACGCGCTGGCCAGCGCGACCGCGCTCGACGAAGAGGCCCTGCGAGAGAGGAGCGGCCTCGGGCCCGACGTGCTGCGCGGGCTCCTCGACTATCTGGCGTCGGTTGGCGCGGTGCAGCGGCGAGAGATCGGGTGGGCGCTGACGGCCGAGGGGCGGGCGCTGCTCGGGCCGACCGAGGCGATGCAGTTCGCGGATCTGGCCAGCTCGCTCGGGCAGCACGCGGAGCTGTGGAGCCGGCTCGCCGACCGTGGCGAGGCGCTGCAGGGATGGAGCGCCAAGGAGCCTGGCGTCGTGGACGCGCAGGCGCGCCTCTCGGAGGCGCTCACGCTGATGATCAACCCGATGCTGTTCTCGATGGTGCCCGGGCTCACCGAGCGGCTGACGCGCCCAGGCGCGATGCTCGACCTCGGTGCGGGCGGTGCTGGCGCGCTGGTCGCGTTCGCGCGCCAGTGCCCTGCCTGGCGGGCCGTCGGCATCGAGCCGTCCCCGGTGGCGCTGGCGATCGGTCGACAGCGCATCGCGGCCAGCGGCCTCGGCGAGCGGATCGAGCTGCGCGCGGGCGTCGCAGACGATCTGGACGAGGTCGACGCGTACGCCCTCGTCTACGTGGCGCAGATGTTCTTTCCCGAGGACGCGTGGCAGCGCGCGCTCCCACGCATCCTGCGGGCGCTCGAGCCCGGTGCGGCGGTGTTCACCGTGGCGACGTGTCGCGAAGGGGACGACTCGATCGCGGCGCTCTCTCGCTTCAAGACGGGGCTGTGGGGCGGTGGGCGCCGCGTCGCCGACGTGCTGATCCGCGACTTCGAGCGCGCGGGCTTCGTCGAGGTGCGAGCGCTGCCCTTCCCCGGCGTCATGGCACCCGTCATGGCCCGCAAGCCTCTCGCATGACGAGCGACCAGATCCAGTGCATCCGGCTCACGCCTCCTCGCAAGTGCACCGTCGCGGGCAAGTATGACGTCGACCACTTCGCCCTCGAGGCCAACCAGGCCGGAGAGGTGATCGACCTGCGCCTCGAGCTCGGTCTCGGCTACGAGACGCTCTGGTTGGTGCCCACAGAGCCCTGCGGCCACCTGCGGCTCTTCCACATCAACTACATCACCTGCGACGATGATCCGTACGTGCGCGCCGACCCGTGTCCGGTCGACTTCGGACCGTTCGAGTGGCAGGGCGAGCTCGCCACGCTGGGCAGCGGCGGCTTGCTGGTGCGGGTCGCCGTCGAGATGCACGAGGCGCCGAGCTCCTATGAGTGCCTCGCCGAGGTGCGGATGCCGGACGGCACCATGCGGAGCTTTCGTCTCGCCTACACGGCCCCGCTGACGAACTGAGCCGACTGAGCCGATGGTGTCGCGGGCTGGCCTGCGCAGGCGCGGGGCGACTGCGCAACTTTCGTACACCCCCGGTGGCCATGGGGCTCCGGACCTCAGGGAGTGGTGGCTACGGTCGCCTGCGTCGCGAAGCTGAAGTTGTCCGGCATCCGATTGAGGACGCGGAGCAGCAGATCGACGTTGTGCGTCGGATCGAGGAGGATCTCTCCCTCGGTCTGCTCCGCCGCATCGAGCTCACCGGCGGCAAACCAGCTCGCCGGATCGAAACCGACCAGGAACCGCCCCGAGTGACCCAGGGAGATCTCGACGCCGTCGCCGCGCAGATCGATGAACAGGTGATCGAGCAGGACGTCGATGTGGAGCGGCGTACCGCCGTACTGTCCGTCGAGGGTGACGCCGCGAACCTCGGAGCGATACCGGCTGTAGATGCCCTGCGGCAGGTCGGTGAACGGGAGCTCGCTCGGCGACTCGAAGGGCACCGGGATGTCGCGCATCATCGCGCGCTGATCGATCGCCGTGTCGCCGAGGACGAAGACCTCCTCGAAGAGGATCCGGCCGGCGATCGGCCCCAGCGTCGAGGTGGTGCTTGGCGACCACGCGACCGTCAGCACGCCCGGGGCGGGTGGCTGGGTGATGGCCGAGCCGCCGCAGCCGCCGAGTGCGGCTACGCCGAGAGCCATCATCGTCGCCAGGGAGGACCGCACGGGCGTTTTCACAGCAAGCCTGGTGCCATCGGGTAGGGGTTCGAAATGAGACGTTTGCAGCACCGACGCTGCGCAAGGATTGTACACTGGCGCGTGCCATGAGCGATCAAACAACGCTCGATCTCGAGGCTCACGAGCTCCGCGCGTCCGCACCGCGAGGGGACGGCGCTTACCTCGTGGTTCGGGAGGGCCAGGCGACGCAGGTCATCGACCTCGCCGACGGGGACGACGTGATCCTCGGTCGAGCGAGCGAGGCGACGATCCACGTCGACGACGCCAAGGCGTCGCGCGAGCACGCGCGCTTCTCGCGTCGCGGCCGCTTGATCACGGTCGAGGATCTCGGCAGTCGCAACGGTACGCTGGTGGGCGACGAGCTGGTGCGGAGCGCCCGGGTCGCGATTCGCTCTGGCGATCTGATCCGGGTTGGAGCGGTCGAGATCCGGGTCGGTGAGACGGCGCCGCCTCGCGATGCCGGTCAGAGCCGCGTCGGTGCCGAGCTCGAGCGCCTGGTCGCCGAGGGCGGGCAGGGGCTGCTGCTGCGCCTGTCGATGGAGCCCGACACCGTCGCGGCGACGCTGGCGGCGATCTCGACCCTGCTCGGTCCCAACGCGCTCTTCGAGCCGGATGGCGACGGGCCCGGGGAGTCGGTGTGTCTGCTGCCCGGACGTACCGATCCAGAGCGACTCCTCGCCGAGCTGCGTCGTGTTGCGCCCGGCCTGCTCGTCGGGGTGGCGCGCTTCCCCGCCGATGGGACGACGTTTGCGGCGTTGATGACCAAGAGCGAGCGCCGCGGCGGACGGTCGCTGCGGCTGCCCGCGCTGCCCGACGGTGTCATCGTCGCCGAGCCAGCGATGGGCCAGATCTTCGCGCTGGTGCGGAAGGTGGCGCCGACGCCCACCACGGTGCTCATTCTCGGCGAGACCGGCGTCGGGAAAGAGGTCATCGCCGAGCAGATCCACGCCCAGAGCGCGTGTGCCAAGGGGCCGTTCATTCGGATCAACTGCGGCGCGCTGCCCGCGACCTTGATCGAGAGCGAGCTGTTCGGACACGAGCGCGGCGCCTTCACCGGTGCCGAACGCCGCAAGATCGGCTACCTCGAGGCGGCTCACGGCGGGACGCTGTTTCTCGATGAGATCGGCGAGCTGCCGCTGCCCATGCAAGCCAAGCTGCTGCGCGCGATCGAGACCCGGCGCGTGCAGCGCGTCGGCAGCACCGAGGAGATCCCCGTCGACGTGCGCCTGATCGCGGCGACGCATCACGACCTGCAAGAGGACGTCCGGCGTGGTGTGTTCCGCGGCGATCTGTTCTTTCGCCTCTCGGCGTTCATCCTCGAGGTCCCACCCTTGCGGGCGCGCCCGTCGGAGATCGCGCTGTTTGCCGAGCTGTTTGCGCGGCAGCTGTCGGCGCGGATCGGCGCGCCGTCTCCGGTGATCGCCCCCGACGCGATGGCAGTGCTGCGCAGCTATTCGTGGCCGGGCAACGTGCGCGAGCTGCGCAACGCGCTCGAGTACGCGGTCGTGCTCGTCGAGGAAGACGGAGAGCTGCGAGCCGAGCACCTGCCGGCGTCGCTGCGTCGCGGGGAGGCGACGGCTTCGCCGGTCCCGGTGGGCGCCATGAAGGAGCAGCTCGCCTCCATCGAGCAGCAGTCGATCGAGGCGGCGCTCGAGGCAGAGGGCGGCAACCAGACGCGGGCCGCCAAGCGGCTCGGCATCTCACGGCGTGCGCTGCTCTACAAGATCGAGAAGTACGGGCTGCGGCGCGGCCAGGCGTAGGCTGGGCTGCTACCCGGAGGGCGGTGTGTAGACCTCGGCGCCGCTGCCGCCGCCGACGACCAGCACGGTGCCGTCGCAGAGCGTCGTCGTGACGTGGCCAGCGCGCGCGTTGGCGAGCGGTCGCTCGGAGACGAAGCCGACGCCGGGGATATAGAGCTCGACCGAGTGCAGCGGCGTACCGGTGCTGTCGACGCCGCCTGTGATCAGGACGCGGCCGCCATCGAGCAGCGTCGCTTGGTGGCCGCTGCGCGCCGTGGCCAGCGCGAGCGACTCGCTCTGCCGCGTCACCGGGTTCCACAGCTCGGCGTCGTCGTGCGTCGAGGCTGCGTCCTTGCCGCCGACCAGCAGGATGGTGCCGTCCTCGAGCAGCGTCGCGGTGGCCTCGGCGCGCGGCGCGTTGAGGTGCTCGGGGATGAGCTTGACCGTCGGAGTGGTGGTGACGCCAGCGTGCAGATCGATGATCTCGATCGAGTCGAGCGGCTGCAGCCCACCCACTCCGTCGCCGTAGCCACCGAACAAAACGACCGAGCCAGGCGCGACGACGGCGGCGAAGCTGTGGCGGCCGACGCCGAGGGTCGGACCGTCGTTGACCACCGCCGTGCCGTCGTTGAGGACGCGGACGATCGCCGTCGAGGCGAGCGCCGATCCCGTGTTGCTGGCGCGCCCCCCGGCGATGAAGACGCGCCCATCGGCGAGCGTCACCGCGATGTGATCGACGCGTGGCACGAGGCGAGGGTTGAGCAGGGGCACGAACGCGCCGATGGTCGGACGCCACACCTCGGCGTTGCCGATGGCGTTGCCATCGACGCCGATGCCGCCGCTGACCAGCGTGCCGATGTTCGGGATCGGGGAGACCACGGCGCGCGCCCGGGCGTTGCCGAGCGCGCTCGTCGGCGCGGCGGTGAACTGGTTGAGCCCGGCGGTGAACCGCTCAGCGCTCGCCTGCGGGATGCCCTCGACGCTGCCGCCGAAGAGCAAGATCTCGCCGGAGTCGAGCTGCAGCACCGAGGCCTGCGTGCGCGAGGCAGCGGGTGGCGCGGTCGGGTTGAAGAAGTTGAGCGGCGCAAAGTAGAGCGGCACCTCAGGCCCCGGCCCCGTATAGTTGGTCGGACATGAGCGACCGCGACCGGCGACGTCGCCTTGCGCGGTGATGCCGTCGAGCTCGAAGATGGTCTTCGGGCCATGGCTGACGCCGGACAGAGAGACATAGGTCGCGTCGCCCGGGAAAGTGTGCTGCGCGATGACGCGGCCGTCGCGCTCGGCGTGGAGATCGAGGCGCACGACGGCGCGCAGCAGCTCGCGATCGGCAGGCAGGCTGATGCGGAGCTTGAGCTCGGGATCGATCTCGCGGCAGCCGACCGCGCCGAGCGCGACCGCGAGGCCGAGCAGGCACCGCGCCGTTCGTCTCACGGCAGTCGCTCCAGCGAGCCGCCGACCACGCCGCTCCGCGACGCGCGACCGTAGACGACGCCGAGCGGCACGGCGACCGTGATCGCGGCGGCGACCCCCGCGCCCAGTCCCCAGAGCCAGGCCAGGGATCGCTTCTTGGGGGGCGGCGGTTGGATCACCACCGGGGCGGTCAGCCGATTCGGTTCGAGGAGCCGCGGCACGAGCTCGTGCAGGGTCGCACCGACGTCCTTGCCTTCGACGGAGAGCTCCTCGCCGCGCACCGCACCCGTGCTGAGCTCGACGACCCGGACGGCCAGCCGCCACGCCGGGCCGCTCCGACGGAGCGCGGCGAACAGCAGCGTGTCGCGGTGGTTGCCTTCCGCGTGGAGTCGCTCGACGAGGGCATCGAGCTGGGGGGGCGCCTTGGCCTGCAGGCTCGGCTCGAACGTCTCGTGGTCGCTCTCGACGGTGAGCGCGCCGATGAAGGGCTCGTAGCCGGGCGCTTCGACCCGCACGAGGTGCCGGCCGAGGCCGAGCGTCGCGGTGCCGCGGTGCGTGCGGCCATCGATGAGCACCGTGGCGCCCTCGGGAACGCGCAGTGCGACCTCGCCGCGTGGCTGCTGCGCGACCTCGGCTGCGGCGCGACGAAAGGTCTGCAGCGCGCGCGGCGGGATCTGCGCTGGATCGAGGGTGCGCGATGGGTCGAGGCGCGCCGAGCGCACGAGGTCGGCCCACGCTCCTTCGCTGTCGTTGCTCTCCAGGCGGCACAGGCCGCGGTAGAGATACAGATCGGAGAGCTGCTTCGGATCGAGGCCGCCGCCGCCGGTGGCTTCGACGGCACGCTCGAGCTCGCCGAGCTGGCGCACCGCCTCGGTGAAGCGGAACGCGCGGAAGCTCGCTATGCCCGCGGCGAGCGCGGGGCCGAGCTGCGGGGCCTCGCTGCTGGTGGCGATGGCGGGCAGCATCCGGCCGGCCCGCGCTCCGAGCTCGCTGCGGAACGCGGCCTGCACCTGCGCCAGCGACGGAGGCGTCTCGCTCGGTTGCCAGTAGAAGCCGAGCAACGACAGCGGCTCTGCCGGTTCGGCCTCGGCCGTCGCGCCGACCGCCGCGACGAGGCACAGCAGCCCGATACCGAACCACCGGCGCCGAAGCGGCGACGGGATCGTCGACGGGCGCAGGACTTTGAGCGCGGCCTCGACTAGACTTCGCGCGTGACGCAGCGCTTCGGCCGCTACGACCTGATGCGTCCCCTCGGTCGCGGAGGGATGGCGGAGGTCTTCTTGGCGCGCTACGTCGGCCCCGAGGGGTTCGAGAAGCGCCTCGTCATCAAGCGGCTGCTGCCCGAGCTGGTGCGCGATCGGCGCCTGCTGTCGCTGTTCTTCGAGGAGGCGCGGACGCACGCGGCCCTGTCGCACGGCAACCTGGTACCCGTCTTCGATTTTGGGCGAGTCGGCAACTCGCACTTCATCGCGATGGAGCTCGTCGTTGGCCAGGATCTATACTCCCTCCTCGACAGGCTGCGGAGCAAATCGCACCCGCTGCCGCTCAACCTGGTCGCGTACATCGGCATCGAGGTGGCGCGCGGCCTCGGCTACGTGCACCGCAAGCGCCTCGTCCATCGCGACGTGGCGCCGCGCAACATCCTGCTCTCGGTCGACGGCGAGGTGAAGCTGTCAGACTTCGGCATTGCGCTGGCGGTCGACGATGCGGCGGCGGCGAGCATCTGCGGCACGCTCGCCTACATCGCGCCCGAGGCGGCTCGGGGCGAGGCCATCGACGGACGCGCCGACCTCTATTCGCTCGGCGTGGTGCTCGCCGAGGCGGTGCTCGGGCAGCGGGTGCGCCCTTCGGCCGACCCGGAGCGAGCGCTCGAGCAGGCGCGCACCGCCGAGCCGGTCGACGTGCCCGGACCGCTGCACGACATCCTGGCGCGGCTCACGCAGGCCGATCCTGCGCGGCGCTTCGCGACGGGCGAGGAGCTGCAGCTCGCGCTCGAGCAGGTGGCGCAAGCCGAGGGGGGCGTGGCCAGCGCAGCGCGACAGCTCGCGGCGCTCGTCGAAGCGCCCACCGACGGAGATCCGGCGATCCAGTCGATGCAGGTCGCGCCGTTCGAGGCGGCCGTCACTGCGCCGACGCTGAGCGACGTCAGCACCCTCGGCGCGCCCGATCCCGACGCACAGACCGCCACCTATTTTCTCGGGCGAAAGTCCGACGAGACCTTCGTCAAGGAGGTGCTCGACGCGCCGGCGCCGACCATGGCTGCGGGGCGAGCGCGCTGGGGGGCGACGATCCTCTTCGCGGCGGCGCTCGTGGTGCTCGGCGTCGTCTTGCAGGCGGTGCGCCCGGCGCGCCCGCAGCCGTCCCAGCGGGTGCCGACCGAGGCAGGTCCGGCGGTCACGACGGGCTCGCCGCCCGTGGCTCCTCCTGCCTCCCCGACGATCACGCCGCTGCCGCAGCCCGTCTCCCCGACGGCCAAGCCCACTCCTCACGCGTCGGCAGTGAGCGCTCCCGAGTCGCGTCTCGCGACCGCGCCGGTGCTGGTGCGCTGCACGCCGTGGTGCGAGCTGCTCGTCGACGGCAAGGTCCGGGGGGCCGATGGACGGACGCATCAGCTGACGCTGCCGAGCGGTCGTCATCAGCTCACCGTGCGTCGCCTCGACGACCGACAAGAGCGCGCGATCGTGCTGCGCGGTGGCGAGCCGACGACGATCGACTTCACCTTCGAGTGAGGCGCCGCCGCCGCGCCAGGACGAGGGCGGCGAAGCCGAGGAGCAGCGACGGTGGTGGGGGCTGGGGCGAGGCGTCGACCTGGCAGCCGGCCGCCGCGCTGAGGTCGAGCGGTGCGCCTGCTTCGCCGATCGCGATCACGCCGCGCACCGTGTCGTCGCCCGTCGGATCCTGGTTGTCGTCGACGGTGCCGCCGCCGCCGTTCCCGTCGACCGCGCCGATGAAGATCTTGAGCGGGCCCGTACCCTCGGGGGGAGCGGTCCACCACAGCCGCCACGAGGTCGCGCCGTTGCGGGTGACGATGCGGTCGTCCCCCGGGTCGTGCGTGCGGTTGCCGAACACCGCGTCGCCGTCGGGGGCGATCAGCACCTCGTCGGTCGTCTCGTCGGCGGAGGGGCAGTTGCCGTCGACGGGTGGGCGAGAGCAGAAGACGCCCGGGCCGGCGAGCGGCCCGAGCTCCTGATCGATCTCGAGCGCGAAGTTGTTGTTGTTGCACGGGACGAACGCGTCGCCTGCCGAGACCTCGGTGCAGGTCGGGGACGAATAGTCGAGCCCGGCGCTCTCGCGCCGCAAGCGCACCACCAGCTCGTAGACCTGGCCGGGCTGGTAGCCGCGGGTGAAGAGGGAACCGTCGTCGGCGTCGAGGTGAAGCGCGATGTCCTTGCGTCCTTCGGTGTGGCAGGCGCTGCAGTCGAGCCCGGCGAAGCGCGGCGCGCCGGTGAAGTAGACGCCCTCGGACGACGACGTGAGCGTCGCAGCGTGGGGGAGCGAGCCGGCGAGAAACTGGCCCGAGTCTTCGAAGGCGTGCGCCGCCGCCGGCGCCGTGACGAGCGCCCCGAGCAGCAGCGCGACGAGAGAACGGTTAGAGTGCAAAGCCAATCTCCAGCGTGCCAGCGACGAACTGATCCTTGGCCGAGCGAGCGAAGCGCGCGCCCGTCGCATCGAACTGCAAGAAGAGGCCGGTGTACTGCGCGCCGAGCCGCAGCGACAGCCAGTCCTTGGGCTTGAGCTCGAGCTTCGCCGAGGCGTCGAGGCCCCCGCCGCGCGCCGAGCCGTACTCCTCGATCGAGGTGATCCCGCCGCCCGACAGCATGGCGAGGCCCCCGAGGCGCAGCGACAGGACGACGTAGCGCGTGCCGAGCGTCTTGTCCCAGGCGAGACCGGCGTCGAAGAGGCGGTAGTCGACGTTGGGGACGCGCAGATCGGCCGGAGAGCTCGAGTGCCAGCTCAGGTGCTGGTAGCCGCTCTGCAGCGACAGATGGCCGCCGCGCGCCGCCCTGCCGAGCGGGATGCGGCCGACGAAGCGCACCATCCAGCGCGAGGCGTTGCCGTCGGTGGCGACCAGGCCGTTGTCCGAGGTGAAGCGGAAGACGCGCTCGTACTCGGCCTCGACGCCGAAGGACGAGAGCACCGGGTGAGCATTGGCGAGCTCTGCCGACAGCGCGATCGGAAACACCGCGACGTACGCCTTGATCCCGTAGACGGTGCCGCCGAAGTAGCCGGGCGCGGCGAGGTTGTCGAAGCGCAGCGAGCGCGTGGTCAGCGACGGGCCGACGCCGAACTGCAGGCCGCGGAAGGTGCGATCGATCGACGGCGCCTTCTTGGTCGTCGCAGGGGTGACGAGCGGCGCGTCGTCGCCCTCGCTGGCGTCGCCGCCCTGGCCGGCGTCGGGCTGGTTGGCGGGCGGCGCGGTCGACTTGAGCGGCTTCTCATCGTCACCGCCGGGTTGCCCGATGGGCTGATCCAGCCGCGACAGCTGCCGCACCAGATCGAACACGACCTTGTCGCGAATCTGCGGCAGCGTCGTCCCGACCAGCGGGTAGCGGATGCGCTGCACGATGCGCCCCGTGACGCCGTCGCGGATCGACAGCTGGAAGATGCGACCGCCCGGCTCGCTGCGCACCGTGCCGGCGACGAGTGCATCGGCGCCGATCGTGCCGCAGACGGCGCGTACGTCGTCCTCGTTGGCGCTCATGCGGCCGAGCTTCTGCGCCGTCTTTCGATAGGTCTCGCCCGACAGGACGGTGTACGCGTCGGAGAGATCCTGGAGGAGCAGCTCGGCGAACGGCGCGCCACCCGTGCCGCCAACGCCGAGGAAGACGATGCGGCTGACGTCTTTGGCGTGGGCGATCGGCGCGTGCGCCACCAGACCGAGCAGGAGCGTCGCGACGAGCCAGGGGCGAGCGTGGATGGGCCAGCGTGCCATCAGTACACCAGGCTCAGCCCGAGCTCCGCGGTGCCACCGTAGCGACGGTTGAGCAGCGGGAACTCGTTGTAGTGGAAGTAGAGGAAGTCACCCTTGATCTCGGCGGCGAGCGCGCGCTCGAGGAAGGGCAGCTTCCAGATCAGCTTGAGCCCGAGGAGGTTGGACGCGAACGTCGTCAGCTCACGGTCCGCGGTCATGTACGGCTGCACTTGCTGGTAGTACGGCTGGTAGAAGTTGACGCCGCGCTGGTAGTAGAAGCGCTCTCGCAGCCGGATGGTCAGATCCTTGATCGTGATGAACAGGCGCGCCTGCAGCGTGTGCGACAGGAGCCCCCAGTCATCGAAGTAGATGCGGTAGTCGCCCTGCAGCGACGTGCCCTTGCCGAGGAAGCGGTTGAGGCCGAGGACGAACGCGTGGCGATAGCGCAGGCCCGGCGTGATCTCGGGGACCTTGTAGAGCACGTCGCTGGCGTCGCTGTTGTAGATGCGCACCCAGCGGTACGGGCTCGCCTGATAGCCGTTGTTGTACGAGAAGGTGTAGCTGAGCTGCGCGATCGTCTTGCGCGTGATCGTCTGGGTCCACGAGGCGCTCGCACCGGCGGTCCACAGCGAGCGATGGAACGACTGGTCGCCGGCGCGCCCGACGGCGTTGTAGGAGAAGCTCGCGCCGAGGGCGAGCGTGGTGTTCTTCTGGAACAGATCCTGCGACAGGCCGAAGCTGGCGTTGTGCGACGAGTAGTCGTGCTCGATCGAGTAGACGTAGCTCGCCGACAGTGTCGTGCCGCGCACCTTCTGCGAGATCGAGCCGGAGATCTCGGAGCGGAAGTCCTCCATCTTCTTGGTGGCGTTCGACACCACGTCGATCGACGCGGAGGAGACGACGTCTGCGACGTAGCTCGCCGAGAGCGTGCCGCCGCGCCAGGCGTCGCGGCTGATCGCGACCAGCGGCGAGACGACCACCGTATGATCGCTGTCGGCGTAGACCTGCGTCTTGGCGTCGAACGTGTTGTCAGCGCGCCCCGAGCGAGGCGTCGCGACAAGGACGAGCGCGCCGACGGCGCAGAAGAGGAGGGCGCGCATCGTCAGTTGCAGCCGCAGCCCCCGCCAGCCGAGCCGTAGCCGCCGACGGATCCTTCGCGTGCCTCGTGCATGTGGAGGTCGAGCAGATCCTCGTGCGGATCGGGCCCGAAGGTCATGGTGGGCAGCGCCAAGATCTCGCGCTGGTAGGGCTTGACCGGCACACAGCCCTCGAGCGCGATCAAGTACAGCGCGAGCGCCAGGCCGGCGAGCAACATGCGGAGCAGTCTCATCGGGGTTGAAGTCCCAGGGTGTCGAAGAGGTCGGTGCAGTCGGTGGCCAGTGGCTTGGGCAGCGGTGAGCCAGCGGTCCACGCCACCAGCGCGGACCACTCGGGATCGTCGGAGGGCGACTCGATCGGGGGCACCGGGAAGATCGCGACGCCGGCGTGCTCATCGCCGCCCCAGCGCGCGGCGAGCGGCTTGCGCAGCAGCGGCAAGCGCTCGAGCGCGAGCGACTCGCGATCGGTGACGGTCGCGCCGAGGAGGACGCCCGCCGCCGACAGATAGTTGCGCTCGACTTCGTCGGCGGTGAGCGGCGCGTCGCGCTCGTCGCGATTGGTCGGCGGGGTCAAGCGGAGCTTGCCCGCCGAGTAGACGCGAAAGGCGTGGGTGGCGTCGCCGTGGCAGGCGAGGAACGAGCAGCGTCGGATCAGGACCGGCTGCGCCTCGCAGACGAAGCGGTTGTAGTCGAACGACTCCTCGATGGCGGTCTGATCGAGGCCGGTGTCCGGCTCGACGGACTGGCAGGCGCCGAGGCTGAGGGCGAGGAGCATCGGGAGGGAGGCGAGGCGCATGCGGGCTACTTGTCGGCCAGGCCCTTGAGCTGCTGCTCGAGCTTGGCCTCATCGCCCTCGTCGAAGCCGGCGTTGACGGCACGCACGACGCCGTTCTTGTCGAGCAGGAACGACGACGGCATCTTCGGTGGCTCGAACTTGTCGACGATGTGCTTGTCCGTGTCGGCGACGACGGTCAGACCTTCGAGCCGCTTCTGCCGCATGAAGGCCTGTGCGTTGGCGGGATCGTCGTCGATGTTGATAGTGACGATCTCGATCCCCTGGCCGCGGAGCCGCTGCGCCATCTTGTGCAGCAACGGCAGCTCCTTCTTGCAGGGCTCGCACCACGAGGCCCAGAAGTCGATCAGCACGACCTTGCCGCGGAGCTGCGCGAGGCGGAACGGCTCGCCTTGGGTGGTCTTGCCTTGGAAGTCGAGCGGTCGCGAGCCCGGCTTGACCTCGGCCGGAGCGTAGGTCGAGCAGAGGAGCGTGAGCGCAGCAGCGAGCGGAGCGAGCAGGGGACGCATCGGACTTCCTCCTCGGGATCGCAAGAACTTCAGGCGCGCGTCGACGGATCGACGACGGTGTTGTAGTCGACCTGCACGTTGCCGCTGGCGTCGACGCACACGGCGTAGTGCTCGAGCGCCTTGTACGCGGGCTTGGTTGGCTTCTGTCCGTTGAGATCGAAGGTCGCGCCGTGATAGGGGCAGTAGAAGCGCGACGTCTGCTTCTTGACCGGGCGGTAGTCGTGCGTGCACAGCGACGACAGCGCGTAGAGGCCAGCGGCGTCGCGGCAGACGAAGAAGTCGTAGTTGTAGTTGTCGGTGTAGCGCTTGGCGCTGCCATCGGTGATGTCGGCGGCGACGCCGCACTCGACGAGGCCCGAGCAGTTGTTGACGGGCTGCTGGGTGAGGTCGGCAGGCTTGGACAGGTCGCTCGACTTCTTCATGTCCTTGGACGACGAGGACTGCGCCAGGTCGGTCGAGTCCTCGCTGCCGCCGTCGACGCTCGGATCCGGCAGCGGCTCATCGTCACCGACGTTGTTGCCGAGCGAGAGCCGCGGGTTGGGTGACTCGCAGCCGTTGGCCGCGAGCACGACCAGGCCGGAGCCGACGGCGGCGGCAGCGCAGAACTTGCGTCGAGTAATCGCGCTGTTGGGGCAGCGATGCTTGGCGGGACGCTCGGTGTCGCTCATGCGCCGCCTTCAAAGCAACGCAGGTGCCAAGCAACGAGCGGGGCACGACGCTACGGCAACTCGGATTGCGGCTCGCTTCGCTCCGTCGCTGTGCGAGTCTGTGCGGCATCGTCGGCACAGGCGGCGCTGCGCAGCGGACGTACACTGCGCAAGTTTCGTACAGGATCACCCGAGGGGCAGCGGCGCGGACGAGGCCCGCAGCCGTCGGCGGTCAGGCCTGGTCCATATCCGAATCGGCCCACGAGAAGTACCAGCGGGTGGGATCGTAGTAGACGGCGGCGCGCGGCTCCCCCGGCGGCAGGAGCAGGTTGAGCGGCTTCTCGCCGCGCGCGAAGAAGCCGTGGCGGTGGATGCCGAGCGCGCGCCCGTGCGCGTCGGTCAGCTTGAGCTCCAGCCCGACGACGTCGGGGAAGGCGTGCTCGATCGCGTCGAAGGTGGCGCCCAGATCGCCGCGCGGCACCACCAGGTCGACGATGCGCAGACGATCGCCCATGCGCTCCAGCGCGCACGCACCGAGGACGCGCGCTCCATCGAGAACGACATAGCCACGCTGCTGCTGCGATGGGCTCTGCAGAAACCGCCAGGTGTAGAAGGCGGCGTCGCGCACGGTCGCGATGCGCAGCTCCCCGACGGTGCGTTGCCAGGCTTCGTCGACGCGCGGATCGTTCGGCTGCATCGGCTCGAGGCGCGCCGTGCGCTGGCGCAGCGAAGCGAGCCGCAGCAAATTCCGCCCCCACGGCCGCGATAACCCAAGGGCGCGAGCGTCGAGCAGGCGGACATAGCGAACAGTCTCGGCGATCGAGCGGGCGCCGGCCTTGGTCAGCGGCGTCAGGTTGGCGGGCATGGGCGTACCGAACATGATCTCGAGGCCGAGCGCAGGCATGTCGGCGCGCGAGGCGGCGTGCATCCGCTCACCGAGCCCCCGCCGACGAAACGCCGGGCGCACGTAGCCGTCGCCACCCAGGGCACCGGCGACGATCTCTCCGTCGACGATCAGGCGGCGCGCGAAGAACGAGGTGATGCCCGCGACCTCGCCGCTCTTGTCCTCGATCGCCAACCAGGTCATCGCTCGGCCGTGCGGATTGGTCTCGTACAGCCACCGCCAGCGCTGCTCGGCGTCGAGGGTGGGCAGATACTCGGCGAGGGTGGCGATGATCCGGGGCTTGTCGTCCGGGAGAGCACGCCGCACGGAGAGCCCAGCGGAGCGTGGATTCGTCGCGGCCATCTTGGTGCGCTTCAACGTACACCAGCGACGCGTCGCTGCGAAGAGCATGGCGCGTCCAAGCGCTACAGCGGTCGGCTCCAGACGAGCCTGCCGCCGTCGGTGTCGACCAGCAGCGCAACATCGCCGCTATCGCCGCGCACGTCGGCAGCGGCGTGGACGACGAGCAGGGCGCCGCCAGGCGCGGCGAAAGCACCGACGAGCTCGGTCCCGTCGAGGGCCAGCGTGAAGCGAGCCGCGCCATCGCAGCCCACGCGGCTGAGCTGCAGGCTCGCATCGGAGAGGCCGCGCTGGTGGACCACCAGGAACTCGCCCTCGCCGAGCACGAGCGGGGGCGGGTCCCGGCGTCTGTCGCGCTGCGACCAGCTCACGAAGCGCGCTCGCGTGTAGGTCTGCGTCGAAGGCGCGTGACCTCGACAGCTCAGGGTCGCCGCCTCGCCGCCGCTCAGGGTCGGAGCCAGCGGATGCGACAGCGTCGCGAGGGTCGGGTTGCGATGCCCCTCGGCCCACGCGCCGACGCTCGCCGTCGGCGGATGCTGGCCGGGGAGCGGCGACGTCTCCAGCGTTCGCGGATCGAGCTTCGCCCAGCCGCCTCGCTCGATCTGGAACGCCAGCCCGCCCTCGAACGCGAAGGCGACCGAGCGTGGCGATGGGACGACGGTGCCCGTGGCCCAGGCCGGCTGCGCGAGGGTGGGGGCAAGGGTCGTCGGCGAACGACGATGGATGCCGAGGGACGAGTCGATCGACGAGAACCACCAGTCATCCCCAAACGCGCCGAGGAAGCTGGTGCCGATCGGGACGCGCGCGTTGGCGATCACGGCGCCGGTTCGCGCGTCGACGGCGACGACCCGCTCGAACGCGCTCAGCCCCCGACGTGTCTGCAGCTTGGCGACGAGGGTCGCGCGGCCGCCGGTGTCGACGAGCGTCGCCTGCTCGGTGCACATCGGCCCGCTGGCGGCGTTGTGGCGGCTGAGCTGCGTCAACCCGACGCCGACCGCGGCGCACGCGACGACGAGCAGCAGCAGCGTCCAGGGCTTCACGGTACGAGCATCGCGTGGCAGCGCGAAAATGAAAATGCAAAGTGGTAACGTAGTCAGCACGATGCGACTTCCGTCTTTCGTGCGCTCGCCACAGGAGCTGCGATGAGCGGCGATCCGCTTCGCCAGGGCGCTGCGCTCGGGCGCTACATTGTCCTCGAGCGATTGGGTGCGGGAGGGATGAGCGTCATCTACTCCGCGTACGATCCAGAGCTCGACCGCCGCGTCGCGCTCAAGGTCATGAACACGACCGAGTGGGGGCCGCGCGGGCGCGATCTGCTGCTCGCCGAAGCGCAGGCGCTCGCCAAGCTCACGCATCCGAACGTGGTCGGCGTCTACGATGTTGGGGTGTTTCATGGCGCGGCGGGGCAGGAGGGGACCGAGGGGCAGCTGTTCATGGCGATGGAGTTCGTCGAGGGATCGACGGTCGAGGCCTGGCAGAAGCAGGCCGAGCGAACCCTCGACGAGATCCTCGCGGTCTATCGCGCTGCGGGCGAAGGGCTCGCGGCCGCGCACGCCTCAGGCCTCGTGCACCGCGACTTCAAGCCATCGAACATTCTGATCGGCAAGGACGGTCGGGTTCGCGTCGCTGACTTCGGTCTGGCGCGCGAGAGCGGCGGATCGACGGGTGGCGGTGCTGCCGTGCTGACGGCGAGCCCTCCTTCTGGTTCGGAAGGGCCGGTCCCTTCATCGCCTGGCTCGCTGGCACAGCTTCGCTCGCGGCCCAGCCTCCTGTCCGGCGATCGCGACCTCCTCGCCGGGGGCGCGGGCACGCCCGCCTTCATGTCGCCAGAGCAGGCGCGCGGTGAGGAGATCGACGGCAAGTCGGATCAGTTCAGCTACTGCGTCGCGCTGTTCCGCGCGCTCTACAGGGAGTTCCCCTTCGAGCGCACGGAGGTGACGCGCCCCGCCGGTTCGCCCGCTGCCGAGGTGCCGTCGCCCGAGAGCACGGACGGCTCCGAGGGGCCGACCAGCGCCCTCCCGTCGAGTCTCAGCTTCGCCTTTCGCGAGCCGCACAACGGCCGCGCAGTCCCGCAGTGGTTGCGGCGTATCCTGCTGCGCGGCCTCAACCTCGATCCGGCGCAGCGCTATCCGTCGATGGCCGCGCTGCTCGCCGACCTGTCCTACGATCCCAAGGCAGCGCGTCGCAGGCTCTGGTTGGCGGCAGGCGCCGTCGCTGCGGTGGCTGCCGCAGTCGGCGGAACGAGCCTCGTGCTCGAGCTGCGCAGCCGTCCGTGCCGCGATCTCGGCGACAAGCTCGTCGGGATCTGGGACGGAGCGGTCAAGGCCAAGGCTAAGCAGGCGATGGTCGCCACAGGCCTTTCGTACGCCGCAGACGCTTGGAGTGGCATCGAGCAGACGATCGATCGTCAGGCGTCGGCGTGGACGACGATGGCACGCGAGGCGTGCGAGGCGACCTGGGTCCGCCACGAGCAGTCCGAGGAGCTGCTCGACCTGCGCATGCAGTGCCTCGCCGATCGACGCAGCGAGATGAAGGGGCTCGTCAGTCAGCTCGCGACCGCAGACGAGCAAGTGGTGCGTGGTGGTCTCAAGGTGGCGCTCGGTCTGTCGCCCATCGCGGCGTGTGCGGACGTGCGAGCCCTGTCCGCTCGGGTCAAGCCGCCGCGCGAACCGGCGGTGCAAAAGGAGGTTGCGGCGTTGCGCGAGAAGATCGCCGAAGCGCGCGAGCTCGAAGATCTGGGCAAGTTCGCCGACGGTGCCAAGCTGCTCGAGCCCGTCATGGCGCGGGCGAGGCAGCTGGACTACTCGCCGCTCGTCGCGGCGGCCGCGCATCGCCTGGCGCGGCTCAAGCGTCGTGGCGGCGACGTGCCAGCAGCAGAGACGCTGCTCACGGAGGCGTATCTCAAGGCGGAGGCGGGCGGCGACGACGAGGTCAAGACCATGGCAGCCAACCAGCTCGCCGGCGTGGTTGGCTACTTGCTGGCGAGGCCCGAGGAGGGGCTCCGCTGGGGGCGGCTCGCGCGCGCGATCCTCGATCGCACCGGCGGGGGCAACGAGCTCGAGGCGAACTGGCACGACACGATGGGCGCGATCGCCGCGACCAAGGGAGACAACAAGTCCCTCGACGAGCACGATCAAGCAGCGCTGACGATCCGGGAAAAACTCTACGGACCCGATCATCCGGCGGTCGCCGACGCGCTCAACAACCTCGGCAATGGTGCCTACTCGCGCGGTGACTACGAGCTGGCGATCAAGGCGCTCGAGCGCGGCCTGCAGATCCGGCTCAAGCGCCTCGGCGAGCACCACCCCGACGTCGCCGACAGTTACAACAGCCTCGGCGCGGCGCTGATGGGAAAGGGCCAGTGTCGCGCGGCGCTGTCACGCTACGAGCAGGCGACGGCTCTGGGGCGTGCCGCTCTCGGCCCCGAGCATCCATCCACTCTCATGTACCTCAGCAACGTCGGCGCGATGCAGTCGATGGTGGGCGACTATCCCAAGGCGCTGCAGATCAGTCGCGAGACCTTGGCGCTGCGCGAGAAGGTGATCGGCGCCAATCACCCCGAGACCGCCGACAGCCTGCTCAACGTCGGCATGGCGTACGGTGCGAACAACCAGTACGACGAGCAGCTCAAGTACGTGAAGCGCGCCCAGGCCACCTTTGAAAAGATTGTTGGCCACGATCATCCCTCCGTGGGTGGGTGTTTGCTCGGGCTGGCGATCGCGCATCGCGAGAAGGGCCAACTGGCCGAGGCCGAGGGGGCGGCCAACGAAGCCCGCAAGGTGCTCGAAAAGACCCTGGGCCCCGACCACCCGGCGACGGCGGGCGCCCTCGCCGAGCTCGGCGATATCGAGCTCAAGCGTGGCGCAGCGAACAAGGCGCTCAAGCTCTACGAGCAGGTGCTGGCGATTCACTCGAAGACGGCGGGGCCGGGGAGCACGACAGCCGCGATGGCAACGGTGAGCGTGGCGCGCGCGCTGACCGAGTCGAACGGCAGCGACAAGGCCGTGCCGATGATCGAAGCGGTGCTGCCGCTCATCGAGAAGACGGCCTGTCGACCGACACAGGTGGCGCGGGCGCAGCTCGAGCTGGCGCGCGCGCTCGGCGCTCGCGATCTCGGTCGGGCGCGAACGCTCGCGACGACGGCAGCAGCGACGTTTCAGAAGGCAGGTGACGCGGATGGCGAGCGCGAGGCCAAGCAGTGGCTCGCGGCGCACGCCAAGCAATGACCCCCTTCAGGGGCGCAGTGCACGGCGCCCGAACGGCGCCAGGCAGCCGAACACCAGGCGCTGCACGAGCAGCGGCGGCTTGGCGAGCTGAAACTCGTCGCGATACTCGTTGAGGATCGCTGCCGCGTCGAGCAAGCCAGGCTTGGCGCGGCTGCGCATCGCACGGTTCATCGCGACGAAGAAGTCGGCGGTGCGTAGCGCTGGGCGGGTCTCCCAGATCGCCAGGGTCGGGTGGTCGCCCGGGTTGCGCGCCTGGTGAAGGGCGCCGCGCGGTACGTCGAGGTGCTCGCCGGCGCGCACCAGACGATCGACGCCGTCGACGCGAAACAGCAGCTCTCCTTCGACGATCTCGAAGCGCTCGTCCTGGCGCGGGTGGCGATGATACGGCGGCAGCGGCGAACGCGGTGGATAGCGCGCCTCTTGGCGATGGAGCGCCCCGTTGGTCTCGACGGTGGTTTGCACGAACTTGATCAGCACGCCGCCGTTGTCGAGCTCGACACCCAGAAGACTCTCGGCCATGCCGCCATCGTACCGCGCCATTTCTGTTTGGTGACGACGCAAAACATGCGATGTCAGCGCACATGATCCCGTGGTTCGAGCTCGGTGTCCTGCACCTTGGACCCGTGCAGTACAACGCCTTCGGCTTGCTGGTCGCGACTGGCGTCATCGTCGGCTCGACGCTGATGCGCCGACGCGGCAAGGCGCTCGGGCTCGACGACGACAACGTGTTCTGGATGATGGGCGTGACGCTGCTGGTCGGCATCGTCGGCTCGCATGTGCTCGATGTGCTCGCGTACCAGAAGGAGCCGATCACGTTCGCGCGTCTCGTCGCGCTGTTCGACGGAATGTCGTCGTACGGCGGCTTTCTCGGGGCGACAGCCGGGCTCTTTCTGTGGTGCTGGTGGAAGGGGGAGCCGCGCCTCCCCTACGCAGACTGCGTTGGCTACGGCATCGCCGCGGGGTGGTTCTTCGGCCGGCTCGGCTGCTTCGCGATCCACGATCATCCAGGCAAGCCGACCGACTTCTTCCTCGCGGTCCAGTATCCGACGGGCGCCCGCCATGACCTCGGACTCTACGAGGCGATCTGGTCGCTCGGCATGGTGGTGCTCTTCGAGATCCTGTGGGCGAAGAACCCAAAGCGACCCGCTGGTACCTACCTCGCGCTGCTGGCGATCTGCTACGGCCCGGTGCGCTTCGTCCTCGACTACCTGCGCGCCGAGGACACGACCAACCCCGATCCGCGCTACCTCGGTCACACTCCGGCGCAATATCTATCGGTGCTGGTGACGATCGCTGGTGTCGCGCTCTGGCGCTACACGCGGCAAAGAGCCGCGGCCGCCAGAGCCTGATCTTTCACGGGGCGACGACGAGGTCGAGCTCGCGCCAGTCGACGCCGCCGCGCTCGTCGCGGAGCACGATCCAGAGGTGCACGGGGCCGCTCGTTGCCGGCGCGATCCACTCGTTGCGGGCGCTCAGCGCGTCGAGGTCGTCGGGGCCGGTGCGCGCCTCGGCGAGGTGTCCGCTGCTGGCGAACCACGAAACGCGAAGCTGCTCCCGGCGATCGATCAACCGCTGCGCGACCACGTCGAACACCGGATAGACCTCGGCGTCCTCGCTCGCCCACTCGACGACGAGCTCCGACCTCGAACCGGCCGCGATCACGGGGTCGGCTCGCTCGACGCCTCCTTGCAGGACGCGCAAGCGAGCGACGCGCGGGTGACGGTTGGCGACGTACCGCGCGCGGAAGGCCTGCGCGTCCTCCAGCGAGGCGCCGACGAGGTTGCAGCGCAGGCGCTGCAGGCCGACGCTCAGTGCGCCGTCGAGACCGACGATGACGGGCTGGTAGTAGCCGCCCGTGAAGTCGGGGTCGCGCGGGCGGCTGGGCGGCCGATCGGGGCTCTGCGGCTCGAGCTCGGAGCCGAAGAGCTGACAGGCATCGCTCGGCAGCAGCGCGCTCGCGGTGGCGCCCTCGTCGAGGGGAGCGACCGTGGCGGCCGTGAGGCAGGAGTCGGCCACCGCGGCGTTTTGTCCAAGCGGACGAGGGGCTCGACACAACGACCAGGACAGCGCCGGCGCAGCGCTCGTCCCATCAGGTCCGACGACGAGCGCGCTCCATGCGACCCGCTCGCCGGGCGTCGCCTCGGCCGGCTCGCCGCGCACCGCGAGCAAGCGCGGAGCGTCGATCGACCACGGCGGCGGCCCGAGCTCCGGGCTGCACGCGGCAGCGGCGAGCGCGAGGACGAGGGCTGTCGACCTCAAAAACTCACCCGGGTGCCAGCCACGGCGAGCGTCGGGAGGCCGACGAGATAGCCGCGTTCGCTGAAGTCCTCGTTGTAGACGATCTCCTCTGCGTTGCGTCGGTTCGTCACGTTCTGCAGATCCAGGTAGAGCGTCCACGCGACGCGCTGCCAGGTGATCGTCTTCTCGACGTGAAGATCGAGGGAGAAGAAGGCCGGCATACGCATCGTGTTGATGGCACCGAAGCGCGGCTCGTAGCGATCGTCATGGGCGTTGTAGAAGGCGCCGATCACTGGAGTGCGCGGAAAGCCGCTCGAGTAGCGCAGCCGCACACCAAGGCTCCAGCCGCGCACCTCGTAGCTGCCAACGAGCATGAGCTGATGCGTCTGATCGTAGTCGGAGAGGCGGCGCGGTGCATCGGGGCGATCGCGTCGCTCGCTGCGGGAGAGCGAGTAGCTGACCCAGCCCTGCAGTCCACGCCAGACGACCTGTCGTACGAGGAGCTGTCCACCGAAGGCGCTGCCCCGCCCGCTCTGAACGAGCGACTGACCGATCGCGGGCGAGGGTAGCGGGCTGCGCGCCACCAAGCGATCGAGGTGTCGGTAGTAGCCGTCGATCGACATCGTGAGGGTGTCGGTCACGCGAACGGTAGCGCTCGCAGTCGCGTGCACGCCGCGCTGCAGGCCGAGGGAGGGGTTGCCAAGCACCGGGCCGAGATCGTCGACGGAGGGCGCTTGGTGGTAGAGCCCACCAGCGGCGGAGAGAGAGAGCCGCGGGTGGGCGCGCCACGCGAGCGCGAGGCGCGGCTCGGCGAACCACTCGAAGCGGAGAAATCCGAGGACGGGTGTGTCCCCTTTCTGAGGGAGGCTTCGATCGCCTTCGAGGAGCAGGACTCCGGCGCGCAAGCCTGGCGTGATGCGCAGCGACCCGACCGAGATCTCGGCGCTCACGTACGGCGCGACGTCGAGCTGGGAGGTGCGATAGCGCTCGGCGGCGGCCTGACTGGAGGGCGCCTGGCCAAAGACGAAAGGATCACCCTCTCGCCCTGGTACCGTCGGCGCGGCGAAGCGCGAGACCCGCGCCGATCGGCCGTCGAGGTCGAGCCCGATCGATAAGGCAAGGCGGCGCCCGAGGACGCGCTCGTACGAGGCGCGCAGGCCGTAGCGGTACTGATCGCTCTGGCTGCTCGTCGAGGACGCGCCGATCTGCCCGGTGGAGCGATCGCGATCGAAGCCGAACATCGGCGCGACGCGGAGCCGCGCGCCACCATCGAGGTCGTACAGGTAGCGAAGGCCGACGCGGTAGCTGCGCAGCGTCCGCGCGTCGCTGCGTACGCTCGACGGATCGGCCGAATCGAGCGCGCGGCGCAGCTCGTCGTCGGCCGCCAGAAAGAGGAGCGCCAGCGATGCGGCTGACGAGACGCGCAGCGAAGCCTTGAGCTGGTAGTCGTCGTAACGCGAGATCGGCACGAACGCCCGAGCCTCCTGGGACAGCGCCCGCGCCGCGAGGCGATCGAGGTAGCCGTAGCGTCCGGCGATGGCGATCTGAGCCTGCTTGCCGAGCGCGGCGGTGAGGAAGGCCGAGGCGTCGAGCAGATCGGCCCCGACCGATCCGTGCACGCCCTCGGTCGGGAGCTCGCGCGTCTCGATGCGCACCAAGCCGCCGAGGCTTCGTCCGTAGGCTGCGCCGAAGCCACCCCCGGCGAGGCGGAGATCGCCGACGAGCATCGGGTTGAGCGTCGAGCGAAACGAGCCGAGGTGAAAGAGGCGCGGCACCTCGAGGTCGTCGATGAACAGGCGCGTATCCTGCGGCGCCGCGCCCCAGATGATGAGCGGCGCCGCACCGAGCGACGGTCGCGCGATCCCCGGGAGGCTCTCGAGGATCTTGATCGGATCGCCCAGAGATCCGGCGGTTCGCTGCGCTTCGTCGCGGCCGACACGGATCTCGGCGGGCTCGGCGGTGCGTGTGCTGCGCACGACGGTCTCGTAGCGCGGCGGGGTGGCTCGCGCCGAGCCTCCCAACGAGCGGGAGACCAGGTAGCGCGTGGTGCGACGCTCGTGCGCCCGCAGGTCCTCCTCACCCTCGGTGGGATCGATGCCGGTCCCGGAGATGACGATCGAGTGTCGCCCGGCAGGGAGCGCTGGGAAGACGAACCGCCCCGCTGGGTCGGTGCGCGTCCGGCGACCAAGGCTCGGCAACGCGACCTCGACCCCACCGATCGGCCGACCCGAGTCCCGATCGACGAGCGTGCCTTCGAGCACCGCGTCTTCGGTCGCGATCGTCTCCTCCGCGTCGGCGGCGCAGGCGAGGAGGCCGACCAGGAACGCGAGGACCCACCGGGCGACTGCGCTCGTCGCGCGTGCACCGCGTCCCTTCACGGCAGCTCGAGCTCGAGCGCGAGCAGGCCGGCACCCTGGCCATGCGGGCCCCGCGTGTCCGCCTCGGTCGCGATACCGCTCGCGCCGGTGCGCCACGCGCCGTCGACAAACACGTCGACGAACCAGGCCGCCTGCGTTCGTGCGCACAGCGAGAAGGTGTCGACGCGCACCAGATAGCGGCCGGGCGGCGCCTCGAGCGGGTAGCGGATCGTCTCGCGGCCCAGCCCACCGACCGCGCACTGCGAGCTGACGTCGACGTCGATCGCGCCGTCGGCGCTGCGCGCGCCGGCCCAGACCTCGGCGCCGCTCGGCTCGACGACGTGCAGATCGAGATCGACCGGGTCCGGCCAGGCGAGGCGGAACAGCAAGCGCCCGGATGGCGGGGGCGCCGGCGCGACGGAGAGCGCGAGCGAGCGCGGTGGGCCGAAGCGACCGCGTGCATCCACGGCGCTGACGAGGAGCAGCGCCTCTCCCGGGGGCAGGTCGAGGCTGAACGACAGGCGGGCCGACAGGCTGGGCAGCGTCGGCGTCTCGGTGTCGGGGATGCCAGCCGGCACGAGGAAATAGCCGCGATCCCCGCGCAGCCCGATCGCGGCGGCGGTGGCGTCACTCGGCAGGGTCCCGAGCAGCGGTCGATCGATCGCGCCCGCGAAGATCGTGCCGTCCGCGAGGCTGAGCGCCACGATCTCGGGGCCGCCGTCAGCAGCGGGGAGCGACGCCGGAACATACTGCGCGCCTGCGACGCGCAACCAAGCGGCGCTGCCCGGATCGGTCGAGGCCTGCTGGCAGGCGATGAGCGTCGACACCAGGAGCAGCGTCGCCGAGAAGCGAGGCGCCAGGGCGGCGAACCGGGCGCGGCGCATCAGTACGTCACCTGGGCTCGGATCGTCAGCACGTTGGCGCCGAGCGTCGCTGGCGCCCCGGACGCTGCTCGCCCGAGCGCGTTGGTGTGACGATCGTACTCGACGACGAGGCGAGCGTACGGCGCATAGACGGCCGCGACGGCGATGGCCAGCGTGGTGTAGCGCTTGTCCCGCGGCACGATTCGCGCGCCGCTGCGATCGGTCGAGTCGAGGTCGGGGTTGTACTGGTCGTAGCGAACGCCGATCGCCGCCCAGCGCGTCAGCGCCTGCGTGACGCCGAGGTACCAGCCGAGCTCGCGCAGCGCGCGGCCGGCGCTCACCGGATCGGCCATCGCGAGGCCCCGGTCGAGATTGCGCGCGACGATCGCCTCGCCGTAGATCACCAGCTCGCCGAGACGCGGCAGCTCGGCGGCGAGGCGCAGATCGCCGCCGAACGCGTAGCGCGAGAAGCTCCGCGAGGGGGTGGCGGGGAGGCCGGCCACGCCGACGAGCTCGGTCGGCTCGACCTGGCCATCGAAGTTGGCGTCGCTCCAGACGAGCGTGTTCTTGGTCGCCGGCGTCCCGCTATGAAAGCCCTGTCCATAGAGGCCCGAGAGCCCGATCGCGAGGGTGCAGCGAGGCGTGATCCGGGCCTCGACACCGAGGCGACCGACCAGATCCTTGGAGCGGTTGGGATCGCGCGCGGCGAACTGGCGCGCACCGACTGGCTGGCCGTTCATCGCCGCGATCTGGTAGCGGAAGAAGCGCCAGCCGCCTTGCAGGCGCGCGCCGAGGTCGAACTCGCCGGGGAAGAAGGCTCGAATCACGTTCGACCGTTCCAAGAAGAGACGCACGAAATCTCGTTCCTGCACCTCCCAGCCGAACGGAATGCGGAGCAGCCCGATCGACGCCATGAGGTACGGAACCTCGGCGCCAGGAGCGGCCCAGCGCGCGGAGACATCACCGTTCAAGATGCGCACGGTGGCGCCGTGTACCGTATTGCCGTCGATCTCGAGCGACCCGGAGATCCAGCGGTACTCAACGTCGAGCCGCAGGCGGGCGCGGCTGAGCAGGAAGCGCGTCTCGTTGAGCGGCTCGCCAGAGGCGGGGTTGAGCTCATCGACGGATGCGGCGTGATAGGCGACGACATCGGCCTGTAGGAAGCCCGAGAGCTGGACAGCGAGCCCTCCCGTGCGAAACAGCAGCGGCAGCGAGCGGGTGGCGTCCTGAACGCTGCGCAGACGATCGATCTCGGCCGCCTGGAGGGCGAGCTGTCGCTGCTGCTCGGCGAGCTGTCGCTGCTGCTCATCGAGGCGCACGCGGATCTCTCGAATCTCGCGGCCGTCGGCGATCTCGCTGACAGGCGGCGGATCTTGCGGCGCCGGATCGGCGCCGGCGATGTGACACCAGCAGAGGGCAGCGACGAGGAGCGCGAACGTTCTGGTCACGAAAAGCTCACGGGAGCGGCGGCAGCTCGCCGTCGGGGGCGAGGGTTGGATAGAAGGGCTGCTTGTCGAAGCTCTCGGCGTTGGTGCAGGCGTTGAGAAGCTCGAGGTGGCTCGTCGGCGTGACGACACAGCTCGGCGCCAGATCGGTCGTCTGCCCGCCGAGGTCGATGGATCTGCTGGCGCCAGAAGGGCAGGCGCCACAAGCGAGTGCGACGACGAGCGGGAGCGCGCATCGAGCGAGCGTTCGCATGTCACCTCACCTCGCAGTAGCCGTGGCGGCAGACGCCAGTCGTGCACGGGCTGCTCACGCTGCACGGCGTGCAGGTCGATGCGCCAGAGACCTTGGCCTCGAAGTAGCAACCGCAGGGCGCCGTGTCCTCGTACGGCGACAGCTCGCCGCCCTCGGTCGAGCGCTGCACCTTCATTGCACAGATCGGTACGAGCCCGCTCGCGATCACGTCGTCGAGCGGCTCGAAGGCGGGGCTGAAGGTCGCGCTGCTGCCGATGAGCGCATCGATGAGGGTCTGCGCCGAAGCCTTGAGCGCCTTGCCGCTGCCGTCGCTGGGAGCCAGGTAGTGTACGTACGACCACAGCGGGTAGTGGCCGTCTCGCACGTTCTGCTTGTCGAAGGTCGTCGGGGCTCGATCCGGCCAGTACGCACGCTTCTGCCCGAAGGCGCGGAAGGCGAGGGCGTGCAGCTTGGCGCGGTTGGCGGCCTTGTCGTAGATCTCGGTGCCCAGGATGCCGAGCGCCTTCTCGGCGTTCGGATCGGTTGCCAGCGAGCCGAGCTGCGCGGCCAGCGCGGAGGATTGATCGATCTGGTGCTCGGGGTCGGCGAGCAGCTTCCACTTGGCGGCTGGGACGCCGATGTTCTCACCGATGCTGATCTGCGTCCCCTTCGAGGCCGGGCGCCCATAGAGGTAGGTCGGATCGAGCCAGGGCGCGACCATCGCCTTGGTCGGACCGAGGCCGAACACGAGGTACGCCTCTTCGGCGGTGATCGCGCGCTGCGACGAGCCGACGCTGGTGGCGGTGTCGAACGGCACGACGAACGTCATCGCCTGGACCGGCCCGCGCGTCGTCGCGATCCCCGGCGGCTTGGCCGGAGCACTCGGGCAACTCTTGGCATCGGGCACGACGATCGTGATCGCGAGATCTGGCTGCAGCTCCGTCGCTGGCGGTGTGCAGGCGCACGCTGTCTTGGAGGCCGGGTCGAATGCAGGGTCGGCCGGGACGTAGTACGGCCCGCCGCCGACACCGACGGCGAGCCTGGGTGGCTGCGCGTAGAGGCTTGCGAGGTTCGTGCACGAGCCGTTCGGCACGTAGACGACCGTCATCGGGTTCGCGTCGCTGCGCAGTCGCTTTCCGAGTCTGTGCAGCACCGGGACCTGCGTGTCGGCAGCGAGGACGTACACGGGATTCGCGATCGCGGAGGCGTCGTCGCAGCTCGGGGGCGACGCGGGACAAGGCTGCGCGTCAGCGCGGGGGACATGGAAGAGCACCACAGCGAGCGCTGTGCAGAGCCCAAGCGAAGGAGCGTGGCGTGGTAGCACTGGTAGAAGATAGTTGCTTGCTGTGACAATTTGAAGAGAATGGTTACTCAGATGTCCACCCTCTTGACGAGCGCCGAGGTGGCCGAGCTGCTGCGGATCCATCCGAAGCACGTGTACCGCCTGCTGCACCGCGGCTTGCCGGCCAAGCGCGTTGGCGGCAAGTGGCTGTTCGAGCGCGCGGCGGTGCTGGCGTGGGCGGAGGTTCGCGGCCAGGGCGGACCGTCGAGCGACCCGTCCGTGGGCGCCACAGGGGCTCTGCCGCCGCCCCTCATCGCGGCCAACGGCGACCTCGCCGTCGAGCTCTTGCTGCGACATGCGGGGGAGGTGGGCGGCGCGACCATGGGCTTCGTGCAAGCCGACCGAGGTACGGGGCTGTCGCTCTTGCAGCGACGATCGGTGCTGGCCACTGGGGTTCACGGTCACGAAGCCATCGGGCATGGGGAGCAGGAGCGGTTCGCCTGGCTGCACCTCGTCGATCGCGAGATCGGGTTGGTTCGCCGTCGCGGGCGCATCGCGGCGTTGCCGGAGATGTCGAAGCTGCGGTGGGCCAGTCGGCCCTCGACGGCGGGCGTGCGCGACTACCTCGACGCGGCGCTGCGGCGCGCCGGCATCGATCCTGCGCTGCTCCACGAGCGGGCCTTGCTCCTGCCGTCACACCGGCAAGTCGTCTGCGCCGTGGCGCGCGGCGACGCGGACATCGGGTTGGCATCGAGCGCGTGGGCGGCGGAGCTCGGGCTGACGTTCAAGCCGCTGCTCGCCGAGCCTTACGGCTTGATGGTGCGCGCCGCCGATCTGGGGCGGTCAGAGATCGTCCGCTTGTGCGAGACGGCGCAATCGCGGGGCTTCCGGCGGGCGCTGGCCGAGGTGTCGGGCTACGAGGCGCGGCACACGGGCAGCTTGCGCTTCCTCGCGGCCGCGTGAGGCGACGCTAGTCGTCTTCGTCCTCGTCGTCCTCGTCGTCCTCGTCCTCGTCGTCGTCTTCGTCCTCGTCGTCCGACTCTTCGTCCGACTCGTCGTCGTCCGACTCTTCGTCCGACTCGTCGTCGTCCGACTCGTCGTCTGACTCGTCTTCGTCCGACTCTTCGTCCGACTCGTCGTCGTCCGACTCGTCGTCTGACTCGTCTTCGTCCGACTCCTCCCCGTCGCCCTCGGCCTCGAGCCGCGCCAGCTCAGCCTCCGTCTCGGCGATCTCGCGGTTGAGCCGCTCGATGTCCGCCTCAAGCTTGGCCGTCTCCTGATCGCCCTCCTCCTCGTCGGTGGCGATGGACTCCTCCCTCAACCCCTCGGTCTGTGCAGCTTCCATGACCTCCTCGGGTTGCTTGCCGCCGGCGAGGGCCGAGCCGATCGACATGATGAGCGAGGTGATGTTCGGGAAGAACGTCGTCTGGCTCTCGCCGCGCGCGTTCGGCGTGCCGCCGATCCCCTTGGTGAAGTCGAGATTGTGAGCGCGGCGGATCGTCCACAGGTCGTGCGCGTAGTCTCCGTCGGACATGTACGCGTACGGGATGTAGCAGTAGCCCTTGTCGCCCCACTTGGGTCCCCACGAGTTGCGCACGACGAAGACCTCGTCCTCGTCGGAGTAGCCGACGACGAGCATGGCGTGTCCGCCGGCGTGCTCGTTGCGCTTGGGGTGAGGCATGCGAATTCGGCCCCGGTTCTTTTGTCCGTCCTCCTGGAAGGAGTCGTAGACCTGTAGACCGAAGATGATCGGGTAGCCCTCGGCGAGGCAGTGGCGCATCGCATCGAGCTCGATCGGCACGCGCCGCGCCTCGTCGATCGTGTGGTTCGTCGCCGCGGCGTAGGCCTCTTCCCGCGGCTTGCGCAGCACCTTCTTGATGTCGTAGGGCCACAGATCCTCGGCGCAAGCGCCCTCGGCCTTGAGGGTCTGGATGCCGAGGTCGAGGTTGGCGCCACAGTCCTCGTGGGTCTCGCCGTTGAGGTCGCGCTCGTTGTAGTAGATGAACAAGCGCGAAACGTCGACGAAGTCGCCGCGCGTTCGCTTCTGCAGGTACTCGAGCGCGCCAGCCAGCGCGTTGGCCGTGCAGCTGCCGATGTCGCCCTGATCCTCGATCGGCGTCATGTGAGCGCGCAGGTCGACGAAGTTCGGCACGCGGAGCGCCGAGTCGTGGTGCGCCCCGTAGTGCTCGTAGTCGCCGTCCTCGGGATCCATGTGGCACGCACCGACGACGATCGGCCGCTCGTCGTGAGGATGCTTGAAGTGAACGAGCCTACCGCGACGAGGATGACGAGGCATGGCCTTCATCGTCGCAGATCCGCATCCGCGGAACCAAGGTTGATCTTTTTCTAGTTTGCGGGTGCGGGAGGTGCACTGACCTCGGGGATGACGATGGTCGCCTGCTTGCGCAGCGCCTGCTCTCGCTCCGTCCGGAGCGCCTCGATGCGGCGCGCCTTGAGCGTGGCGATGAGCCCAGCCTTCTCGACGGCGAAGTCCGGCGTCGTCGCACGGCGCTCGACGAGCTTGATGATCCAGAAGCGATCCTTGGGGCCGGCGAGGACACCGCTCGTCTCACCCGGCTTGAGCTTCTCGACGACGGGCTGCCAGGCCTCGGGGATCTGCGCCCAGCGCAGGTAGCCGAGGTCCCACGCACGCTGCTCGGGCGACACGCCGACGAGGTCCTGCTGCGCGACCTCCTCGAACCGCTTGCCAGCATCGAGCGCTGCCTTGGCTTCGTCGATTGACGCCCGCGAACGCCGCAGGATCTGGAGCAGATGCAGCTCGGTGCCGAGCCGCGCCTTCTGCTCCTCGAAAAAGCGCCGCGCGTCCTCTTCGGTCACCTCGACCTTGCCCATGATCTCGGCGCGGAAATAGACCTCCGCCGCCTTGTTGCGGCGGAGCTGCGCGAGCTGAGCCTCCATCCGTCGCACCGGCTCGGCGAAGGCAGGATCGGAGTCGAGCCCGAGGCGCACGACCTCTTGATGGACGAGCTCGTCGCGAACGAGGAGCTCGAGCACGTTCTTGCGATACTCGGGGCGCAGCTCGTCCTGGTGGCTGTCGGTCTTGAGCTTGGTCATCAAGTCGAGCTCGGTGAGGCTCTTGCCGTTGACCGTCGCCACCACCCTGCCCCCCGGCGTCTCCGGGTGCGGTCTCTTCGACGTGGCTGCAGGGGGAGGCGACGACGGTGGCGCGTTAC
This sequence comes from uncultured Polyangiaceae bacterium, assembly GCA_964585665.1. Classification (GTDB taxonomy): domain Bacteria; phylum Myxococcota_A; class Polyangia; order Palsa-1104; family Palsa-1104; genus CAZPEY01. Next base: position 21,238 of record CAZPEY010000003.1, on the reverse strand, counting down.
AGGCTCCGAGCGCGCCCGCCGAGACGAGCCAGACCGCGATCGGAATGAAGTGGAGGTGAGAGCACACCGTCGATACTCGCTCAGATGGAGGTGGAAAGAGAAGGACTACGGAGCTAGTGGCAGGTCTGGCAGGACTCGCCCTCGTCGCCGCTGTACGGATCGTTCGGCGTCGGATCCCAGGTCATCGCCTTGAAGTGCGCCTGCGCTGCATCGGAGTCGTGGCAGCCACCGCACGGCAGGCGCGCGGCCTTGGTCTTCCACGAGCCGCTGCTCGCCGTGGTGCCGAGCGGCGCCGTCGACGGGTGGCAGGTGAGGTCGCAGGTTCGCAGGTCGAGCGGCATGCCGATGCCCCAGTTGCGTCCGACCTCGCCGTCCGAGTGCGCGACGGTCGTGTTCGGGTAGTTGAGATGCGCGCCGTTGTGCACGCTGTGCACGCGCCGCGAGATCGACACCGCGCCCGACCAAGCCGTTCCCGTCGCCGCTTGCGGCTGGTAGTCGTGGCAGTTGCCGCACAGATCGACCGCCGTGTTGTTGAAGAGCTTGTTGTGCCGCTGGAAGTCGAGCACGTAGCCCTTGGTGTCGGTCGGATCGGTGTGGCACTTGCCGCAGTTGTTCGCTGGGGCCTTCTCTTCCGTGGCCGTGCCGACCTGGAAGGTGATGCGGGCCACGGTCGGGGTCTTGTAGCTCGCGGTGCTGCTGAGCAGGCCGCGGTCGGTGATCTCGACGTCGGCGATGTACGTGCCCGGCTCGAGATCGTCGACTGGATCGAGGACGTACTGGATCGAGTCGCTCGACCAGGTCACCTTCGGGTCCTCCTTGATGGTGTCGGTCTGCCGCGCCAGGTTGTTGCCTACCGTCGACGCCGTTCCCTTGGTGTCGAACGCGCCGGGCGCGTTGCTGCCGAGGACGTGCACCGGGTAGCCCCAGACCTTGTCGGCGGGGAAGATCGCGTCGGTGAGGCCGGTCGAGACGCCCTGGATCGAGAACACCTTGCCGAGGTTGCGGCTGCGCACGACGACACCGCTCGGATTGCGGACGACGACGTTGGCGCCCTTGGCGTGCGCGAGCGCTGTGCTGCCGCTCGTCAGCGTGAAGGTGTCCGCGCTGCGGGTGTAGTCGAACGTCTCAGCGGTCGTCGCGAGCGTGCCAACGCCGGACAGCACGCGATCGATGGTCACGCTGCCGCTCGCCGGGAACATCGCGCCCTCGCCGGTCTTGACGGTGAAGGTGTTGGTCGGCGTCGTGGTGATCGCCGCCGCGAGCGTCGAAGAGATGTACGAGTCCTCCAGGTACGCGACCGCGCGCGCCGCGAAGCCGGCGTTGGCGTTGAGCCAGAGCACGACCTCTTTGGGCGTGACCTTGGCGGTGTCGACCCACGGGCGGATCTGGTAGAGCTGCGTGGCGTCGAACGCGAAGGCGAGCGTGTCGAACGTAAGGCCGGTGCCATCGTTGCCGGTGATCGTCGCCGTCTTGCCGTCGGCCGTGCCACCGATGAAGGCGACCGTCCAGCCGAGGTACTGTCCGCTGCGCCACTTGGCCGTCGAGTCGGTCAGCGTCGTAGCGGTCACGGCAGAAGCACGGCCGCTATACGACCCGGCCGGCGCAAACATTGCGTACGTGATGATGTGGTTGGCCGTCGTGACGAGCGAGACACCACTCTTGAGCGTCACAGTGGGGCCGACGTTGTCGACGATGACGCCGCTCGCCGTCGGCTTGGCAGTATCGGTGTTGTCGGTGAAGACGATCGTCCAGCCAGCGTACTGGTGGTCGCGCCACGACTGGTTGACGCCGAGGAGCTGCTGGTTCGCGTCGGTGAACGAGGTCGTGCTCGGCGCTGGCGAACTGGCGACCTGGCCCGTCGCACCCGCCGAGAAGGCCGGCACCGTGAACGAGCCCGGGAAGACGACGTCGCCGCCGCTCACGTCCTGCTCGTAGAGATCGCGCCCCGCGTCGACCTTGAAGCTGACGTTGGCCTTGAACGTTGCGTCGGTGAAGGCGAACGTGCCGTTGACCGTGCTCTTCATGACGACGCGTGCCAGCGTCGACAGCACCGGGACGCGGCGGGCGCGTGGGCCGTGCACGAACAGCTTGGCGCCTGGGAGCTTGCCGTCTCGATCCTCGAGGCAGGCCGTCTTGTCGTTGTTCGGCGTGCAACCCTCGGGGCCGTCACCTGGTGGGACTGCGGTGATCCCGTCGTCTGCGTAGAGCTCGTGGTTCGGCAGGTACGGCTTGCCGTTGAGCTCGTTGTCGCGCAGCCTGATCGTGACCATCGGTTGCTGACCCTTGGTGAAGAAGCCACCGGCTGGGGCCTTGCCGTCGGGCAGCGTCACCGACAGCTCGGCGACGAACTCAGGGATGTGCTGCGGATCTTTGGTGGTCCAGTCGTGCGCGGCCTCGATGCTCGGGCCGAGGCCCTTGTTGTCGGACTGATGACAGTTCTTGCACATCGTGTCGTCGTTCGGGACCGCCGCGCCGCCATGCATGACCATGCCCTGTGGTGCCGGGAAGTCGAAGCTCGTCGTGTCGTGGCAAGAGCCGCAGGTCTCGCGCGACAGCTTGTTCTTCCAGTTGTCGACATCGGCGCCCGAGCCGTTGTGGCACTTGGTGCAGTTCTCGAGCACCGCTGGGAAGCCGACGTCCCACCACTCGACCTTGCGATCCATGTAGCCGTACATCACGTAGTGCCCGTTGTCGGCCGACTCATCGACGAGGGTGGCCGGGTCGTCCCACACCTCTCCGTCGTCTCCCGGAATGCTGGCCAGCTCGGCGCCCGCGTGGATCTTGTGGATCATCACTGGCAGATCGAGCGTGTTGCCGCTCTGTGCGTCGTAGCTGCCCTTGGTGTGGCAGGTAGCGCAGTTCTCGACGGTCATGCGATCGCCACCGTGACCCGCGAAGAAGGGACCGTGGCAGGTCTGGCAAGAGGATGTCGACAGGATGTCGCGCGAGGTCGTGTCGGTCGAGCCGTCCGGAACGAAGTCGAACGTCGCCGTTCCCGTCGGTCCGTTGTGTCCGCCGATCATGATCGAGACGCGGTGCTTGCGATTGCGATCGAAGGAGACCGGCTGCATGGTCACTGGGGTCGTGACCGCCGACAGGTTGGTCTTGAACGTGTACGTATACTTGCCGTCGCCGAGCTCGTTGAAGCTGCCGTTGTTCTCGCGATAGCCCTGCTCGGTCTTCGTGCCTTTGTCGTTGGGGTAGCCCGTGGTCTTGACCTCTTCGGTGCGCCAGATGTAGGGCACCCAGTAGGTGGTCGTTTCGGTCGCGCCCGGTGGCATCAGCTTGACGATGTTGTAGCTCGTCGTCGTGCCGACGATTCCGAGGACCGGTTTGTCGTCCTTGTCCTTGACCGTGTAGTTGACCGTGACGATGCCGTCGGCGCCGGCGGTCGCGGAGATGTCGACGATCTTGACGTAGCTCTTGTTGGCGTTCTTGAGCTCCTCGTCGAGGATCGCTTGCACGCCGTGGAAATTGGTGACGAGCAGGTTGGCGTCGGCGCCGTTCGAGCCGTTGGTGCCGTTGGTGCCGTTGGTGCCGTTGGTGCCGTTGGTGCCGTCGGTGCCCTTGGTGCCATCGGTCCCGTTGGTGCCGTTGTTCACCGTGACCGTCGTGCCGTCGGTGCACGTGACGGTCTTCGAGCCGTCGGTGTTGTCCTTGACGCTGCAGTCGGTGCCGTTGGCGCCGTCCTTGACGGTGACCTTCGTGCCGTCAGGGCAGCTTATCGTCGAGGTGCCATCGCCATTGCTGGCGACTGTACAAGGCTTGCCTGCCGGTCCCTTGCACCCACCCCCCGCCAAAGCGATCGTTAGGAGCAGACTACTCAATAGATGTGTTCTACGCATGATCGAGCCTCCGGGCGGGCAGGGTTCCGTCCTCACTGCAATCTGCTGTGCAATGCACCTGCCAGGGCTCGGGCGCGTTGGCTTGGCGCGACCCGTCGTAGTTTCGAATGGTTGACTGTTCGTGATCGAAGCGAGGGTGGGTTCTAACGCAGGTTCTGCGAACGCACCGCGCAAAGCGAGCGCAACGGATGCGCGAGCGAGCCTATTCGCGTCTGTGCGATCGAGTTGCTACTTTGCGGCGGCTTTGGTGGCGGCGGCGTTGGATTTCGCGTTGGCCTTGGTCTTGGCGCCGCCTGCCTTGGCTTCTGCCTTGGCGGCGCCCGCGCCGCTCTGGAAGAACGTCTTGACGGTTCGTCCTCCGGTGCGCGCGCCATCGCGCACCGCGTGTCCTCCGGTCTTGGCGCCCGCTTTGATCGTGTTCTTGGCAACGTTGTCGGCGCCTGCGAGCGTGGGGGCAGCAACCAAGATCAAGGCGAGCAGGGAGACGCGCATCATCTGCCAAGGATCGCGCGATCGAGCCAGGAAGGCAATGTCCGTCGCCATCTTCATCACCCTCCAGGAGGAGTAAGCTGAGAGGTATCGAAGGGGGCGATCATGACCGCGAAGCGAAGTGATCTGGTGGCGCAGTGGGCGTTCGATACGCGTCCGGTGCTGACGCGATTTCATCTTTGGCTCGAAGACGTCGAGGTCGAGCGCGCCCAGGAGGATCCCGTGTCCGCCCACGCCTTCGTGCCGCGCGGCCTGACGCGCTGCCTGGCGATGACCGCCGCAGCGACGGCGCTCGGGACGCGGCTGTTCGGCCACTTCGGCGAGGGCAAGGGGGCCGACAAGCATCGCTACAACCAGATGAAGAAGGCGGCCGACGCGGTGTCGGCCTACGTGATGAGCGAGGGGCTCTGGTACCTGACGCGCCAGCTCCCCGAGAATCACGCGGTGATGGTGTCGCTCGGCGAGGGGTTGATGCCCAAGGCCGGCGAGACGCCCGAGATGGGAGCCAATCCACTGCTCGGCTTTGGCCGTGTCTACGCGCGCCCCGAGGTGGCGCGAATCGTCGACGCAGCGGTGCATCGTCTGCTCAACGACGAGCGCTGCTGCTTCGAGGACTTTCACGAAGAGCTGCGGCGGCGCGGCATCACCGTCTGGGGGGCGGCGGTCGACACGCTCGAGAACACGTCGCGCTTCGCAGAGGGGCGCGAGACCGGGCCGATGACGGTGCTCCATCTGTTCGATGCGCCGCTCTCGGTGACGCGACCCTACGAGTCCTACATGGGGTGCCTCACGGTGCCGCGTCGAGTCGTCGCGGCCGCCGAAGAGCAGGCGGTGCTGCTCGACTACTGCACGCCGCGCGCGCGGGTCGTCGAAGCGATCGAGCGCGCCTATCCCGGCATCGCGCGCGCCAACATCCATGTGTGGACGCTGCGGGGCAAGAGCCGCATCAAGCGAATGTCGCGGCTCTGGCAGGAGTGGGAGGCGCTCGGTGCGCATCTCGTCGACGACGGCTGGATCGCGCCGACGGGGCTGCCGGTGTTCACCGACTCAGGGACCTACGCGCCGACGTTTCTCGTCGGTGCTTGGCGAGACGAAGCGGGCGCGCAGCACGTCTTCGTGTGCGATGGGTACGCCGCGTCCGCCGAGGCCATGCAGGCAGCCAGCCTGGCCGAGGTCCTCGATGTCGACTGCACGATGGCGCCGTTCTCGCCCAAGTTCGAGCGCCCGCACGACGACGAGTATCGCTTGATGAAGCTCGATCCCGAGGCGCCGACGTTCGTCGAGGCGCTGCGCGGCGTGTTCGGCGGCGAGCCGCTCGACGACGAGCGGGTGAGCCTGTATGCCGAGGCGCTGCGCGAGGCGCGTCGATCCAACGTGCCGCTCGATCGCCGCGTCCTGCGCGCCGACGATCTGCTGCCCGAGAAGGGGTGGGGCGTGCTCGCGTGCACCGGCTACATGTGTGACGATCCGTATACCGGCGCGCGAGGGGTCGAGCGGCTCGCCAACGGCAACTACCGCGTCGTGACGCGGCTGACGACCCGCAACGCCAACTCGCGCGTCACCTTCACGTTCCGCTTGCTCGACGAGCTCGACGAGGCGCGCCTGGTGTTCAGCCCGCTACTCGTACGCTTCTTGTCGGGTGTCGACGTGCATGAGCGCGCGGTGAAGATCTCGGACTCGGGTCGCATTCGCAACGAGCTACAGACGATGTTCTCGCAGGCGCTCGCCTACGATGGCGAGCGGATCCGGGTGCACTTCGATCGGATCGAGGAGAGCTTGATGTCGCAGGAGAATCGCGACGCTCTGCGCGAGGTGCTGGCCTGGTACAAGCGCAACTACTCGGTGTGGTTCGACTGGCTCGAGCTCGCAGACTGAGTCCGCGCGCCGCCCGCTAGAAGGGCGTGCTGCCGGGAGAGACGCGCACGACGAGGTTCAGGTCTTCGTCGCTGACGTACATGTTTCCGGCGGCGTCGAAGGCGATGCCGTTCGGCGACTGGAACCCGCTGACGATCACGGTCTCGGGGCAGGTTCCATTGCTGGTGCAGGCCGCCGCCGTCTGATCGTACATGAGCACGCCTCGGGCGCCGCGGCGCGACACCGCGTAGAGCTTGCCGGACGTCGGGCCCATCGCGAGGCCGCGTGGCTCGCGGATCGCCGCGCCCTGGTTCGGGTTGGCGAGCGTCGTCTGATTGCCCGAGCAGCTCGTCGCCCACTCCGACGGTGCGCCCGTGCCGAGATCACACTGGCGGATCCGATCGTTGCCATCGTTGCCCGCGATCACCTTGGTGCTGCCGGCGCTCGTGTAGAACGTCACGCCCCACGGCGCGTCGAGGTTGAAGTCGAGCGCGCCATTGCTCGGTTGCAGGTTGGCGCCGGTCAGCGGATCGAGGACATGGATGCGGCTGTTGTTGAAGTCCGCGACGAACAGGCGCGGGACGTGGTTACCCGTCGTCGGCAGCGCCAGCGGCACGGGCACCGCCTGGTAGGCGACCGTCGTCAGATCCTGCATTGTACCGAGGTTGGTCGGTAGCCCGCCGCTGCTGATCGACCGCAGCCTCCCGCCGTTGTCGTTGCCAGCAAACAATCCCTGGAACGAGGCCGGCGGATACACGTCGAGGGCCGAGCTGAGCGGTTGCAGCTCGACGTCCGCGATGCCCTGGATTCCCGTCGAGAAGCGGTTGGCGTTGTTGGGCAACACGGGCAGGGTCGCCGTCAGATCGATCTTGAGCACCTCGCCGTTGCCGTTGTTGGCAACATACAGATCAGTGCCGAACAGCGTCAGGCCCATCGGCGTGTTGAAGCGGCCGGCGCGCGCCACGACCGTGACGGTGCGCCCGCCGTTGGCGACGATGAGCCTCGCGGGGTCGATGGTGAACGTGACGCTCTTGGTGATCGACGCGCCGCTCGTACCGTCGGTGATCACGATCAACACGGACTGCGTGCCGAAGATCGTGCCGTTCGGGATGTCGAACGTCAGAGTCGGCGCGCACGTATCCGCGCCGGCGGGGCAGACATCCTGTCCGATCTGCGCGACGCCCGAGCGCGTGAACTGGCCGCTGGTGATGAAGGCAGCCGTGCCGCCGCTGGTGCTCGCGGTGTGCGATTGGAAGCGGAGCTCGACGGTGTCGCCCGGTGCGAACACATCGGTCGCCTGCGGGTCGAAGATGCTCAGGGTCGGCGGGACTGGCGCGTTGATCACCGAGACGAAGAGCGAGTCGGAGATGACCGTCGGCGTGCCGCTGAAGGTCGCCGAGATCTGGAAGCTGCCAGCCTCGAGGAAGTTGATCGTTCCGCTGGAGGCCGCGGCGTCGCACGCGCTCGGGCTGCAGGCCGGGGCGCTGGCGGGGGCCGGGGTGAACGTCAGCGCCAGGCGCGTCAGAGCCTCGGCGTCCTCGTTGCCGAACTCGTCGAGCACGACGACCTTGTAGCTGATCGGGTTGCCGACCTGCGTCAGGTTGTTCGACAGCGTGAGGTGCGCGACCAGCGCGGCCGTGTCGGTTCCGACGGTGACCATGCGCGTCTGGGTCAGCGACGTGCCGGCCAGATGCGCGGACACCGAAGAGGTCCCGGAGCGGACGAAGTTGAGGATGGGGCCCTGATAGATGATGAGCCCGGCGCTGTCGGTCTCCTGCGTGTCGACGGGGCCGATGACGGCGCCGAGCATGTTGGTCGTCACGGTGACGTTGGGCAGCGGGATGTTGTTGCCGTACTGGTCGACGACCGAGTAGCGATAGACGAGCTCGGTGCCGGCGGTGATGTTGGTCGCGTCGGCGCCTTGCGGGTCGCTAGCGAGGCGCACGTGGAGATCGGGGGCCATCGTCGCTGCGGCGGGGACGACGGTGAGCGTCGCGCTGGCGGTCTTGGTCGCGTCGAGCGTGGCAGTGACCGTGTACTCGCCGGTGAGGGTGCCCGTCAGCTTGAACGGATCGTCCGTCGTGCCCGTGCCGCTGACCGTGACGGCCCCGGTGCCCGTCGGGCCCGTGACGGCGGGCGCAATCAAGGTGCCGGTGGGCATGCCGTTGATGTCGTAGACGACGACCTTGGCGATGACCGACTCACCCGCCTTCATCGTCGAGCGGCTCAGCTCGAGGGTGAGGTGATCGGGAGGCGCGGGGGTGACGATGGTGACGACGGTGGGCTTGGACGTGCCGTTGCCATCCTTGGCGGTGACGGAGAGCGTGTTGGTCGCCATCGGCTTGAGCATGACGGTGGCGCGGAAGCGACCAACGTACGGATCGGCCGTGGTCGTCGCGACGGCGGCGCCACCCTCGATGGTGACGGTCGAGCCGAACTTGGCGTAGCCGGTGATGTCTTGCTGCGTGAGGCTGGTGGGTGACGTGACGGGGTCGACGTACGGAGCAGCGGGCGGGCTCTTCTTGCAACCTACGGCGAACAACAAGGTGAGGGAAGCGAGGGCAAGGGTCGATCGCAAACGAATCATGGATGCCTCCGGGCTAGTCGATCCTCTGACTAGTGCCGGCAGGACTACGGCTGGTTGAAAGAAAGTGAGGTGGGATACGCGGCTACGCGTCGGCTGCGAACGACACGTGGCTGATCCCGCCGAGGAGCCCCGCGCTAGCGGGGGCGCGCAGCCGAGCGATCGGGCCCGCAGCGATGTCGCGCGCGTCGAAGACGAGCAGCGCGCTGGTGCGCGCCGCGGCGTCCTGATGGAGCGCTACGACCCAGCCGTCATCCTCGTCGGTGCCGCCGGGGCGTGGCACGAACGCGGGAGGGGAGACGAACGCCGAGGGGCCCGCGTCCCAGGTCGTGCTCTGCTTGCCCTCGAAGTCATGGCGCGCCAGCGCGTGAAACCAGAAGTAGGCGTTGGCATCCTCTTCGTCGCCGGCAGAGCCGCGGGTCGGGGCCCAACCGTAGCGATAGGCGCGCCCGCGGCGATCCTCTCTGATCGCCGGTGCCTCGGCAGCAACGCTCGTCAGCGTCTGCTCGTGCACCGCGCGCGTGCTTGGATCGATCGTGTAGCGGTAGGTCGCGCTGCTGGGCGTTTGCTCGACGCCGACGCCGAGGGCCTTGCGCGTCTCGGGCGGATAGAGCCCGGTGAACGCGACACGCCCTGCGTAGCCAATCGTATCGAGGACGACCTTGCCGTCCTGCTCGAACGCGTTCCAGAAGTGAAAGTGCAGGCGCCCTCCCGGGAGCGGCGCGGCGATCGCTTCGCCGCCGCGACGAGGAAGCAGGTAGGCCATCGGTGTCTGGGCGGCGTCGAACTTGACGGCGTCCGCGAGCGGCTTGGCGCCCCACAAGGCCGTGGGCAGGGACAGCGAGGCCCATTGGACGACGAGATAATAGTGCTCCGTGAAGGCGACATCGTGAATCAGCAGAGCGCCGCGCGGCAGCTTGTAGGACTGCTCGGCCGTGACGCGATAGCCTTCGTCGAGCTCGCGCACGACGAGCGTGTCGCGGAGCCCCGGGCGCTGTTCGATGAGCACGAGTCGACCACCGCTCGCGTGACGATCGACGTGGGGCATGGGTGAGAAGGTCGCACCCTTCTGTGGAGCCAGGGGGGCTGGCCCTCGCGTCGCCAGCGACTGGCGATCGAGCAGGAAGAAGCCCGGATCGTTGGCGGCGATGATCGCGTCGCCCCAAGGGACCACGTTGTGCCAGGCGTTGTTGCCGAAATCGAGGTTGGCGAAGTTCGACCAGCGCGCGGGCTTGTTCGTGAACAGACGGCGCTTGACGATGGTCTTCTGCTCGAGCTCGGCACGGCGCAGGGGAGTATCGACCATGCGGGCGCGCAGGAACGGTGTCGTGCCTCCTCCGAGTCGAACCGCCGTGACACGCCCATGGGCATCGAACCCGTGCACGGCCGTCTCGCCGATGCGAATGCCGGTCCCACCGATGGCGAAGAACGTCCCGGCCAAGCCCTCGGGAAGCGATCCCTCGATCGTCAACGCGGCGTCGACGTCGGCGGTCAGGTCTTCGAAGAGAAACTCATGATGGCTCATCGGCGGACCTTACCACGCCCGCTGGCCGCTCAACCGAGCGCGTCTGCGAGGCGGAGGATGCGCCAGGTCAGCCGGGGATCCCGTCGCTGAGGCCGTGCGCGACGTAGCCCACGAGTGCGGCCGCGCCAGCTGGGCGAGCAGGGGGCTAGACCGTGCGCACGGTCCCCTCGCACAACGACGAGGCCACGTCGATGTATAGCGAGCCGCCGCTGCGGGAGAGCGCCCAGCGGTTGTTGCGCTCGAGCTTGGCCGCGAGCGCATCGAGGAAGCTCTCCTCGAAAGCGTAGAGCTCGAGCGTCTCGGCGCGGTGGATCTTGGCGGCGCGGATCTCGCTCGCCAGCGCTTCGACTCGACGCCACGCATAGACGGCGACGCGGGCGCAGGCCTTCTGGGCCTTGTGCAGGCGCTCCGGCGATGGATGGCCGACCTCGATCCAGGCCTCGAGCTCGCCGCGTAGGTTGTGCTGCCAGATCGCCGGCTCGTCGGTGACGCAGAGGCCGCGGGTGAGCTCGACGCCGTCGCGATCTTCGAGCGCCCGCGCGACGACGCGGGCCACGAGGCCGCGATCGGTCTCGGACGGATGCTGCGCGACCCGCAGATCGAGGTCGACGTAGTGGTCCCGATCGCTGTCGGCGAGCGCGATCTCGAAGCGCCGCATCGTCGCGGTGAGCGCCATCCGCTACGTCCCGCTCGATGGAGCCAGCGCGGCCTCGAGCTTGTCGAACGATCCCGTCCAGCCCAGCGTCATGCCTGGCTTGCCGCCATGGAAGGTCGCGCGCTCCTCGGCGGTCGCCTCGCCGTGAACCTCCCAGACGACGGTGATGCGCGTTCGATCGTCTGCCTCTTCGGTGAAGGTGATCGTCGTCAGCATCTCCGCCGGCCAGGTCGGCGCCAGGGGGTGACGCGCCGGTTGCTCCTGCTCATCACAGAAGCTCTGCGTGTAGACGATGCGGCGCGGCCGATCGATCTCTCGATAGCGGATCTTGCCCCACATCGTCAGGCCGTTGGCGGCACGCATGCAGTAGAACGTCTCGCCCCCAGGGCGCAGGTCGGCGCGCCGAAACTCCATCGTCGCTCCCGTCGGAGGCAGCCACTGCTCGAGGTGCTTCGGGGTCGTCCACAGCTCGAACACCCGCGCGATGGGCGCGTCGAAGCTGCGGTTGATGACGAAGCGATCGACGGGCGCGAGGTGCTCGGCGAGGCGATCCCAGGTCGCGTCCCCTCCCGCGTCCTTGATGAACTTCTTCATCTGCTGCGCCGCCTCTGCGGTCGCCAGCGCCATCGTCATCTCCATCCGCGTCCTGCCATCGATCTCCTCGAAGGTGACGGTGACGCGAAACAAGGGTGGTCGGTCGGCGTAGCCGCCGTGGTCGTAGACGAGCCGCGCGTACGGCTCGACCTCGAGGTACTTGGTGTCGTTGGGGTAGTCGGTGCCGTCAGGGCCGTGCATGACGTACCGCCACGATCCGCCGGTGCGCACGTCCCGATGCTGGGTGGTGATCGAGAAGCCGCGCGGACCCCACCACTGGGCGACCTGCTCCGGATCGGTCCACGCCTCCCAGACGCGCTTGACCGGGGCGTCGAAGACTCGAGAGAGGTGGAGCTCGTTGGGCCTACTTCTTGCGGGCATGGTGGACTCCCTTCCGGGGCGCGCGCGCCGTTGGGCGGGCGGCCTTGGGCTTGGTCAGGCGGGGCGGCTTCGTCGCTTGGGGGGGCTCGGCGGCTTGCAGGGTCTTGAGGTACGCGTCCAGTCGATCGAAGCGCTCTTCCCAGAGCTGGCGATACTCCTCGACCCAGCTCGCGACCTGGCGCAGCGCCGCTGCCTCGAGGCGGCAAGGCCGCCACTGCGCCTCGCGACCGCGGGAGATCAGCCGTGCGGACTCAAGCACCTTGAGGTGCTTCGAGATCGCGGGTGCGGAGATCGAGAACGGCTTGCTCAGCTCCTTGACGGTCGCCTCGCCGCGCGACAGACGCGCCAGGATGGCGCGCCGGGTCGGGTCGGCGAGCGCCGTGAAGGTCCGGCTGAGCGCGTCCTGCATAGGGTGGTAATGTACTGAACGGTTAATTAACCGGCAAGTGAAATGCGCGCGCGTCGAGCTGCTGTCGTCGCGGTGATGGCGGCTACCTCGCCCGTGCCTTGCCGCGCAGCAGAGGCTCGAGCTCATCGGCCTCTTTGAGCATCGCCGCGACGTCAGGACGCTTGGCGAACTTCTCCGCCTGCGCGCGCATCCGCGTGATGTGACGCAGCGCCGCCGTGGGATCGCGCCCCTGCAGCGCGTGGGCGTAGGTGATGTTGAGGAAGATCGCGGACGGGTTGGGGGCGCCGATGCGATCGGGCGGCTCGACCGCCGGGCGCACGCGATCGAGGATCGGCAGCGCCTCGTCCTCCTTCTTCCAGTCGACGAGCTTGGCCGCGAGCCCGATCATCGAGTTGATGCGGCTCGGGCTGTCGGGGGGCAGCTGCGCCTCGGCGAGCTCGGACGCTCGCCGTTCGAGCGCGAGCGCCTCCTCGTTGCGGTCCGAGGTGGAGGCGAGATACGCCGACAGGTTGTGAAGAGCGTCGACCAGCAGGCGAGGCTCCTCGGTCCCGAAGCGCTCGACCTGCGCGAGAAAGCGGCGCTGCCCCGGCACCGCTCGCGCTGCCCCACCGACGCCGTAGTCCACCCAGACGCGATCGCCCAGCATGCCGAGCGTCGTGAGCGAGTCTGCGCCGAAGCCAGCCACTGCATCGATGACCGCGCGGTCCATCGCCAGTCCCGCCTCCCCTGGCTTGCCCAGGTTCATCAGCGTCTTGCCAAGAGCGTGTCCGAGCTCGGCGCGCGCTTGCACGCTGGTCTCGGGCAACGCCATCCCTTGCCCGAGCACGCGCAGGGCCTCGGCGTGACGCCCGTTCTGCGTATAGGCGTCGGCGAGCGCCGCCAGCACGCGTGGCCGCAGCGTGGCGCCGCGGCCGGTCGACGACGCGAGCTGCTCGAAGAGGCGCGCCATGCGCTCGGCGTCGTCGATCGAGGTCGTACCGACGGCAAAAGCGCGCGTGCCGATCGCGTACCCCTTGAGCGCGACGTCGGTGGCACGATTGGTGAGGGCGGTCGCCGTCGCCTCGTTCACCAGCCGCCGCGCCGCATCGATGTTGCCCTGGCGCAGCCGGATCTGGGCCTCGACGAGCATCGCCTCGGCGGCGGTCGTCTCGTCACCCAGCTCCTGGGCGCGCCCGCGGATGCCTGGCAGCGCCGTCTCCACCTGCGGAAGGTGACCGAGGCTCACCTCGTGCAGCGCCGCATCGAGTCGAGCGAGGAGCTCCTTGCGCTGCTCGACGCTCTGGGAGCGCGGGCGCAGATCGACGGCGACGCTGCGGCAGTCGGCAGGGCTGTCGAGAAACGTGGCGAGCTCGGCGGCGCGGGGCCAATCGAGCGGCGGCGTCGAGACGGTGGAAACGACGAGCTCGAAGCGGGTCTGGCGTCGCAGCAGGCACTCTGACTGCGCCGCGAACGCTTGCTCGGTCTGGGAGCGCGTCACGTAAGTCGCCTCGCAGATCGCTTGCTGTGTCTGGGCGAACAGGCGCGCTTGATCGTCTAGGATGGCCAGCGTCTGCGCGGCCAGGGCCTTGGTCCCAGGGGAGCCTGCGCCGCCGGTCAGCGCGGCGAGCGTCGGACGGAGGCGCGTTCGCCAGGCGCTCTCTACAGGGCTCCCCTGACAGCGCCCCGTGCCGAACGAACGCCAGTAGAGTCCCACCGAGGAGAGGCTGCCGAGGATCAGCACCGCGGCGACGCCGATCCTCCAGCGCCGGGCCGGCACGGGAGGAGGGCGCAGCTCATGGAGCTTGATCAGCAACTCGTCGAGAGATTCGAACCGATCCTCGGGCTTGCTCGACAGCGCCCGCTGCAGAAGTGGCACCAGCTTGGCGAGCTTGGCGGGAGGATGCGGGGTCGGTTCGGTCGGCGCGAAGCGCTGGGCGGCGATGTTCTCGGCGAGCGCGGCGAACGTCGCTCCGGCGAACGGACGCTTCCCGAACACCGCCTCCCACAGCGCGGCGGCGAACGCGAACTGATCGGAGCGCGCGTCCGCAGCCTGACCGCGGAGCTGCTCGAGCGCCATGTACCCTGGGGTACCGAGGAGATCGCCGGTCTGTGTCAGCGACGAGAGGGCGGGCCGGTCGCCCGACAGGTCGCCGGGCTCGGTGGTCGCGCGCTCCGACGCTTCGTCGACGGGAGTCCACTCGCCGCGCGCCAGCCCGAAGTCGGTCACTCGCGCGCGCCCGTCTCGCCCGAGCAACGCGTTCTCGGGCTTGAAGTCGCGGTGCACGAGGCCGGCCTTGTGCACCGCAGCCAGCCCGCGACCGATCTGTTCGAACACCTGCACGATCTCGTCGAGGGAGCGTCGCTCGGCGTCGAGCCAGTCGCGGAGCGTCCCGCCGTCCACCAACTCCATGACGATGAACACCGCGTCGCCAGTCTCTCCGACGTCGAAGATCGACACGACGTTGGGGTGGACGACGCGCGCCAGGCTGCGACTCTCGCGCACGAAGCGTTGACGCAGCTCGTCTCTGATCGCGGCGCCGCTGGCCTGGGCGCTCGGAGGACGCAAGATCTTGACCGCGACGCGTCGCCCGAGCTCGGGATCGAGCGCCGAGTAGACGACTCCCATCGCGCCGATGCCGAGGATGTCCTTGAGCTCGTAGCGGCCCGCGCGTCGCGACGCAGGCAGCGGGATGGCCGGCAGGGTATCGCCTTCATGCAACACCGCGAGCGCCTCGACGATCGCCTTGCGGCAGCGCTCACACCCTTTGAGGTGTACGCGGAGCGCGCGTCGCGTCGCCTCTTCGAGCTGCCCCTGGATGAAGCGGAGCAGCGTCTCTTCGCCCGGACAGGCGGGCTCAGTCATCGGCATTCCCGGTGGAGAGTGTCGAACGGCCGCTCTGCTTGAGCAAGTCGATCAGCGCTCGGTTCAGCTGCTCTCGCTGGCGCGCGTCTTCGGCGAGCGCGAGACCCGCCCGCAGCTCGATCTCTGCGTCGAGGAGCCGATCTGCATGGAGGTGTTGCTGGCCGACGACGTAGTGGCTGCGGGCCCGGAAGCGTTCGTCGAGCCGTCCGCGCTCGCTCGCCCAGTGGAGGAGGACGGCGAGCTCGTAGATGCGACGCGCCGGAAGCCGGAGCGCATCTCCGCGCTCGATCAGGGCGAGGCTCGCGCTCGCGACGGTGCCGTAGTCGGATGCGTAGAGCGCCGACTGGATCGCCGTCTCGAGGCGCTGCTGACCCTCAGAGAGCTGGCCAAGCGACACCATCGCCGCGCCCTCACCGGCCTGGGCCTGCGCGAGAAGGCTCGGCGTGTGCTCGAGGCTGGCGAGCTCGGCCGCCTGGCGAAACAGGCCGAGCGCGTGGGTGGAGCGACCGAAGGAGGAGGCGGTAGTGGCCTGCGCGAGCTTGCGCACGAGGGCCTCCTCCCGGGCCTGCTCGGGGCCCGTGCGCGGGCGACTCGGGGGAGCGGCCTTGAGGCAGACAGAGGCGGGGGGCAACGCGTCGATCGGATGGAGCGTCGCTGGCGGCTTCGGCGGCGCCACAATTCCCCCGAGCTCTGCGAGCGTCAGCTCGAACCGGTACCGCTGCTGCGCAAGACATGCGCCCTGCGCGGCGAAACGATCGTGGCTCAGCGTGTGCTGCACGAAGGTCTGCTCGCAACTCGCAGCGTGCGTTGCGTCGAGCGAGGCCACGTAGTCGGCAAGCTCGCCGATCAACGCGGCCGCATCGCTGGTGCCCACGATCGTCTCCAGCCGCTCGCGCAACGCTTCACGCGCTTGCGGGGGGAATGCGTCGGCGAAAGGGCGCTGCTGGCAGCGCCGTTGATCCAACAAGCGTTGCAGGAGAAGCGTCGAGCTGCCCAGCGCCAGCACGACGCCTGCGACCAGCGCCACCCCGAGCGGCCCGCGCAGCCTCGACGGAGCGGTGAGTGCATCCAGGCGAGCGAGCAGCTCGGACAGGGGGGGGCGATCGCCCGGCTCGACCGCCAACGCCTGCAGCAGGATCTGCCGGACCCGGCGTGGCGTGCCCCGGGCTTGGCTGTCGATGCGGTGCGTGCGACGGCTGCGGATTGTGCTCTCGAGGGCTTCGATGCTCTCGCCGGCGAACGGTCGCTTGCCGTAGAGCGCCTCCCAGAGCGTCACCGCAAACGCGAAGACGTCGGCGGGGGGGCCGACGCTCCGGCGTGCGAGCTGTTCGGGCGCCATGTACGACGGCGTGCCGATGAGCGCCCCAGTCTGGGTCAGAGACGCGGACGCAGGCACAGACCGCGGTGCATTCGGCTCGTCGAGATCCTCCTCCGCGTAGCGCGCCAGGCCGAAGTCGGTGACGCGAGGCCGCCCGTCGCTGCCGAGCAGTACGTTCTCGGGCTTGAAGTCGCGGTGGACGACGCCTGCCTCGTGCACCGCAGCCAGCCCCTGGCCAATGGCGCGGAACATCGCGATCGCCTCGGCAAACGAGTAGCCGCCGCGCTTCATCCAGTCGCGCAAGGTGCCGCCCTCCACCAGCTCCATGGCGACGAAGACCTGACCGTCTGTCTGTCCGACGTCGTAGACCGAGACGACGTTGGGGTGCACCACGCGCGCCAGGCTCTGGCCTTCGCGCAACAGGCGCTGGCGCTGGCGACCTGCCACGCCCTCGTCGGTGGTGCTCTCGCGCGACGCCGAGGTCGTGTCATGCGGCGCGCGCAAGACCTTGATCGCGACGGCGCGCCCGAGCTCCGGGTCCTCCGCCGCGTAGACGACTCCCATGCCCCCCATGCCGAGGACGCGACTGAGCAGATAGCGCCCGGCGCGTGGCGGCGGCGTCGGTGCCGTCGGCTCGCGCGAGTCCATGTGGCGGAGCGCCTGGACGACGACGGCGCGACAATCCGCGCAGGTCGCGATGTGGCGTCGCAGCTGCTCCCGCAGCCCAGGCTCGAGCGAGTCGTCCATGAGCTGGCCGAGCACTTCGTCGGGCGGACAGTCGGCGCTCGTCGATCTGCTCATCGGGCTGCTACTGCGAACCGAGCCGATCGCGCGCGTCTTCCCATTCTGCCTCGCTCCACCACTCGAACTCGATGCCGTCGCAAGACTCGCCGTAGGCGGGGCAGGCGCAGCAGCCCTCGCCGCGATGCAGACCCGGCGGATCGGTGGGCGGATGCGTGACGAGGAGCGGGGCGATCGCGTCGCGTGCCTCGCGCTCCTCGTCGTCGAGATCGCGATCGGGGAGCTCGACGATCGCCGCGCCGCGGAAGCGCGCCGCGCTCTCCGGGAGCAGCACCGAGTTCTCGGCGTCGATGTGCTGCAACAAGGCCACCGCGTAGCGGTTGACCACGTCGGCGAACGACCGCGCGCCGTCGCCTACGCCGAGCCGCGCCGCGAGCGGCCCAAGCTCGGCGAGCAACCCCTCCATCCGTCGATGATCGGCGAGCAGGACGGCGATCGGGCCGCGGTCTGCCGGGACGCCGGTCTCGGCGACGAGCGCGGGGAACAACACGCCATCTTCGCGTCCGTGGTGATACCGCCCGGCGAAGAGCCGAAAGAAGCGCAGATAGCGCTCGGCCTCCGCGGTCGCGTTCGCGAGGTCGATCGTCGCGACGCGGCCGGCGAACGTCACCAGCGAACCGACGGCGCGCTCGATCAGCTCGTGCTCGGCGTACAGCGCATCGAGTAGCTTCATCTGTGCTTCGCAGCCTAGCTCAGCAGGTTGCGTGCGATCTGCGAGATCTGGATCTCGTCGGTGCCGCCGTAGATCTGCAGCACCTTGGCGTCACGGCAGAGCTGCTCGACCTGGAACTCGGCCATGTAGCCGTTGCCGCCGAAGAGCTGCACCGCCTCCAGGCAGACCTCCATCGCAGCCTGCGCTGAGTAGAGCTTGCACGCCGACGCCTCGGCGAGCGACATGCCCTTGCCCGCGGCCGCCAGCTCGATCTGACGGAACACCAGGTTCTGGATGTTCATGCGCGCCACCTCCATCTTGGCGAGCTTGAGCTGGACGAGCTGAAACTCCCCGATCGGCCGCCCGAACTGGACGCGCGTCTTGGCGTAGTCGATGCATAACATGCGGCACTGCTCGACGATGCCGAGCGCCATCGCGGCGACGCCGGTGCGCTCGGCGGCGAACGTGTCCTTGGCGCCCTGGCGCGCCGGGACGTCCTCGGTCTCGCCGATCAGTCGATCGCGGCCAACGCGTACGTCCTCGAGGAAGAGCTCGCCGGTCGGCGAGGCGTGCAGGCCCATCTTCCGCAGCGGCTTGCTCTGGACGAGGCCCGGCATGCCCCGATCGAGCACGAACGACAGCACCTTTCGATCCTTCGGATCGTTGCCCTCGTCGAGCTTGCAGATGAACACCAGCGTGTCGGCGTACGGACCGTTGGTGATGAACGTCTTGCTCCCGGACAGCACGTAGCCATCCCCATCGCGCCGCGCCGTCGACTTCATCCCGCCGAACGCGTCCGATCCCGAGCCAGGTTCGGTGATCGCCCAGGCGCCGATCTTGTCGAGCGTCAGCAGGTCGAGCGCCCAGCGCTCCTTCTGCTCGATGGTGCCGCGCGACAGGATCGCATTGGCGGTCAGGCCCATGCTGACGCCGAGCGCGGTCACCATGCCGGGGCTGTAGCGACACAGCTCGATGATCGGGATCATGCGCATCGCCGCCTCGTCGCCGGCGGCAGGGTTGGCGCGGGGCTCTCGCGGCGGCGCGGTGGCCGGTTGACCGGCGGCGACGCGTGCTCGCTCCTTCTCGATCTGCGCGCGGAAGCGGGCGATCGCCATGTCGCGCATGCCGAACGTGGCGACCATCTTGCGCAGGATGTCGTACGGCAGCAGGTCGCCGTGCTCGAGCTGCTCGATCTTTGGCTTGATCTCCGTCTCGACGAAGCGGCGCACGCTTTCGCGGATGGCGAGGTGCATTTCGGACCACTCGATCATGGCGACTCCTCGGGGTAGGGCACGAGCTGGAGGGGGGCCCCGTAGCTCGGGTCAGAAAAGCGAACGGACAGTGATGAGAGGTGGATCGCGGCCTCGTGGAAGAAGCCCGCCTGCCAGTTGAGCAGGCGATCGCGGATCTCGGGCGCGAACTGCAGCCCGTCCCACGTCTCGCTCTGACGGGCGCACAACCGCAGCGTGACGTCGGGGATCGAAAAGCCCTCGGGCGGCGGGGGCTCGTCACGCAGGCGCGCCGTGCGCCACTCGGTGCGTGGGTGCACCGCCACGGTCTCAGGACCCAGCCGGAGCTCCTCGATGGTGATCGTCGCGGGGCAGTAGGGCAGCGCGGCCAGCGACGCTTGCATCGTCCGCTGCCAATCGACGAAGCAGTAGGTCGCGCGCCGAAAGATCTCCCACCGCGCCTGTGCGTCGAGCACGATCTCCCCGGCGCGATCGAGGTCCGGCGTCGTCACCTTGACGACCGCGAGCAGCCCAGGGGAGGGCGGAGCTCCCAGCGGACCGGCTTGCTCGTAGCTGGTCGTGACGTGGGCGGCGACCCCGGCGGCCGCCAGCACGTCCTGCAGGCAGGGGCCCAGGCAGGCGGACCACGGCTTGTCGACGATCGGCGGCTGCATGACGCTTGGGTGCCACCCTAGCACAGACGGAGCGTCCGCTTTCGCGGCGATTCGAAAAGGTCAACAAACTTGACCAAAGGTGATCTGTAGTCTGGTTCGCAGAGAACGCCGCGCTTCGAAGATGATCTGGCTGCTCACGAAGTGAGCCGCGGCGGCGTTACTTGCGCGCTTCGAGCACGAGGTT
>CAZPEY010000003.1:0-1102 GCA_964585665.1 uncultured Polyangiaceae bacterium | reverse complement strand
GCTGCTCACGAAGTGAGCCGCGGCGGCGTTACTTGCGCGCTTCGAGCACGAGGTTGAACGGTGTCTCGGTGGCGCGGCGGAACTGCGAGAACCCCGCCTCGAGGAACACGCTCCGCAGCCGCGCCTCGCCGGCCTGCGCACCGAGCCCAAGACCGACCTCTTGCGAGAGCGAGTTCGGCGTGCAGATGAACGTCGACGCGGCGTAGAACATCCGGCCGACAGGGCTGAGGTTGTGATCGAGGTGGTCGTTGGCGAAGGGCTCGACGAGCAAGACCGTGCCATCGGGCTTGAGCGCCTCGAACGCGTGGCGCGCGGCGCCCACCGGATCGCCCATGTCGTGCAGGCAGTCGAAGAAGCAGACCAGATCGAAGTCCCTCTCCGAGTAGGTCTTGGCAGACGCGGTCGTGAAGTGGACGCGATCACCGACCCCAGCCTCGCGCGCGCGCTCGGTCGCGGTGGCCACGGAGGGCGCGTGGAAGTCGAAGCCGAAGAAGCGCGTCTTCGGGTACTGCTGCGCCATCACCACGGTCGAGGCGCCGTGGCCGCAGCCGACGTCGGCGACCTTGGCGCCCGCTTCCAGCTTGGCGACCACGCCGTCGAGCGCAGGCAGCCATGCGGAGGTCAGGTTGGCGCGGTAGCCGGGACGGAAGAACTTCTCGGTGCCCGAGAACATGCACGGATGGTGATCGCCCCACGACAGCGCGCCGTCGCCGCGCATCGCCTTCACGATCTTGTCCTTGTCGAGGAACATCGTCGCCAGAACGGAGGCGCCGCCCGCGACGTAGACCGGCGAGTCCTCGTTGGCGAGCGCCATCGCCTGCTCGGGAGGTAGGCGGAACTTCCCGTCGGCGTGCTCGACGTACCCAGACGCAGCTTGCGCGCTCAGCCACTCGAGCGTCAGGCGTGGGTTACAGCCCGTCTTGGCCGCGAGTGCGGCCGCGGAGATCGGCTCACCGTCGGCCATCGCGCGGTACAAGCCGAGCTCCTCTCCCACGATGACGCTCGCGAGCATCGCCGCGCCACCCATATCGCCCACCAGCTTGCCCATGAAGTCGTGCAGCTTGGCCTCGTCCATCCGGTGCCTCCCTCAATAGATGTTGGA
>CAZPEY010000002.1:0-59912 GCA_964585665.1 uncultured Polyangiaceae bacterium | reverse complement strand
GGCGTCACCAAGACGCTCGATCTCCCGGTCAAGATCGTCGTCGAGTCGGCGACCAAGATCCGCGCCACGGCCTCGTTCGCGATCAGCCTCGAGGCGTTCAAGGTCGAGCGGCCGCAGCTCATGTTCGTCAAGGTCAACGACGAGGTGAAGATCGACGCCGCGCTGGTGTTCGGCAAATGAGCTGCGACCGGCGCACCTTCCTGCGGTCGATCGCGGGTGGCGTGGCGGTCGCGGGCAGCCTGCCGGTTTTGCAGGGCTGCGGCAACGACGTCGAGGTCCCGCCCTACCTCGACGCCACGATCGACGCCGATCCGACGTCGTCGCGCTACGGGCAGGTGACCGTTGTCGTCGGGCGCTACCCCGAGCTGCTGCAGCCGGGTGGCGCCGCGACGGTGCGCGTGCCGCAGCCGCCAGGCAAGCACCCCTTCCTCGTGCCAGACGACGGCCTCTTGCTGCTCCACCTCGTCGAGCAGGGCGGCGAGGAGACGCCTTTCGTCGCGTGCGACTCGGCCTGCCCGCACGCCGGCTGCCCGCTCGGCTTCAACCCGGCAAGCGGTCTCATCGAGTGCCCCTGTCACTCGTCGCGCTTCCGCGCCGTCGCCGATCCGGCCGACACCAAGAGCTGCGCGGGCCAGGTCATGCACCTGCCGGCGCGCTCGGACCTTCAGCTGTACCGCGTCAGCTACGATCCCTTCACGCAGACCGTGCACATCGATCTGCGGCGACCGCGCTCCTGCAACGCGCTGCCCGCGCCAATCGACGGCGTGGTCACCGTCGAGCTGGCGACGCTGCCCGCGCTGTCTGAGGTCGGCGGCTTTCTGGCCGGCAGGCCAGAGGGCTTCACCGACTCGCTGATCGTGATCCGCACCGGCCCGAGCGACTTCGTCGTCACGTCCGCAGTCTGCACGCACCGCCGCTGCACCGTCGGTTACGACGCGACGGCGATGCTCATCCGCTGCCCATGCCACGGCTCGCGCTACGACCTCTCCGGTATGGTCGTCAAGGGCCCGGCCGAAAAGCCCCTCGCTCCGTACGCCGTGGCCTTCGACGGCACGACCCTCAAGATCACCGTCGGCTGACCGCCCGGGTTTTCTGGTATCGTCCCACCGTGACCGATCCGGTCCTGTCAGCGATTGACCTCACCAAGGTGTATCGAATGGGCGAGGTGGACGTGCACGCGCTGCGCGGCGTGACGCTCGAGCTGCAGCAAGGCGAGCTCCTCGTGCTCCTCGGCGCCTCGGGCAGCGGCAAGTCGACGCTGCTCAACATCCTCGGCGGCCTCGACGTGCCGACGACCGGGCGCGTCGTCTTTCGCGACCATGATCTGACGGAGGCGGAGGACGAGGCGCTGACCACCTTTCGGCGCGAGCACGTCGGCTTCGTCTTTCAGTTCTACAACCTCATCCCGAGCCTGACGGCGCGGGAGAACGTCGCGCTCGTCACCGATCTGGCCGACGATCCAATGACGCCCGAGGAGGCGCTCGGAATGGTCGACCTCGGCGACCGGCTGGATCACTTCCCAGCGCAACTCTCGGGCGGTGAGCAGCAGCGAGTCGCGATCGCGCGCGCCGTCTGCAAGCGCCCCGACCTGCTGCTCTGCGACGAACCGACCGGCGCGCTCGACTTCCGCACCGGCCGGCGCGTGCTGGAGGTGCTCGAGCACGTCAACCGGTCGCTCGGCACGACCACCTGCATCATCACGCACAACGCGCCGATCGCGAAGATGGCCAACCGCGTCGTCACGCTGGCCGATGGTCTCGTCGCCAGTACCGAGGTCCACACGACGCGCGCGCGCCCGGCGGAGATCGAGTGGTGATGCGGGCTCTCAACCGCAAGTTGCTGCGTGACTTGTCGCTGATGGGCGGCCAGGCGGCGACGATCGCGCTCGTCGTCGCGTGCGGCATCGCCAGCTATGTGTCGATGCGCACCACCTGGCGCTCGCTCGAGCGCAGCCGCGACGGCTACTACACGCGCTATCGCTTCGCCGATGTGTTCGGCGTGTGCAAGCGAGCGCCCGAGACCGTCCTCGCCGATCTCGCCGTCATCCCCGGTGTCGCGCAGATCACCAGTCGAGTCGTGGCCGATGTACTGCTGCCGCTCGACCGCGCCAGCGATCCAGCGACCGGCAAGTTGATCGCGATCCCGGAGGTCGGCGAGGCGCGACTCAACGGACTGTTCCTGCGCGCCGGTCGCCTCCCCGAGGAGGGTCACAGCGACGAAGTCGTCGCGCTCGAACCGTTCGCGCGCGGCAACAACCTCGGCCTCGGCGATCGAGTCGCCGCAGTGGTCAATGGACGCTACCGCGACTTCCGCATCGTCGGGCTCGGTCTCAGCCCCGAGTACGTGATGCCCGTGTCGGGCAGCAGCATCAACTACGATCCGAAGCGCTTCGGCGTGCTCTGGCTCCATCGTCGTTCGCTCGCCCCGCTCATGCAGATGGAGGGCGCGTTCAACGACGTCGCCCTGACGTTGCAGCCCGGCGCCTCCGAGCCGGCCGTGATCGCCGAGGTACGACGACAGCTCGACCCCTACGGCGCCCTCTCCGTCGTCCCGCGCAGTCGTCAGGCCTCGCACCTCGCGCTCCAGAGCGAGCTGCAGCAGCTCCGCTCCTTCGCCTTCTTCATGCCGGCGATGTTCCTCGGCGTGGCGATCTTCCTCGTCAACGTCGTGCTGTCGCGCCTCGTCGCGGTGCAGCGCACACAGATCGCGTCGCTCAAGGCGCTTGGCTACGCGGGTCGCCAGATCACCCTCCACTATCTCGCGCTCGTCTCGATCATCACGGTCACCGGCGCGCTCGGCGGCGTCGCGCTGGGGGGCTGGCTCGGCGGCGCGATGACGTCGCTGTACGCCGAGTACTTCCACTTTCCGCTCCTCGACTATCGGATCGACGGCGACGTCGTCACGACGGCCATGCTGCTCAGCATCGTCGCTGGGGCCATCGGCGCGATGATCGCCGTCCGCGCCGTGATTCGCATGCCGCCCGCGCAGGCGATGCGACCGCCAGCCCCCGAAGCCTTCGGGCAGAGCGCTCTCGACCGATTGGGCCTGTTGCGCTTGTTGCCGGCGAGCTGGCGCATGATCCTGCGCGAGATCACCCGTCGTCCACTCCGCTTGGCGCTCTCCTCTCTGGGCATCGCGTTCGCCGTTGGCATCCTGGTGATGTCGCGCTTCTTCGGCGACGCCATCGGCGCGCTCGTCGACATGCAGTTCCAGATGGCGCAGCGCGAATCGCTCGCGGTGGTCTTCAATCGCGCCGTGAGCAGCCGCGTCGTGCGGACGATCGCGACGCTGCCGGGGGTCACCGCCGTCGAGCCGCAGCGCGCCGTACCGGTCCGGTTGCGCAATGGGACTCGTCGACGCGACACCGCACTCCTCGGCCACCCAAAGGATGGCGAGCTGCGTCGCCTCGTCGAGTGGCCCTACCGTACCGTGCCCGTGCCGGAGCGCGGCCTCCTGCTGACCGACAAGCTGGCCGAGCTGCTCGACGTGCGCCCGGGGGATCGCATCGAGGTCGAGCGGCTCGACGGTGATCACCGCACCCACCTCGTCCCGATCGCAGGGGTCGTCGCCGAATCGATGGGCCTGCAGGCCCACATGCAGCTCGAGCCGCTCGCCGAGCTGTTCGGGGAGCCGCCGCTGGTGTCCGGCGTGCTCATCGCCGTCGAGCGGGATCAGCTCTACACGCTGACCGAGCGACTCCGCGACTACCCCGTGGTGCAGGCGATCCTGCGGCGCGAAGCGTTGATCGAGCAGTTCCGCGAGCAATCTGGCCGGACGATGCTGACCACCACGCTGTTGCTGACGCTGTTCGCCGCCGCGATCGCGGTGGGCATCGTATACAACAACGCGCGCATCACGCTCGAGATCAAGAACCGCGACCTGGCGAGCCTGCGCGTGCTCGGCTTCTTTCAGCGCGAGATCGAAGCGATCCTCCTCGGTGAGCTCGCCGTGCAGGTGCTCGTCGCGCTACCGCTCGGGCTCTACATCGGCCGCACGATGGTGCTGGGCATGATGAGTACCATCGATGCGGAAACCTTTCGCATGCCGCTGTTCGTCAGCGCGCGCGCCTACGTGTTCGCCACCTCGATGACGCTGGTCATCGCGCTCGGCAGCGCGCTGCTCGTCCGTCGACAGCTTCGCAAGCTCGACCTCATCGGCGTCTTGAAGACGCGGGAGTGACCATGTCGTCGACCGAATCTCCGCCCAAGCCAAAGCGCAAGCGTGGTGCCCTGTTCCGTCGCTGGCTCGGTCGCATCGTGCCCGCGGTGGTGCTCGTCGCCGTGCTCGCCGTCCTGGTGATCTCATCCCTTCCCCGCCCGGTGCCCGTCGACCTCGACGAGGTTCACCGCGGCAAGCTCGAGGTGACGGTGAGCGAGGACGGGCGCACGCGCGTCAAGGATCGCTACGTCGTCGGCAGCCCCCTGCTCGGCAACCTGGCCCGCGTCGAGCTCCGCCCCGGCGACACGATCGAAAAGGGCCAGGTGCTGTTTCGACTCGTGCCGCTCGATCCGCCACTGCTCGACGCGCGCACCCGCAGCGAGTCCGAAGCGCGCGCCGCCGCAGCGGCGGCAGCGCAGCTCCAGGCCAAGAGCGCCACGGCGCGCGCCAAGGTGGCGCTCGAGCTGGCCGAGCGCGCCTCGGCCGAGCAGCGCACCCTCGGCAGCAAGGGCGCGACGACGCAGCAGCAGATCGACCGAACCATCCTCGAGGAGCGCAGCCGCAAGGAGGAGCTCGCCTCAGCCGAGTTCGCCGCCAAGGTCGCCGACCATCAGGCCGAGATGGCCAAGGCAGCGCTGCTCCGACTCGGGGGCAAGCGCACCATCGGCGAGCAGCTCGAGGTCAAGTCGCCGATCGGGGGTCGGGTGCTGCGCATTCTGCAAGCCAACGAGGGCGTCGTGCAGCCGGGCGCGCCGATCATCGAGGTCGGCGATCCCGCCGCGCTCGAGCTCGTGGTCGACGTGCTGACCACCGACGCAGTGCACATCCGCGCCGGGCAGAAGGCCTTCATCGAGCGCTGGGGTGGCCCGGAGGCGCTGGCAGCGCACGTTCGGCTGGTCGAGCCCTCGGCGTTCACCCGGCTCTCGGCGCTCGGCGTCGAGGAGCAGCGGGTCAATGTCGTGCTGGATCTCGACGAGCGGCGCGAGAAGTGGAGCGCGCTCGGGGATGGCTACCGCATCGAGAGCCGCATCGTGCTGTGGGAGGGCAACGATCTGGTGCTCACCAAGTCGAGCGCGGTCTTTCGCAGCGGCGGCGGCTACGCGTCCTACGTCGTCAAGGGCGGCAAGGTCGAGCTGCGCCCCGTCGAGATCGGCCGGCGCGGCGACCTCGAGCTCGAGGTCAGAAAGGGCCTGCAGCCAGGCGAGCAGGTCATCATCCACCCGAGCGATCAGGTCAAGCCGGGCGTCGCCGTCGAGCGCCGCGGCCTCTAGGGGCTGTCCCTAGTTCCACTAGGGCTCGGTCAGCGGGACGCCGCGTCGCGGATCGCCGCCTCGATCGTCGCCGGCGTGGTGATGCCGAGGAAGGTCTTGGTGACGTTGCCGGTGGGCGAGATCACGACGAGGTTCGGGATCGCCGTCACGTTGTAGAGACCGGCGACGCTGCCGTTGTCGAAGAGCACCGGTAGCGAGAGGCCGCGCTCGGCGAAGTAGGCCCGCACCGCGGCGCGTGTGTCGGCGTCCTGTCCATCGGTGTTGACGGTGTAGAGCGCCGCCTGCTTGCCGTCGAGCGAGCGCGCCAGCTTGTCGAGCAGTGGCAGCTCCTGCTTGCACACGCCGCACCACATCGCCCAGAACGCGAGCACCACGGTTCGGCCGCGCTGTCCATCCAGGGAGACGTCCCTGCCGTCGGACGCTGGCAGCGTCCACCCAGGTGCCGGCTTGCCGCGCTCGATGGCGACCCGGCTCAGGGTCTCGAGGTTGTTGAGCGTGTACGTGAGTGGGCGCGCGCCGGAGAGCAGGACCGTCCAGACGAGCGCAGCGCCAAGCACCAGCGTCGTGCGGGGCCGAGGCGCTGGCGGCGGCGGCACAGCTTGGTCTTGGTTGGTCCGCTGGGCCGCGCGCAAGGCGCGATAGCCGAGACCAGCGGCGAGCACGGTCCAGCCGACCCCGATGGAGAGCCAAGCGACGCGCATCTTCCAGCCGTCCAGCTCGGCCTCGAGGAACGCTCCCAGGAGCGACTTGCAGACCTTGACGAGGAGGTATGGCACCGTCGCGTAGGCCGCCAGATCGAGCCCCCGATCGGACATCCGGGGCCGCAGCTTGGGATCTTCGCCCCGTCCGAGAAGAAACGACAGCACGATCCCAGCCGCCATCATCGCCAGCAGGATGAACACCACCGCGTTGAGCGCCTGCAGCGCCGACTGCGCCCCGATCTCCCAGCCGAGCGCGCGACCGGCGTAATAGGCGCGGACCAGGCGTGGCGGCTCGGCGAGGACGACGATCAGCAGCAGCAGCGCCAGCACATCCGCGGTCGCGCGCCCGGGCTTTTGGTCAAGCAGCTTGACTGCAAGCCAGCGCGGCGCGACGAGCGCAGAACCGAGGCGGCGCAGCCAGTCGATCATTGCCGCTGCTGCGAGAGCTGCTTGGCCGCCGTCGCCAGCGAGGACGGGATGCCCTTGCTGCGCGACAGGGCCTTGAGATCGGGGATGCGGAGGTGCGGCAGGAAGCGCATCGCCGTCGGCAGCGGGCACTTGGGGTTGTTGCAGAGGGCGAACTTGACGGAGTAGAGGCGCACCCAGGTTCGCTTGTTCGAGATGTAGCGGATGATGTCCTCGTCGAGCGAGCGGTTCTGCGCGTAGTGGACGACCTCGCTCTCCGAAATGGCCGGGGAGCGGATCGCTGCCGAGGAAACCTGCTTGTTGCGGTCGCGGATCAAGATGGAGCGCGCGAACGCGTTGCCGAGCGTCGCGAGCCGAATCTTGGCGACGACGGAGAGCTGATCGATGCGCTCCCGCTTCTCGTCGCCCTCTTGCTTGGCCTCGGGCGAGGCTCCTTCAGCCTGCTGCTCGGCCTGCTCGGCGAGGATCGCGTCGAGCTTGCGCTGCTCCTCGGGATCGAGCGCGGTCAGCGCGGGGCCGGCCGCCTCGAGCACGACCGCGCCGGCCTGCTTGAAGGCCTCGTCGTCCGTCGGCTTGACGCCGTGCCCCTCGGCGAGCGCCTTCTTCGTCTCCTCGAAGGAGGGGATCCCTTCGACCGTCACGTCGTTGCGGATCGCGAGCTCGACGGCGCGCTGGGCCGTCGACATGCGCGTCTTCGCGTTGAGGTAGAGCGCGGCGATGATCGGTGGGCAGCGCAGCAGGCGCTCCTCGTTCTTGGCGATCATCTCGGTGGTCGGCTCGTCGCCCATCTTGGCGAGGAAGACGAAGGTGTCGTCGTCCGTCTGCCGGTTGAGCAGGACCTTCTCGAGCAGCGGCTGCTTGTGGATGAGCCGGCGCCCGAAGAAGTCGAGCAGTCGCGGATCGAGCGGGGAGTCGAGCGCTCCACCGAGGATCTTCTCCGGCAGCTCGGCGGCGCTCTTCATCGCCGCCTTCTTGAGCGTCTCGTCTTCGTCGTGGGCGAGGTGGTACAGCGCCGTCACGAGGTCGACCGGGCCGAGGGGCGCGAGGCCGCGCGCCGCCATCAGCCGCATCGGCGCCGGCGCCTTGCTGCCCGCAGCGCGCTCGACGGCGGGTGGTAGCGATTCGAGCGGCCCGTGAACGATCGACACTGGCTATCCCCCTCGATTGCGCAGGAACAGGATGCGAAGCCCGTCGAGCGTGAGTTGATCGTCGACCGCCTCGATGGTCCGGCTGTCCTTGCCGATCATCGACGCCAAGCCGCCGGTCGCGACCACCTTGACCGGATAGTCAACCTGCCTGACCATTCGCGAAACGATCTCGTCGACCATGCCCACGTAGCCGAAGTATAGGCCGGCCTGCATCGAGTGCACCGTGTTGCGCCCAACCACCGAGGGTGGGCGCGCGAACTCGACGCGCGGCAGCTTGGCCGCCGCATGGTAGAGCGCGTCCGCCGACGTGTGGATGCCGGGAGCGATGGCGCCGCCCGCGTACTCGCCCTTGTTGGTCACCAGATCGAAAGTCGTGGCGGTGCCGAAATCGACGACGACGCAGCCCTGTCGGTAGCGCTCGTACGCGGCGATGGCGTTGACGATGCGGTCAGCGCCCACCTCGCGCGGGTTCTCGGTGAGGATCGCCATGCCAGTGCGCAGTCCGCTGCCGACGACCTGGGCGGTGACGTTGAGGTGGCGACGGCAGAGATCCTCGAGCGCGAACAGCACCGGCGGAACGACCGTGCCGATGATCGCCGCCTGGATCTCGCGCAGGCGCATCCCGGCGAGCGAGAAGAAGCTGTGCAGCGCGGCTGCGTACTCGTCCGAGGTGCGCCCCTTGCGGGTCTCGACGCGCCAGCTCGCGAGCAGCTCGGCCGGCTCGCTCTCGGGCGCGGCGCTGCGCGCGTCGAACCGGTACACCCCGAAGACCGTGTTGGTGTTCCCGACATCGACGACTAGAAGCATCGTTCGGTTCATCGCAGAAATCGGCTACTATGACAACCCCGTGCCTGCCGACGCACCCGCAGACGCTCCCCCCGCCCCGCGCCCCGAAGCGGGCCGGCGGCAGACCATGCTCTATCCGATCCTCGCGCTCGGCGGTAGCGCGCTGGTGCTCTTCGTCGTGCTGTACGGCATCGACGTCCTGCGCCAGCACCCGAGCTGGAGCGAGATGCCGCAGCTCCTGT
The DNA here is from genome assembly GCA_964585665.1 of uncultured Polyangiaceae bacterium. Lineage (GTDB taxonomy): Bacteria > Myxococcota_A > Polyangia > Palsa-1104 > Palsa-1104 > CAZPEY01. The sequence continues at coordinate 51,180 of CAZPEY010000002.1, read as the reverse complement.
CCGATGGTCAGCAGGTGCAGAGCGCCGTCGCGTCGATGTCGCAGATGGTGGCGGCCTTCCTCGGCGTCGTCATCACCGTCGTCTCGATCGTCGTGCAGCTCGCCGCCACGCGCTACACCCCTCGCATCGCCGACCTGTTCTTTCGCGAGCGCACCAACATCGGCGTCCTGGGCTTCTTCGTGGTCGCGTGCCTCCACTCGACGTGGCTGTCGATGTCGATCGGCAACAAGTTCATCCCGCTGTGGTCGGTGATCTCGACCCTGATCCTCGTCACGGCGTGCCTGCTCATCACGGTGCCGTATTTCGCGTACGTCTTCGCCTTCCTCGATCCCGAGCGCGTCGTGTCGCGCATCCAGCAGCACGCCCTGGCCTCGGCGCCCCTCGAGGCGCTCCACGGCGACGAGCTGGCGGCGCTGCGCCTGGCGACGGTGCATGGCGCAGAGCAGCTCGCCGACATCGCGCTCAACGCGGTCTCGCAGAAGGACAAGGCGATCGCCAACGGCGCCGTCGACGCGCTCTGCGATCTCGCGGTCGGCTATCTCGGACGCAAGAAGACGATCCACGCCGAGTGGTTCCGCATCGACGCGCAGCTCCGCAAGAACCCCGACTTCATCGCGCTGACGCCGAGCAGCCTCGCCGAGATGGACGCCAAGCACACCTGGCTCGAGTGGAAGGTGCTGCGCCAGTACCAGCTCATCTACAACGAGGCGCTCCAGAATACGCCCGACATCAACCACCTCGTGTCGATCAACACGCGCTACATCGGCGAGGCGGCGCTGGCGTCCGGCGACGACGCGGCCTTTCGGCTCGCGGTGAAGTTCTTCAACACGTACATGCGGGCGACGCTCAACACCAGCCGCGTCCGCACCGCGTACAACGTGCTCAACCAGTATCGCTCGATGACCGAGCGCTGCCTCGACACGGGCCGGCACGAGCTGGCGTCCGAGATCGCGTACTACCTCAAGTATTACGGCGACGTCGCGCACAAGGCGAACCTGGCCTTCATCACCGAGACGATCGCCTATGACCTGTCGCAGCTCTGCGAGCGCGCGCATCGGCTCAAGTCGCCGGCGCACGACTTCATCCTGCGCCACCTGCTCGAGCTCGATCGCCCGCCGGAGAACGCCGCCGAGGAGACGATCCTGCGCGGCGTGCGCAAGGCGCAGCTCCGGCTCGCGACCTACTACCTCGCGCACGAGGACGAGGCGCAGGCGCGGCGGGTACTCGAAGATCTCAAGCAGGAGCGCAGCGAGCGCCTGGTCTCTCTGCGCGACGAGCTGCTCGCCGTGACGAGCGAGGATTTTTGGGAGGTCAACGATCGCGGCGTGAACTTCGACTACCTGCCGCCCGAGCGGAAGCACGAGCTCAAGACCTTCTTCAAGTGGATCGGACTTTAGGAGGACGCGCAATGAAACGGTTGACTCTCGCAGCACTGTTTTCGTCGCTGATGCTCGCTTCGGCGTGCGGCGGCGGAAGCCTCAAGTACGCAGTCGCGGATTCGACCCTCGCGTCGATCGGCTCGAACGAGAAGAGCGCCATCCTGGCGGCGCAGAACGAGGTCAGCGTCGCCAAGGAGGAGATGAACAAGGCCAACTACGACGCCAAGGCGGCCAAGAACGAGCTCGACATCGTGGAGAACGAGGAGAAGGCGGCCAAGCTCAAGCTCGACTCCGCCAAGGTCAGCAAGACCGCCGCCGATCAGTCGGGCGACCTCAACCGCAAGAACACGGCGGTCAAGGATGTCCGGATGGCCGAGCTGCAGCTCAAGGTCGCCGACGCCAAGGTCAAGTGGGTCGCGGCCAAGAAGAAGTACTACGAGCTGCTGGCCGAGTCCGCTGAGGCCCATGGCTTTGCGGCGACGGCCAAGGTCGAGCTCGAGAAGGCGCGTCTGGCCTCGCAGAAGGGCATCAAGCCTTCGGAGGACTTCAACGTCGCCAACTACGAGAACCAGCACATGGAGCGCCAGCGTAAGTGGGACGAGGCGCGCAACAAGGCCGAGCAGAAGCGCATCGAGGTCGAGCGCGCAGCCTCGGCATACAACCAGCTCCAGCAGCAGTGGAACGCGGAGAACGGCGTGCCGCAGCAGACCTACCAGCCGAACCCGTACGCGCCCCAGAACCAGCAGCCGGGCTCTCCGACGTACGCGCCGCAGCCGCAGACGTATCCGCAGCAGCCGTATCAGCCCTCGCAGCCGTACCAGCCGCAGCCATATCAGCCGCAACAGCCGTATCAGCCACAGCCACAGCCGCAGCCGCAGCCGACGCCGAATCCGTACTAGCCCGGCCTCGTTTCCCGACGACATCCTTCTCCCCTCGCTTCAAAGGAGCGCTCCATGAACATCGCCAAGCTCGTGGCCACCGGTCTGGTGTGCTTGACCGCAGCATCCTCGTGGGCCGTCGAAGAGCCGCCGCAGCCCAAGCGGCAGAACGTCAAGACCGTGCCCGGTGTACGCGCCTTCAACGCGGTGTCTGGGCTGCGTCACGATGTGCAAGCGAAGTGCGCCGCCGACGTGAAGAACAACTGGGACGCGCAGTTCGCCAAGCTCGCCGAGGACGTGGAGAAGATCCCGAACCCGGCGGAGAAGGAGGTCGTCAAGGAGTACCTCGACGATCTGCATGCGTGGCAATTGGTTCGCCAAAAGGGCGTGCCGGACGTCGGGACCTGGGACGAGGTGCGCGCCAAGATCGAGGAGTGGAAGCCACTCCTCGACACCAAGATGCCCGGCATCGACAACATGCAGGGCATCATCGACACGGCGGCGAAGATCAGCGCAGCTCGGGCGCAGCTCCAGAAGGTGGATGGCTACTTCGCCACCAAGCTGGCCAACTGCGGCGACATGATCTCGCCCAAGGTGCGCTTCGATCTGAACCGCGGCCTGACCAACCTCGTCGAGGACGCCAACAAGAAGGTCTATGACCTCCTCGCCGATCTGAAGCGGGAGAAGCTGGGGCCGTTCATCCACCTGACCAAGCGGCTAGCCGAGCTCAAGGACCTCACCCAGTGGGACAACCACGCAACCTGGGTCAAGCACGCGATGGAAATCGTCGGGCGCGCCAACGAGCTGGTCGCGATGGAGGCGCAGCTCACCAAGGTGCAGGAGTACACCGAGAGCGACGACGCAGATGGCCCTGGCAACGCGCTCGCCGAAGCCAAGAAGCAGCTCGCCGCGCTCCAGCCGATCCTCGCCAAGCGCCTCTCCGAGGTCGGCTTCCCGAAAGCGCCCGGCAAGGATCCGGCGCGCGACAAGTCCATCAAGTCCTTCCTCGAGAAGGACGACAAGATCATGGCCGGCCCCGGCTACCTGACCGGCGTGAGCAAGCAGTCCTTCGACGAGACGGATCCCAAGGATCATCTGCGGCACCGCGTCGAGCGCCAGATCGGCAACGGCTACGTCGTCGTCAAACCCGCCAAGTGGCCGCACATCGGACCGCCCGAGCTCACCAAGGATCTGTGCGAGATTCAGTGGTTCAACTTCTTCAAGTACACGGCCGCCGGGCCGAGCCACCAGAAGAACGTCTGGCTGGTGAACATGGAGGGCGGCGGTCGCTGGCATCGCTACACCGCGCCGATCCTCTGCAAGAACGCCAAGACCCCGAGCAAGCTGAAGTAGCACCCTCTCACCAGGAGATCTCATGTCGCTGCCACTGTCTCGTCGTGCGGTTGCTGAAGTGTTCGGTACGTTCTGGTTGGTGTTCGGAGGCTGTGGGAGCGCGGTGCTCGCCGCTGCCTTTCCGCAGGTCGGCATCGGGCTACACGGTGTCTCGCTGGCCTTCGGCTTGACGGTGCTGACGATGGCCTACGCGATCGGCCACATCTCGGGCTGCCACCTCAACCCGGCGGTCTCGGTCGGGCTCGCGGTCGCCAAGCGCTTTCCGGCCAAGGAGCTCCCCGCGTACATCGCCGCCCAGGTGGCCGGCGCGGTCATCGGCGCCGCGACGCTGTACCTCATCGCCAGCGGCAAGAGCGGCTTTACGCTCGACGGTGGCTTCGCCTCGAACGGCTTTGGCGATCACTCGCCAGGGGGCTACTCGATGGTCGCGGCGCTGGTCGCCGAGGTCGTGCTGACCTTCATGTTCCTCTTCATCATCCTCGGCGCGACCGATGAGCGCGCACCCGCCGGCTTCGCGCCGATCGCGATCGGCCTTGGCCTCACGCTCATCCACCTCATCGGCATCCCGGTGACGAACCTGTCGGTGAACCCGGCGCGCTCGACGGGGCCGGCCGTCTTCGTCGGCGGCTGGGCGCTCGCGCAGCTCTGGCTGTTCTGGGTGGCTCCGATCGTCGGAGCGGCGCTGGCTGGCGTGCTGTATCCGATGATCGCCAAGCCCGAAGGCAAGTGAGCCAAGCGGCTCACCGGCGACAGTAAAGCTACTTGACCACCACGTACTGCCCCCCCACCACCTGATACAGCGCCACTCCCGCGGCCGAGAAGTCGCCGTTGGCATCCATCGTATAGGGACCGACCAGCGACTGGCGCTGCTTGCTCGAGAGAGCCGCCCTCGTCACTGCGGCGCGATCGGTCGGCAGGCTGCCGGCCGCGCAGGCCTCCTCCATCGCGTCGAGGGCCAGGACGGTCGCCATGTACGCCTCGAGCACGTAGAAGTCCGGGGCCTCACCGAACCGGGTCGCAAACCGCGTCGCCCACGCGGCCGCTTCGCCGGTGAGCGCGTCTGGGGCATAGCCAGCGGTCGTCGCATACGTGCCGTTGGCCGCCTCGGTACCGATGAGGTCCGGCAGGTATCCGAAGAGCCCGTCGGCAAAGACCATCTTGCCCGAGTAGCCGAGGGCGCGCAGCGCCAGGACCAGGTCCCCGCCCTCGTCGAAGGTCTCGGCGAGCACCACGTCGGGCGCGGCCTCGACGATGCGCGCCGCCATCGCCTCGAAGTCCACCGCATCCCGATCGTAGGATTCGTCGCCAACCAGCGTCGCGCCGAGGGCCGCCAGCTCACTGCGCACGCTGCCGGCGATCACGAGCCCGTAAGTGTCCTGGATATACGTGAGGTAGACCCGCTTGCTCGCCCCGCTCGCGGCGAAGCGAGCCTGCGCCCTGCCCTGCACCGCATCGGGAGGTGCGAACCGACCGTAGTTGCGAACCCCCGAAGGACGGAGATCGGGCAGGTCGCAGTCCGGCGCGTCGAGCGTCAGACAGGGGTTCGTGTTGGTAGGCGAGAGCACGAGCAGCCCGGCGAGATTCGTGGCGGGCAAGAGCTGTACGGCGGTGCGCGACGCGAAAGGTCCGATGACGGCCGCTACCTCGGGGTTGCGAATGTTGAAGCGCGTGTTGCGATCGACGCGCTCTTCGCTGATGTACTCGTCCGGGGTGGATTCGTCGCGCTCGGTCAGCGACACGTCCCAGTAGGTGCAGACCACTCCCTGCCGATCCTCGATCGCGAGCCGGGCCGCCTGCGCAACCTGGACTGGAATCAGATCCCCCGAAGACAGCGGCATCTCGACCGCGATCCGCACCGGATGGCGCAGCTTGTCGTCGGCGCAACCGACGGTCACGAGCCCAAGACCAACCAACATCCACGACCAGCGTAGCTTCATCGTGGCAGGGTAGCGCAGGTCGGCGCGCTGGTCACGGATCCCGACTGGTCAAGTCAGTTGACGATCGTCGGGGTCCGCGGCGGATCGCTCTCGACCGCGGGCTCCTCCGGGGCCGCATCCCCGAGCGGCTGCTCGAACTGCTCGTCGACGAGGCGGGTATAGAGGCCACCGCGGCGGTAGAGCTCGTTGTGCGTGCCGCGGTCGACGATCCGACCCGCCTCGACGACGAGGATCTGGCCGGCGGACAGAACCGTCGAGAGCCGATGCGCGATTGCGATGGTGGTTCGTCCTGCGACCAGCGGCTCGAGCGCGCGCTGGAGGAGCCGCTCGCTCGTCGTGTCGAGAGAGGACGTCGCCTCGTCGAGCACGACGATCGGCGCACGCTTGAGCAGGACGCGGGCGATCGAGAGACGCTGGCGTTCGCCGCCCGACAGCTTGTAGCCGCGCTCGCCCACCACCGTGTCGTAGCCCTCCGGGAGCTGCAGGATGCGCTCGTGGATCTGCGCCGCCCGCGCCGCGTCCTCGATCTCCGCGTCCGTCGCGTCGGCGCGCGCGTACCGAAGGTTCTCGCGCACCGTCGTGTGGAACAGGTAGGTCTCCTGCGTCACCATCGCCACGGCGGCAGCGACGGACGCCTGGGTCACCTCGCGAACGTCCTGCCCATCGATGCGCACCGTCCCACCGGTCACGTCATAGAGGCGCGGGATGAGGTACGTGATCGTGCTCTTGCCAGCGCCAGACGGGCCGACCAGCGCGGTCAGCTCGCCGGGGCGCGCCGTGAAGCTCACGTCGTGCAGCGTGCCTTGCGCATCGCTGTAGGAGAAGCGCACGCGATCGAACACCACCTCGCCGCGCGTCACTTGCAGCGACGGCGCCGCTGGCTTGTCGTCGATCAACACCGGCAGGTCGAGGTACTCGAAGATGCGCTCGAAGACCCCGAGGCCACCCTGGATCTGCACCTGCACACCGAACAGGCGCCCGAGCGGAAAGAACAGCCGATTCTGCAGCGTCACGAACGCGACGACCGAGCCGATGGTCATCGCGCCCGCCGCGACCGCCTTGCCACCGAAATAATAGAGCAGCGCCGGCGCGACCGCCCAGAAGGTCTGGATCGTCACCCAGAGGAGCTGGCCGAGCATCGCGCGCCGCAGCTGCAGATCGAGCAGCGTCTCACCCGCGTCGGAGAAGCGCTGGACCTCGCGCTTCTGCCGCCCGAACGTCTTGACGAGGAGCGCGCCAGAGATCGACAGGGTCTCTTCGAGGATCGCCGAGACGTCGGCGATCTTCTCCTGCACCTTCTTGGATAGCCGCTTGCGGATCGTCCCCGCCTTGCGCGTCGGCCAGACGAACAGCGGCATCATCACCACCGACACCATCGTCAGCTTCCAGTCGAGCAGGAACATCAGCGTCAGCGTCGTCAGCACCATGACGATGTCGGTGACGATCTGGCTCGCCGTCGTCGTCACCAGCTCCTGCACGCCCTCCACGTCCGAGGTGACGCGCGACAGGATCTCGCCCGTGCGTGTCTCGGTGAAGAAGCGGAGCGGCATGCGCTGGAGCTGCGCGTAGAGGCGCGTCCGTAGATCGAACATCACGCGCTGGCCGATCCAGGTGTTCTGGTAGGTCTCGAAGGTATCGAGCGCCCCCGACAGCAGGGTGAAGAACACCATGCCGCCGCACAGCATCCACAACAGATCGAGGTCGCGGCGCGGGATCGCGGTGTCGATGATCTGCCGCACCAGCATCGGCGAGATGAGACCGAGGGTCGCCGAGCCGAGCACGGCGATGAGCACAATCGAGCCGCGTCGCCAGTACGGGCGGAAGCAGTCGATCACACGGCGCAGCGTCTCGGGCCGGATCGGGCGCTTCTCTCCGACGGTATTCCGCAGCTTGGACATTCCCTCTTAGATCCAGTCTTGCGGTCGCAGCCAGTCGAGGAGCGCCGCTTCTCGGCTGCCCGGTTCGTAGACGACGTCGTAGTCCCACCGGGTCAGCGGTGGCAGCGACATCAGGATCGACTCGATGCGGCCGTTGGTGCGCAGGCCGAAGATCGTCCCGCGATCGTAGAGCAGGTTGAACTCGGCGTAGCGGCCTCGGCGACGGAGCTGAAACAGTCGCTCGCGCTCGCCGAAGGCGTGGCCGCGGTTGCGCTGCACGATCGGCAGGTAGGCGGCGACGAACTGTCGGCCGCAGTCGGTGACGAAGGCGAAGTCGCGCTCGGCATCGCCGCTCTTCAGCTGATCGAAGAAGATCCCGCCGATGCCGCGCGTCTCCTGCCGATGCGGGAGGAAGAAATACTCATCGCACCACTTCTTCCAGCGCGCGTAGTAGGTCGCGTCGTGCCGATCGCAGACCGTCTGCCACGTCCGGTGGAAGTGCTCGACGTCGACGCGCTCCGGATAGTACGGCGTCAGGTCGGCCCCGCCACCAAACCAGGTGGTCGCGCCCCGGCGCAGGCAGCGAAAGTTGGCGTGCACCGCCGGCACGTAGGGGTTCTGGGGGTGGATGACGAGCGAGATCCCGGTGGCGAAGAACTCGAGGCCGTCGCCTGGGAGCTGCGCGGCGAAGTCGGGCTTGAGCGCGCCGAACACGCGCGACACGTTGACCCCCGCCTTCTCGAACACGTTGCCGTCGGCGAGCACCCGGCTCGTGCCGCCCCCGCCCTCGGCGCGCTCCCACACGTCGGTGACGAAGTGCGCCTTCCCGTCCTCGGTGGCCAGCGCGTCACAGATCACGGTTTGCAGCTCGGCGGCGTAGTCGGCGAAGCGCTCTTCGATGCTCATGGCGAGATCTCGATTCTACACGATCGATCGCGCGCGCGCCGTCGACGGCGATGAGGAGCGCCCGCCGATCACGTTCTACTCAGGACGCGCTGTGCCGTAGAGCCACCCGATCCCGCCCCGATCGTCGCGCACCACCGCCCAGAACTCGGTGAGCCCATCGAGCGCGCCGCCGGTCGGCACGTCCTCGGCGCGCTCGGCGCTCGTCGGTGCGGTCCAGTCGGCATCCACTTGCAGCGGCGGCGGCATGCGGTTGCAGCCATCGCCCTGGCAGCTCGTGTCCTCGAAGACCGCGCGCGCCCCGGCGAGCTTGCCAGCGCTGATGTACCAGGCGACCGAGAGCTCCTCGTAGCGACCGTCGCTCTTCTGCTCGGAGGCGTCCTCGTTGCGCTCGGTCGTGAGCCGCCAGGTGGGCTTCTTCTTGTCGGGCGCCACCGTGTAGCGCGCCGCCCCGTCGAGCAGCGAGCGCGCCGCGCCAAGCATGTCCTGGTCGTCGACGAGGTGGAGGTCGAGGGTGCGCAGGGTCGGGTTGCGGTTCCTGTTCGACGCCGGGGTCACCGTCGGAGACGACACGACGAGGCGCTTGAGGGTCAGCACACAGTGATCGGGATCGGTCGGGATGCCCTTGTTCTGCGCGGTGTCGAGCAGACAGCCGACCGCGCCACCATCCGTCTCGGAGACCACCATCGTGATCAGGCGCTGCCCCGTGCCGTCGCTGCCAACGGTCGTGGCGCTCGCGGTGTAGGTCGCCGTCGCCTGATCCCCGAGGACGCAGATCGGCGCCCCGGGATCGAGCGCGCAGGACGGCGGCACCGCGGTCAGATCGTTGACCCCGCAAGGCGCGAGCTGGCCGACGCCGGGCGGCACGCTGCATGACACCCACAGGTAGCTCACCGCCTTGGGCGCCGTGGCGCGCGCCGTCGGCGGCTGCACGACGAGCGCGTCGAGCGTGGTCGTCTCCCCCGGCGCGATCTCGGGCGGCTCGGCGCGGACCCCGAGGACGCGCAGCTTCTCGACGAAGCTCTGCACCGGCAGCGTGTCGCCGCAGCCGGCCACGCCCAGTCCCAGGAGCAAGCAGGCGTACGGTACCAGCACCTCAAGTCGTCTCATTCGCGTGTCCTAACCACTTAGAAGCTCGCTCGCAGCCCCAGCGACGGCAAGATCGGCAAGCCGCCGATCGCCGCGCGGCGCGTGTAGTCGTACGAGTAGTTATACGCCTCGACGTTCCGTCGGTTCATCACGTTTGCGACATCGATGTACACCGACAAGATCCACGACTTGAAGACGAAGCGCTTGTCGATGCGCAGGTCGAGCGAGAAGAAGTCGGGCAGCCGCTCGGAGAAGGCCGCGCCGGGGATCGGCAGGTAGACATCGTAGTCGGACAGGTAGACGCTGCCGACGATCGGCGTCGACGGGTTGCCTGTCGCGTAGCGCAGACGGAGGCCGACATCGACCTCCCACGGCAGGTGGTAGCCGAGGACCAGCGTCAGGATATGCGTCTGATCGTACTGGAAGCGCCGCCACCCCTCGCCCGGGTGATCACGCCGCTCGCTGCGCATGATCGTGTACGAGATCCAGCCGTACAACCACCTGGGGCCATCGTGCTTGAGCAGCAGGTCGGCACCGTAGACGCGCCCCTCGCCCTCGTCGATGTACACCTCGGGGACGATCTTGCCATCGCGGATGACGTTGCGATCCGAGCCGACCCCGATCTTCCAGAGGTGCTTGTAAAAGACGTTGAGCTCGAAGCGGAACGGGCGATAGCGCGGGATCGGATGTCCCTCGATGCCGAGGGTCGCGTGGAGCGCCTGCTGCGCACGCACCCGCGGATTGCCGAGCACGGAGTTGTCGGTCGGCGCCTCGGGCGTCCCGACGTAGAAGCCGAGCGCGCCCTTCATCCAGAGGTTCTTGTAGACCTCGTAGCGCGCTTGCAGCCGAGGCTGCGGATAGGTGTAGTCGCGATTGCCGGAGAACCAGTCGAAGCGCACGCCGGGCTCGAAGGTGAAGCGATCGGTGAGCTTCAGGTTGGCGATGAGGTAGAGCGCGGGGGAGATCTCGTAGCCGTGGCTCTTGAGCGTCAGCTTCTCGGAGGCGGCGAACGGCGGCTGCGTGCCCTCCTCGGTGACGGGCCGCGGCGCCTTGAGCTCGACCCAGTACCAGCCCGACTGCAGATCGAGGCCCGCGACGAGCAGGAAGCGGCTCGAGACGCGCCAGCGTGCCTCGAAGCGCCAGTCGGTCTGCACCGCGAGCGACCTGAAGTTGGCCGCCTGCCCGACCGCGCCGGAGAACAGCTGCGGCGCGACCAGGAAGGTCGTGTCGATATCGACGTTGCCGATGGTCTTCTTGTAGTTGACGAACAGGCCGTGGAACCAGTTGCGGTTCGAGAACCGGCCGCGCAGCGCCGGATCTTGATCGGGCGCGTCGTCGAGGATCAGCGCGACGTCGTCGTCCGAGCCGTAGAACATGACCTTGAGCTTGCCGCCGAGCACCGGGTAGTCGAGCATCGCCTGGTAGTCGTAGTAGCGGGGCGCGAGCGTGAAGGGACCGAGCTTGGCGGCCGAGAGGATCGCGTCGACGTAGCTGCGGCGCGCGGCGAGGGCGAACGAGCCCTTGCCGAGGGGGCCTTCGAGCATGAGGTGCGCGTCGATGAGATCGACCTTGATGTCGCCGTGGATGCGATCGGTCTTGCCGGCGCGCGGCACGATCTCGATGACGCCGCCGGTGAGGCGACCGTAGCGGGCCGAGAAGTTCGACGGGATGAGCTCGAAGCGCTCGAGCAGATACGAGTTGAAGGTCGAGGTCAGGCCAGCGAAGTGGAACGCCTGGGGGATCTCCATGCCGAGGAGGAACGGCGCCGACTGCCCCGGGCCCGAGCCGCGCAGGATGAGCTGCCCGAAGTCGAGCGGCGCGCGGGCCACCGACGGAAGGTTGAAGGTCGCGGCGAGCGCATCGCCGCGCGTGCCGGGGATGCGCCGCAGCTCCTCGCCGTCGAGCGTGACGCGCGCGATCTCTTCGCGCACCGGTGCGCCGCGCACGGTCGACTCGTAGCGCGCGTAGGTGTTGCGGCGCAGCGCGTACCGCACCTTGAGCACCTCGCCCGGCTTGAGCTTCTCTTTGACGCGCGCGGTCTTGTGATCGAGCGCGCTGACGATCACCGTGAGCTCGGTGGCCTTGTCGTCTGCCAGCTTGAGCTCGAACTGCGCCCGCTCATCGACCTCCGCGCGGCCGAGCTCCTTGCCCGCGCCGTCGACGACCGTCAGCTGGGCCCCGTGGAGCGGCGCGCGCGTCCCCGCCTCGATGACGTCACCGCGCAGCCGCACGACCGCCGCGGCGGCCGGGGCCGACGGGGCCACCGGCTCGCGCAGCGGCTCCGGCTCCGGCTCGGCCGGGGGCGGCGGCTTGGGCAGCGCGAAGGTGAACCGGTAGAGGATCTTGACCGCCACCGGCTTGCCCTCGAACTGCCCAGGAGAGAAGCGCAGGCGCCGCGCCGCGGCGAGCGCCGCCTCGTCGAGCCCATGACCGAGCCCACTCTTGAGCGTCACGTCGGCGACCGCGCCGGTCGGATCGACGTTGAGCTCGACGGTGACCTGCCCCTCGATGCCGGCCTGCTGCGCGGCGAGGGGATAGTCGGGCTGCGCCTTCTCGGTCAAGACGGGCGGGACGAAGCCGGCCGGCGCCTGCGCGTGGCCGCGTGACGCGACGATGCACGCGAGGGCGAGCACGACGGCCTGAGCTACATTCCGGGTAGGCACTGGCAGCGGCGGACATTACCATGCCGGCCGATGGCGCTCATCGACTCTCTCCGTGGTCCCCTGCGCAACCCCGCCGCGCAGAGCTTCGTGCTCTGGTGGGACGACCTTCAGCTCGTCGGCCCCGAGGAGCTCGGCGCCGCGCTCGAGGAGTATCGCAGCGCGACGGGCAAGCTCGGTCCGGCCCAGCGCGAGTTCTTGGTGGCGGCGCACAACGCCTTCCGCCGCGAGGCGCACGACTTCCTCAAGCGCCACAACCACAACGTCCATCGCCGCGTCGCCGGCTACCTGGCGCTCGGGCGGCGCTGTCAGCTCCTCTACCCGTGGCCCGTCGTCGCCGTGCTCGGCATCTGCCAGGTCATCGAAGGGATGAAGAAGAACCGCGGCTGGGCGATGCTCGGCGATGCGCTCGGCAAGCTCGGCACCGACGCGCTCGTGCGCCTGTCCGACAACAGCGAGGACCTCTTGCGCCGCACCAACCGAGGCATCTTCGCCGACAGCGTCCCGACCGTGCTCTATGCGCTGCGCGCTCTCGATCACGCCCGCCGCGGCGAACACGAGCTGGTCAACCTGCTCGTCCATGGGCCGCTGCCGATCACGTTCGACGAAGAGAGCCGCACGATCCTCGGCGAGCTCGTCGAGGGTCTGCAGGTGACCGACGAGGAGACGCGCTTCGCGCGCCTCGCCAAGCTGACGCTCCGCCACTTTGCGCGGGAGCAGGCGATCTTCACGTACCACCTGACCAGCCACCTGGCCTCGACGCCGACGGGCAGCTCCGAGGAGCGCCGCACCTCGGTCGCGAGCCGCCTGTTTCGCCTCTCTTCCGTCGACGCTCCCGCGATCGAGCGGGATCGCAAGGGCCGTCGACAGCTCGTGTTCGCCGAGTACGAGCTGCCGCGTGGGTTCGACATCCGCGATCACGACACCCGCGTCACCGAGTTCGGGCGCGCCTTCGTCAGCTCGGTCACCGCGTCGCTGGCCGACTACCGCACGGCGTGCGACTACGTCCACAAGCGCTTCGCCGAGTAGCGACGTCGGCCCAGCTCAGGCGAGCGCGAAGCGAAACGCCGCGTCGAGCGGCATCGCAGCACCGGATTCGTGCAAGAGCGCGAAGTGATCGCCGAGCGCGTGGCGGCAGTTGGCGCGAAGCTCCTCGATGCGCGCCCGCTCGCAGCGCGGCACCGGTGTGCCGATGCGTCGCCGCAGCGCGCTGGCGACGCCGAGCAGCTTGGCGCAGCGACGGGAGTCCGCGCAGCTGCTGGCCAGCGCCGCGAGCGCCTCGAGGACGCTCGACGAGCGCCACAGATCGCCGAGCTCGCGGTGCACCGCCAGGCTCTCCTGCAGGGTCTCCTTGGCCTCGTCGCGCTGCAGCTCGTCGAGCGCGATCCAGCCGAGCACGTTGAGCGTCCAGGCGACGCCCTCCTTGAACCCCGCGGTGCGGCTGCGCTGGTGAGCCGCGTTGACGCGGGTGCGCGCCTCCTCGAGGGCTCCCTGCCAGTAGTCAACGGCGCCCAGGTTCAGCAGCGCCCAGATCGCGCCCTCTTCGTCGGCGAGCTGGGCGAACTCGGCCTCGGCGCGCAGCGCGTACCGCCGCGCCTCGTCGAGATCCCCCGACAGCCACGCCGCGAAGGCCAGGTAGTTGTGGGCACGGGCGGCCTTGAGCGGATCCAGGGCCGTCTCGTAGACGGCGAGCGCTCGACGATGGAGCAAGAGGGACTGCTCGTAGTCGCCGCGCTCCCGCGCGATCGAGCCGAGCGCCTGGGTCGCATCCGCGGCGGCGGCCAGATCGCCATGCCGGCGAGCCAGATCTTCGCTCGCGTCGAGGTGCTGCCGCGCGGTCTCGTAGTCACACTGCAGGTAGGCGAGCTCGCCGAGGCTGCGACGGGCGCGCTGCAGCGCCATCGGCCGCGCCGCGCCGACCTCGATCGCCTGCTCGAGCCAGCGCCGTCCCTCGGCGTACTGGCCACGCAGGTACCAGTACCACGACAGCGTCGTCGACAGCAGCAGCGCGACCTCGCCGTCGCCACGGGCGATCGCGTGCTCGAGGACGGCCCGCAAGTTGTCCTGTTCGCGATCGAAGCGCTCGAGCCAGAGGAGCTGGTGGGGACCGCGCAGCTCCGGCTCGGCGCGCTCCGCGAGGCCGACGAACACGCGGAGCAGCGCCGCGGTGAGCCCCTCTGCCTCGGCCGTCGAGGCGCGCTCGCGCCCGTACTCGCGCACGACCTCGAGCTGCCCGATCCGGCGATCACCGTTGATCCGGCACAGCGATTGATCGGCCACCGCCTCGACCACGTCGGCGATCGCCGCTGGATCGGCGTCGAGCACCTCGGCCAGCGTCTGCACGTTCGCGCCGCCCGGAAAGAAAGACAGCGCTCGAAAGGCGCGCTGCTCGTCCGCCGTGAGGAGATCGTAGCTCCAGTCGATGGCGGCGCGCATCGTCGCGTGGCGCTCCGACGTCGCCGATCGCCCGCCGGTCAGCAGCCCGAGTCGGCGTGACAACCGCTCACGCAGCTCGCTCGGAGAGAAGAGGCGAACCCGGGCGGCGGCCAGCTCGATGGCGAGGGGCAGTCCATCGAGCCGGCGCAGGATCTCGGCGATCGCCGCCGCGTCTTCGTCGCGCAGCTCCCAGCCAGGGCTGGCCTCGGCTGCACGCTGCTCGAAGAGGAGCGCCGAAGCGTAGGCCCGAAGCTGTGCCTCTCCGACGTCGCGGCCGGCGGTCGGCACGGGCAACGGCGCGACCTCGATCCGCGCTTCGATGGACAGCCCCAGCGGCTGCCGACTGGTGACCAGCCACTGCACCGTCGGCGCGACCTCGATAAGCCGCGCCATCACCGTCGGCAACGAGGAGAGATGCTCGACGTTGTCGAGGACGACCAGGCAGGACAGCGGCTGGAGGAAGCGCTCGACCGCGGCGATTGCCGACTCGCCGGGCTCCACCACCACACCGAGCCCGGTCTGGAGCGCGCCTGGCAGCGCGTCGTCTTGCCGAACGCCAGCGAGCTCGACGAAGTAGACCCCGTCCTTGATCAGCGGCGCGACCTCGGCGGCGGCCTCGATCGCGAGCCGCGTCTTGCCAGTGCCTCCGACGCCGAGCAGCGTCACGAGGCGCTGTCCGCGTGTCAGGAGGAGCACATGGAGCTGACGCAGCTCCTCGGTTCGCCCGAGCAGCGCCGCGCGCGGACGCGGCAAGGCACGGAGCTGCGCCGGATAGATCGACACGGTGTGATCTTCCGTCAGCGCGCCGAGAGAGAGCGGGCGCTCCGCCGGTCGCAACGTCGGCAACACACGCGCCAGCGCCGAGAGCTGGGCGGCGACGCTCGCGTAGCGGCGCGAGCCGACACGATCGCACGATCGCCAGAACCACTCGTCGAAGGCGGTCGACAGGTGCGGCCATCGCGAAGAGGGCGCGTACGTCGGTCCCGCGTTGAGCTGGGTCAGGATATGGACCAGCGTCCCGGCTCTCCAGTAGCGCTCGCCGGTGAGCAGGTAGATCGCCACCATGCCGACCGCCCAGATGTCGGTGTGAGGACCGACCAGGTGCGACTGGGCCGCCTGCTCCGGCGCCATGAAGTCCGGGGTGCCGACGATCGCACCGGTCGCCGTCAGCCGCGTCGCGCCGCCGAGCGATTGTTCAAGCTGCTTGACCAACCCGAAGTCGAGCACCTTGAGCGTCGCCGGACCGTCCTCCGGCTGATGCCAGAACAGGTTGGCCGGCTTGAGATCGCGGTGGACGATCCCGAGGGCGTGGGCGCGGCCGAGCACGTCGCCGAGCTGGCCGAGCACGAGCTGCACCCGGTCCGCTGGGAGAGGACCCTGCTGCTCGACGAGCACGCCCAGGTCGACGCCGTGCAGCAGCTCCATGGCGACGTAGTAGAGATCGGGACGCGCCGCAGAGGCGCCGTGATCGTAGATCGCCACGACGTGCTCCCCGGCGAGCTGGCGCCCGATCTCGGCTTCGAGCTGCAGGCGGCCGCGCTGCACCGCGAGGTCGCTCTCGCCATGCGCGATCTTGAGCGCGCAGCGCAGCCCATCGGCGACCCGCTCGGCCTCGTAGACGATGCCGACGCCACCGCGTCCCAGCTCGCGCACGATGCGGTACCGGGCATCGAGCTCCTCTCCGACTGCCAGGGCGAGCACGCCGGAGCTACTCCCTCCGGCCTGGATCGGTGGGTGATTGCTGCAACGCAGCAAAAATCGCCGCGAGCCGCGGACGCGCGGCGTAGCGGGCGCGCGCCGCAGCGCTGATCGCCACTAGCTCGTCGAGCTGCGCCGCGACTGCCTCGGGCCCGGTCGACCCGAGGGAGCGCTTGTAGCCGAGCGCCGCGTCGAGCGAGACGCGCGCCAGCACCTCGGACGTGAACAGCGGATCGACCGCCTGGGCGGTCGCCAGATCGACCTGCGCCAGGCCGAGCCCGAGCTCCTGCGCGCGACGCACGAGCGCGCCGACCGCCTGATAGGCGACGCGGAAGGCGACGCCACGCTCGACCAACGCCTCGGCCAGATCGGTCGCCTGCGTGTAATCCCGCTCGAGGGCTGCGCGACAGCGATCGCGGCGGAAGCGAACCTTCTGCAGCGCCAGCTCGAGGATCTGCAGCACGCCGCGACACAGCGGCGCCGTCTGCAGGATCGGCGCGCGATCCTCCTGCTGATCTCGGTTGTAGCCGCCCGGCAGGCCCTTGAGCGTCACCAGCAGCGCCATCAGGTTGCCGGTCGCCTGGCCGCTCTTGCCGCGCACGAGCTCGAACACGTCGGGGTTCTTCTTCTGCGGCATCATCGACGAGCCGCACGCGATCTCATCGTCGAGCGCGACGAAGCCGAACTCGCTCGTCGAGAAGTCGACGAAGTCCGTGGCGATGCGGCTGGTGTGGAGCAGGAGGCGGGACGCGGCGTAGGCGTAGTCGAGCGCGAAGTCGCGATCGCCGACGGTGTCGAGGCCGTTGCGGGTCAGGGCGGAGAAGCCGAGCAGCCGCTGCGTGATCCGCCGATCGGTCGGCAAGGTCGTGCCAGCGATCGCGCCGACGCCGAGCGGTGAGCAGTCGGCGCCCGCGTAGACGAAGTCGAAGAGCTCGAGGTCGCGCGCCAGCATCGACGCATACGCCGCGAACAGATACGCGGCGCTGATCGGCTGGGCGCGCTGACGGTGGGTGTAGGACGGCAGCAGCACGTCGCCATCGGCGCCTGGGCGAGCCCGCGCCACGAGGGTGTCGATCAGCCCGCACACGGCGAGCCCGATCTCGGTCGCCTGCTCGCGAACATGCAGGCGAAGATCGAGCGCCACCTGATCGTTGCGCGACCGCGCCGTGTGCAGGCGACCCGCCACGGCGCCGAGCCGCTCGGCGAGCAGCGCCTCGACCGCCATGTGGACGTCCTCCTCCTCGGGGAGCCGCAATGTGCCGGCCAGGGCCTCCTGCCCGAGGGCGCAGAGCCCCCCATGCAGGGCGACCGCCGATGCGGCGTCGAGGATGCCGGTCTCGGCGAGCATGCGCAGGTGCGCGAGGCTGCCGATCAGGTCTTCGAGGAGGAGCGTCCGATCGAGCGCGAGCGAGCTCGAGAAGGCGAGAACGAGAGGGTGCAGGCCGGGTCCACCCGACGCCGCGGTCTTGGCAATCACCCTCTGTTTATACCAGGACTAACCCCAGAGCTCACTTCGGTTGATGGCGATCGCGAAGGAGCTTTCGCGGCAGGCAAGGAACAAGCGAGGAGCGGAACCGCGCGTACCCTTCGGTACGTAAGGTGAGCACCGGAGCTTGTGACGCAGCCTGGTGCGAAAAAAACGAGCGAGGTCCATCAACTGAAGTGAGCTCTGGGGTTGGTCACAGCATCGAGCAGCGATTCGGATCGTTGACCGAGAGCTGCGGCAGCGAGCGCGGCTGCCCCTGCGGCAGGTAGCGGACCTCGCGCGAGTCGTTGCCATCCTTGATCTGGATGCGGACCTCCTCGCCCGGGTTGTCGAAGTCGATCCGCGCCCCGACGAGCGGCAGGCCATCGCGCAGCCCCGCCTGCCACGCCGGGCCGTTCGGCTCGACGCCGACGATCTTGTGGGCCCGGTCCGACGCGTCGAAGTCGAAGCCGAGCTTCCACGGCCCGCGCAGCGTCACCGACTGACGCAGGCAGGGGAACAGCGTGTCGCGCGGCAGCCCGGTCATGCCCGAGTTGGCGGCGACGTCGCGGATCTGCTGCGCGAAGCTGGAGCCGACGAGCTCCCCGAGCCGCCCGGCGAGCAGCTCGACGGAGAACGGCTGGCCGCTGCGCTTGCCCTCGACGACCAGGTCGTGCATGACGTCATCGAGCGACTGCCGCCCCTCGCTGCGCCGCCGCATCTCGATGTCGACGAGCAGCGCCAGCAGCTCGCCCCGCGCCTGCACCGCCAGCGCGTACTCCTCGCTCGCCAGGTGGGCGTCGGTGCGCTGCGCGTCCGGCAGATCGCGCCACGGGTTGAGGAAGTAGTGGCGCAGCGAACCGTTGAGGTCGGCGGCGTACTCCTCGACGGAGTAGAGGCCGGCACGATAGAGCAGTCGGCGCGACAGCATCGACGAGAAGCCCTCGGAGATCCAGACGCTGATCGGATCGGCGTCGGGCGCGAGGCCGCTCCACTGACGAAACGCGTAGAGCGCCAGCACGCGGCGCAGGCGGCGAAAGTCCGACGCATGCCCGACGTCGAGCGTCGGCTGCGCGAAGAGCACGATGCCGTTCGACGGCGACTGCCCCGCGATCGCCGGTCGCGTCCGGCGCGGCGCATCGACGGGGAGGAGGACGACGAGGAAGTAGGGTGGCTTGTTGCCCTGCGTATAGGTGTGCTGCCCGTCGACGATCTGGCGCGTCAGATCGAGCAGCATCGCGTCCGTGAAGCGCCACTGCCCCATCGTCGCCAGCACGAGCTTGCCGTTGGCCACCTGCTGCTCGACGGTGCGCAGCGGCCCGGCGAGGAAGACGGCGTGGCGCAGAACGTCGATCGTTCCGGTCCGAGTCTCGGTGGCGTTGCTGCCCAGCGAGGACACGGCACGCCAGCCGGCCGGCAGCCCTCGCCAGGTCTGGCGCACCTCGATCGCGCCGTCACCGAAGTGGGACGGGAGGAGGAGGCCGCTCTCGCCGACGAGGTAGACCAGGCTGGAGGCGACCACGGGCCGCACGAAGCTGCCGCTCATGACCCGCTCGGGCCGCGGCGTGATCCGGTAGCGCACGGTGAGCGGCTCGCCCGGCGCATGGCTCACCGTCAGGCGGTGCGCCGCCGGCTTGCCGATGGGCAGCGGCGCGCCGCTCCGCCCCACGACGGTCAGCCCGAGGAAGGCGGCGTTGGTCTTCTGGCCGAGGTAGCGCTCGTGCAGCGCGATCTGGGTCTCTCCCGTCGGAGATCCGTCGAAGGACAGGGTGACGACGAGCGCGGCCTGCGGCTGCGTTTCGACGGCGAAGTCGAGGGAGACCGCGCGCGCGATCGTCGGGCGCGGCGGTGGACGCGTCGCGCAGCCGGCCAGCAGCGCCAGCGCCACGCAGGCGGCGCGCCCCAGGCTAGCGCGGGAGCTCGAAACGGAAGGCATAGTTTCGGATCACGTAGGGCACCGCCTTGCCGTCGGTGGCCACCGCCGGCTTGAAGCGACACTCGGGGCGCGTCTTCATCGTCTGCGTCGCATACTCGTCGAGGCCATGGCCGAGCCCCTTCAAGACGCGGATGCCGTGGACCTTGCCGCTCTCGTCGAGCTCGATGCGCAGGGTCACGGTGCCCTCGATCCCGGCGCGCAGCGCCTCGTCGGGATACTTGACCGAATTGCCGCACGCCTCGCCGTCGATCTCAGGCAGCGTCTTGACGTACAGGTCGCTGACGGGCGCGTAGCTGGGCTTGGCGACGGGCGGCGGCGCCGCAGCGAGCGGCTGGACGGGCCCGGTCGCGATGCGCGACTTCTTCGGGTCCATCATCGTCGTGTTACCCACCGGCACGGCGATCCCCGAGTCGCCCTCGACCACCGAGTCCATCGTGACGCCGAACACCGGCTGCACCGGGTTCTTGGGCGGCTCCTTGGGCGGCTGCTGGTTGGGCGGCGGCGGCGCGTCGGGCGGCGGCGCCTGCTTGAGCTTGGGGATGACCTTGCGCTCCGGCGGCGGCGGCTCGGGCGGCTTGGGTGGCTCGGGTGGCGTCAGCTTGGGCGGCTCGGGAGGAGGCTCGGTCTTCTTGACCTCGAACTCGACCGTCTTGGGCCCAGCGGGCGCAGGCGGCGGCATCAGCGTCAGAAAGACGCCCACCCCAACGTGCGCCACGAGCGCAAAGACAAACGAGAAGCCGTCGCGATACATCGTCGTCCCGGGTCCTCCGACGGGCGCCTACTTGGCGTCAGTGTTCAGTGCGAACTTGACCACTCCCAGTGATTTTACCAGGTCCACGATATGAATCACGTCGCCATATGCGATGCCGCGATCCGCGGCGATGATCGCCTGGATGTCCTTGTTCTGCTTGACCAGCTCCGGGATCTCCTTGCGGAGCGTCGCCTCGTCGACCTTCTCGCCGTTGCGGTAGAGGTCGTACCCGCCCGCCTCCTGCCGTTGCAGGGTGAGCGCGAGCGTCGACTTGAGCGTCTCGTCGCCGGTCGCCGCCTTGGGGAGCTGCACCTTGATCGACGGGTTGTTGACGATCATCGGCGCCGCGACCATGAAGATGATCAGTAGCACCAGCGTGATGTCGACCAGCGGCGTGACGTTGATGTCGGAGATGATGCCGCCGTCGTCGTCTCCCGACGGCATCGAGCTGCCCGCCACTACTTCACCTCGGTGAGCTTGGACGGCTTGCCGCTCTTGGCGTCCGGCGCCGGATCGGCGCGCAGGTGCTTGAGCAGGCCGTGGATGAGCTCGTCGGCGTGGGCCATCGTCGCGCGCACGCGGCGGTTGAAGATGTTGAAGGCGACGACCGCCGGGATGGCCACCAGCAGGCCGACCGCGGTGGCGACGAGCGCCTCGGAGATGCCGGCCATGACGACGGCGACGCCGCCGGCCTGATTGCCCGCCAGGTCGTGGAAGGCCTTGATGATGCCGAGGACGGTGCCGAAGAGGCCGATGAACGGCGCGTTCGAGCCCAGCGTACCGAGGAAGGCGAGGTTGCGCTCGAGCTTGACCCGCTCACGCGCCTTGCCCTCTTGCAGCCCCTCGAGCACCGCGTCCATCCCTCCATCGATCTCCGACAGGCCCGACTCGGCGATCGAGCCCTCGACGCTGTTCGTGTCGCGCAGCTTGGCGCGCGCCTTCTCGATGTCGCCCGCCTGGATCAGCTTGCGGATCTCCCCGGCGAGCGTCCGCACGTCGAACCGGTTACGGGCGAAGAACCAGGCGCGCTCGATCATGATCGCGACCGAGATCACGGACAGGATGATGAGCAGCCAGAGGACCCACTCCGCACCGAGGAGGGTGAAGGCCAAAAACTTCGAGGTCAGATTCATGGCGGGCACGCTTTCCCAACTATTCCGCGGAAGTCTACATAAAAAGATGCGGCGGCGCCTTGCTTCGTAGCATGGCAATGTGAACCGAAGGGAGTACGCGTCGAGCGCACGAGGAATTCCCGTCCGTCGAGCGGGTTCGAGGACCTCGAACGAGGGGAGCGCTACAGCAGGTCGAGGTAGAGCCGAGCGCTCTTGCTGTCCGGGTTCTCGGCGAGCACCGCCTCGAACTCGGCCCGCGCCGCGTCGCGCCGCCCGAGCGAGTAGTAGAGCACGCCGAGGTTCAGCCGAGCCTGGAGGAACTTGGGCGCTTCGGCGCGGATCCGCTCGTACTCGACGAGCGCCTCTTGCTTGCGATCGAGGTCCCGCAGCGCTCCAGCGAGCTTGGCGCGGATGTCGGAGAAGCTCGGACCGAGCTGCAGCGCCCGCCGGTACTCGGCGATCGCCTCCTCGGTCATGCCCGAGCCGAGGTAGGCGTCGGCCGTCGCCGCGTGCAGGTTGGCGATCTTGCCCATGGCGAACGGATCGAGCTTGCGCGGCTCGCTCTTGACCGGCGCCACCGCGCGCTCGTAGGCCGCCTTGGCCTGGTCGTACTTGCCGAGGTCGTTGTACGTGACGGCGAGGTTGAGCGCCGCCTCGGTGTAGCTCGGGTTGCGCTGCAGCGCCGCCTCGAAGGCCTGCTGCGCCGCGGTGAAGCGCCCGAGGCTGTGCAGGCTGACGCCGAGCATGTTGTAGACGTCTGCGAAGTCGGCGCCCTGCTTGGTCAGCGCGGAGAGGAGCGGCTCGGCGGCCGCATACTCCCCGGCGGCGTAGTGCTCGCGCGCCTGGTGAAGCTGCAAGCGGAGCTTCTCGTCCATCGTCGTCGCCATGGCTGCTACCCCTCCCCTTCGCCGGCGGTGCTGGTGGGCTCCTGCCGATTCGGCTCCTTGGGCTTCTGCTTCTTGTCCACGGGCGGCGCCGGCGGCGGCACCGGAACGTCGCCGTACTGCTTCTTGATCTGCGCCAGGTAGAGCTTGGCCTTCTCGGCGCGGAAGTCCTTGCTGTGCTCCGCGACCAGACGCTCGAACGTGCCCCGCGCCTGCCCCGCCTCCTTCATATGGAGGTACGTGCGACCGAGCAGCAGGAGCGCCTCGGGCGCGCGGTTGGCGCCCTTGTAGTCGCGCAACAGCCCCTCGAGGCGCCACACCGCAGCCTTGGGCTTGTCGAGCTTGAGATAGAAGTTGGCGACGTACAGCTCGTGGTCGGTGAGCTGCTTGACGACCTCTTGCCAGAGCTGCTTGCTCTGGCCGTGGTACGGCGAGTCCGCGTACTGCGCCAGGAAGTCGTTCAGCTCGCGGTACGCGTCATTCGCCGGGCCCTGGTCCTTCTCGTGGGACGGCGGAGAGAGGAACCACTCGCTCGGCACCTGCTTGGTCGTGGCCTCGCAGACCTTGAAGGCAACGTAGCCGTCTTGCACGCGCTCGTGGTTGGGGTGCGAGCGCATGAACTGGCGATACATCTCGATCGCCTCGGTGTACTTCTCGCGCCCCATCTCGACGTCGGCCAGCGCCAGCTCCGCCGTCGTCGCCCACTTGGTGAAGCCGAACTTGTTGCGGATGTACTGGAAGTACTGCTGGGCGAGCTGGTAGTTGCCGTTCTTGAGCTGGCGCAGGCCCAGCTCGTAGTTGGCCTCGGCCGTCGACTGGAAGCTCGGGGTGGAGCGCAGGAAGCTCGCCGAATCTCCGCACGCGGAGAGCAGCACAGCGACGGACAAGATCGTGATCAGGCGACGCATCTGCCGGAACAATTAGGGATCGACGGCGAAGAGTCAACCGTCTCCGACGCGCACCGACCTGGCGCCGCGCCGGACGACCCGCCCGAGGACGCTCGCGAGGTGCCGAAGATCGATGGGCTTGGTGAGCCACTCGGTGCCCCCAGCCGCCAGCGTCTGGCTGCGCCCTTCCTCGACCGCGTCGGCGGTCAGGATGATGATCGGCGTCTCGACGCCGATCGCCCGCAGGGCCCGCGTCGCCGCGATGCCGTCGAGGCGGGGCATGCGAATGTCCATCAGGATCGCGTCGTAGACGGAGCGGCTCGCGTGCTCGATCGCCACGTCGCCGTCGTCGACCTGCTCCACGGCCGCCCCGGCCACCTCCAACAGCTCGGCCATCGCCTCACGGATGTCCTCGTCGTCCTCGACCAGCAGCAAGCGAAGATCGGCCAGCGGCCGGAACGTCGGGGCGATCACGCTCGGCTGCGGCGCCGGCGCGCGCAGGGCGATCAGCGCTGGCAGCGACAGGCGCAGCCTCGAGCCCTGCCCACCCGATGCCGGTGCAACGGCGAGGGAGCCCCCCATGCCCTCGGCGAGCAGCCGCGAGAGGAGCAGGCCGATCCCGTGCTGACGGGCGCTCTCCTGATCGTCGAGATCGAGCGGCGTAAAGGGGCCCGTCGGGGGGCTGTCGTCGAGCTCCAGGCGGCTCCCGCAGACGTCCACCAGCAGCGTCGTGTCGTCGAGGGTGATCGTGATCCGAACCTCTCCTTGCGCGGTCTGCTTGAGCGCGTGCTGCAGGAGATTGCCGAGGATCTGTCGAACGCGCCGCGCATCTCCAAGGGCCGCCGGGAGGTTGACGGGCGCCAGCACGCTCGACTGCAGCCGCCGCTTGATCGCCTCTGGCTCGAAGCGCTCGATGATCTCGGTACACGCGGCCATCAGATCGACAGGCCGGCGCTCGAGATCGAGCTGCCCATCTTCGATCTTCGCCAGATCGAGGAGATCGTCGAGGAGCTGCAGCAGCGACCGCCCATTGCTGGCGATGCGCTCCCCGAGCTCTCCCCGCCGCGCCTCGGTGAGGTCCGGCTGGGCGAGGAGCTGCGCCAGCGCCAGGATCGCTGCCAGGGGCGTTCTGAGCTCGTGACTGACCGTGCGCACGAAGTGCGTCTTGCGACGGTTCGTCTGCTCGGCGGCGTCTCTCAGGCGGCGCTGCGACTCGAGCGCAAACGCGAGCTCTCCGCACAGAGCATTGACGCCGTAGCTGATGGCGTCGAGCTCGTCGCCGCTCGGAGAGATGGCGGCGCGCTGCGACAGATCGCCGCCCGCCATCTGTTCGATCGTCGCGAGCAGCTCCGTGATGCGCGTCTCGTCGATCTTCATGAGCGATTCACCCACACGTCACGAGGTCGCCTGACGCAGCCAGATCCGCGCCGCGTCCTCGTCCTCGAACAGGCGCGTCGGCAAGTTCGGCTTGGTGACCCGCAAGTAGATCGAGGCGATGATCCGTTCGAGGGGACGCGCCCGCACGAGCAGCGCAATGGCGGTGAAGAACTCGTTCATCACCGGCCCCGAGTAGACGTGCCGAACCTCGGCCGGCTGCTCGACCGCATGGCGCAGGTCGAGCAGCAGCGGTCGACGAAGTCCGCCGCAGGCAGCGAACGCAGCGGCCAGGTTGGCGCGCGCGTCCTCGACGGTCTGCACCTGGCCTGGCTGGATCCGGGCCGCGACGATCCCCTCCTCGTCTAGCGCCACCTCGACCGTGCGGGTCGCAAATCTCTTCATCACGACGCCCTTCCTATCGCACAATTCGACGCTCGATGCTCGACGAACCGTTCCGCTGCCAGAGCTGCCGCCTCCATCAGAGAGGCTGCATCTGCGCGCTCGTCGAGCGTCTCGGCAATCGCACCCCGATCTTCGTGCTGCGCCACCGCGCCGAACAGAACCGGTCCTCCAACAGCGTCCGTCTCGCCGCGCTGGCGCTCGAGCGACTGACCCTCGTCGACTACGGCGGCATCGGCGATGTGCTCGATCTCGACGCGCTCGTGGCGGAGGGGACGGCGCTCGTCTTTCCAGGTGGTCAAGCTACTTTACCAAATCCGCCTGCACGCTTGCTCTTGCTCGACGGGACCTGGGGGCAGTGTCGACGCATGCTGCAGCGCCACCCACGCCTCGCGGCGCTGCCGCGCCTGTCCGTCGAGTCGACGCCGCGCGTCCGCTTTCGCCGCGCGGCTCCTGGCGGCGTCTCGACGCTCGAGGCGATCGCCGCCGCCCTCGCCTCGGTTGGCGAGCCGGAGCATCGCGAGCCGCTGCTGCGCCTCTACGACGCCGCGGTGGCGAGGAGCCGGCCGACGAACTGGCCGCACTATCGGGAGTCCTGATCGGGTACTCTTCACGGGACGATGCCGACCACGCTTCGCCCCCTGTCTCGGGTCCTCCCTGGCCTGCTGCTGCTCGCCGCCTGCGGCGGCACCGCCTCGACGACCAACCCCGATCCGCCGAGCGCCAGCGACGGGCGGCTGCCCGCGATGCCGGTCGAGCGCGCCATGACCATGAGCGGCGTGCGCTGCCAGGGCGCGACCTGCGCCTGTCGCGAGCTCGACAACTTCGGCAACGCGATCGACACCCGCAAGGAGGAGGGGGTGCCGGCGGGCAAGAAGCGCTTCGAGCTGCGCATCGGCCGCACCACGGACGACGTCAAGCTCACCATCGCGGGCCACGGCACCTTCGAGAAGCCAGGCGCGGCCGAGCCCGAGGCGGCCTGCGGCTACGTCGATCTCCCCAACGGCAAGCACCGCGTGCGCTATCGCGTCGAGGCGCTGCGGCCCGAGGGAGGCATCGCGCCGCTCCTCCAGATCAAGGAGTGGGGGCAGCAGGCCGAGAGCTGGTACGACTCGCTGGCCTTCCGCTGCAGCACCCAGGGCCCATGCCGCGACGTCGACGTGGCCGACTGGATCAAGCAGCTCCGCACCGTCGAGCGCGGCATCCACGATCGCTGCGGCTCCGTGCGCGTTCAGGAGATCCGGTTCGCCGGTACGCACGCGCCCGATCACACGCTCACGGCGCTCGAGGTCGAGATGACCCTCAACGTCTACGACTTCGCGCCAACCCGACCGCATGGCTCCGACTGCAGCAAGCGCTCGCCCAAGGAGCAGGACGACGCGGGATCCGCGAAGGAACATGCGCGCTAGCTGCGCCGGTCTGGTGCTGCTGGGGCTCGTCGCAGCGACGAGCGCGCAGGCGGCCGAGCAGACGACCGCCAAGCCCGAGAGCAACGCGATCGTCTGGCTGCGCGAGCGCTTCGTCGCCGAGTGGCAGATCGGCACCGGTGGCTGGCGCACCGCGATCGTCTCGACCGGCGACGCCCCCGGCTTCGAGACCCTCGCGGGCGGCGGCGAGATGTCTCTCGGCTTCGAGGTCCGGCCTGGCCTGGCGCTGGTCGGCAACGGCCGCTTCCTCATCGGACGACACGCGGGCCAGCTCTACATGGACGGCAAGGGGGGGCTGGCGGTGCAGCTCCAGGCCAACCAGCGCGTCCGCGTCCGCATCGGCCTCACCGGCGGGCAGCTCCGCGACGGGCCGATCCGCGGCGTCTCCTACGGCGGCTTCGTCGCGATCGGGGTCGACCTCGTGCAGTTTCGCGATGGCCGCTCGGCGATGATCTTCGCGGCGCGCCTCGACATCGACGGACACACCGGCTCGCCGCCGTCGATCCCGGAGGCAACCCTGGCGCTCGCCGTCGGCCTCGGTCTACGGTACTGACGTGTTGGCGCATCGACTGCTCGGTTGCTGGTTCGTGCTCCTGCTCGCGGCGACGCCGGCGGAGGCCCGCGGCGTGTTGTACGCCGACATCGGCAACGGGGTCAGCGTCCCCGTCGGTGGCAGCGAGTGGCGTCACCGCTTCGCCGCCTCCTACAAGTTCTCGTTTCGCGCCGGGATCGAGTGGCAGGTCCACAAGCACGTCTTGCTCGGTCCCGAGCTCACCGTCGAGGCGATCGCCCAGAATCCGCGCGACTCGACCTACTGGGACCGCGGCCTCGACGCCCGCTACACCCGGACGCGCGCGACGATCGGCGGCCGCCTCGGCATCCCCTTTCCGAAGGGGGCTTTCTTCCTGCGGGCGGGGCTCGGCCTCGACTACTGCGGCGGCTGGACGCGCATCCGCGGCCTCCCCAAGGTCGAGTACGACTCGCTGTCCGTCGCGGTCTCGCCCGGCGCCGGCCTCCTGTTCTTCCCCATCAAGTATCTCGAGGTCGGGGCCTGGTTCGGCCCGACGATCGCGATCTTCGACTTCAACGACAGCGCCGGCCGGTTCGTCGCCGTCGACTTCGACGCCGTGCTCAGCATCGGCGGGAGACTCTGATCCTCATGGCCACCACGCCGCGCTCGCGCACTCGCACGACCAAGTCCGACTCGCCCGCCGTCGCGCCCGCTCCGGCGGCGCCGACCCCGCGGAGCGCGCCCCAGAGCGCGGCGAAGTCCGCGGCGCCAATCGTCCTGCGCGGCGGGTTGCTGGTCGAGATCGAGCCGCTGCGGGTGCGGCGCGGCGATCTGCTGATCGAACGCGGTCGCATCCGCGGCGTCGGCGAGACAGAGCCGCCTGGCGCGACCGTCGTCGATTGCCAGGGCCTCGTCGTGCTGCCCGGGCAGCTCAACGCGTTCGCGCGCGTGCACGGGCCGTTGCTGCGCCTGCTGCCGCGCCCCGCCGCGACCAACCTGCAGCAGCGGCTGCGCAGCGGCCTTTGGCGCTACGAGAGCGTGCTGCCCGAGGCGCTGCTCCTCGGCACGGCGCAGCTCTTCGCGCTCGAGGCGCTGCGCAGCGGCGTGACGACGGTGCTCCACCGACACTCACTGGAGCTCGGCGGCCGCGTCCTGCCAGCGCTCGCCGAGGCGCTCGAGCGGGTCGGGCTGCGCGGTCAGCTCGGCGTCGAGATCAGCAACCGCCTCGGCGTCGAACCTGCCAAGCAGGCGCTGCGTGACTCGGAGCAATTTCTGCTGCAATGCAGCAAGACACCGCGCCTGGTGCGCGGCCTGTGCGCCGCCGAATCGGTCGGCAGCCTCGATGGGACCCTCGCCGATCGCCTCGCCGATCAGTCGGCGCGCTTCCAGGTGCCGATCTCGATCGACTTCGCGTCGTCGAGCCTCGACCAGAACAAGGACGGGCAGCGGGCGCTCGACTGGCTGCGCTGGCACGGCCTGCTGCACGAACGGACGCTCCTGACGGGCGGCGCGCTCTTCGAGGCGGACGACCTCGCCACCGCGGCGGGCTTCGGCGCGGCGCTCGTCGCCCTACCGCGCGAGAACCGCCGCCTCGGCCTCCCCGACGGTAGGCGCCTGCCGTCCGCCGAGCGCTGGCTCCTCGGCACCGGCAGCGCACCGCCCTCGATCTACGCCGCCTTCGCCGAGGCGACCGAGGGGCAGTGGCAGGACGGCAAGGACACGATCCCCGTGCAGCTCTTCGCCCATCACCAGAGCCTGATGGCGCAGCTCTTCGCCGCGCCGTTCGGCCGCCTGGAGCCCGGCGCGCCAGCCGACCTCGTCGTCGGTCGCTACGCGTCGGGGCTGCAGCTCACCGAGGAGAGCCTGGGGCGCCACCTGGCGTGCGGCCTCCCCGGCCTGCAGATCGACACCGCGATCGTGGACGGCGAGCTGGTGCTAAGAGACGGCCGCTCGCTGCGCATCGACGAGGACCGGGTGCGCGCCGAGGTCCACGCCGCTGCGACCGACTTCCTCGCCGGGGTCGGCCCCGAGACGACCGACGGTCAGGCCGACGGGAGCTGGTAGTCGGCGAAGCGCTCGCGCAGCGCTCGCTTGAGCACCTTGCCGGTCGCCCCGAGCGGCAGCGCCTCGATGAACTCGATGGCGTCCGGCAGCCACCACTTGGGCAGCCGCGCCGCGAGGTGCGCCGCGATCGCCTCGCGCGTCGGCTCGGCCCCCGGCGCCTTGACGACGAGCAGCAGCGGGCGCTCGGCCCACTTGGGGTGCGCGACCCCGATGGCCGCGGCCTGCGCCACACCGGGGCAGCTCATCGCCGCGTTCTCGAGATCGATGCTGGAGATCCACTCGCCGCCCGACTTGATGACGTCCTTGCTGCGATCGGTGATCTGCATGAACGCGTCGCCATCGATGGTCGCGATGTCACCGGTGGCGAACCAGCCGTCGCGGTGCGTGTCGTCGTGCTCCCGCTTGAAGTAGGCGCTGGCGATCCACGGCCCGCGCACCTGCAGGTGGCCCGAGGTCGCGCCGTCGTTGGGCACGACCTGGCCGGTGTCGTCGACGAGTCGCAGATCGACGCCGAAGATCGGCCGCCCCTGCTTGGCCTTGATGGCGAGGCGCTCCGCCTCGCCGAGCGCCGCGTGCTTGGGCAGCAGCACGCTGACGGTGCCGAGCGGGCTCATCTCGGTCATGCCCCACGCGTGCAGCACGCGGGCGCCGTGCTCCTTCTCGAACGCCTCGATGAGACTCGGCGCTGCCGCTGAGCCACCGATGACGACCTTGCGCACCGTCGTCAGCTTGGCGCCGGCCGCGCGCAGGTGCGCGAGCAGGTTGAGCCACACCGTCGGCACACCGAGCAGGCTGGTCACCTGCTCGTCGACAATCAGCTGGTGGAGCGACTTGCCGTCGAGCCCCGGCCCGGGCAGCACCAGCTTGGCACCGACCATGGCGGCCGCGTAGGGCACGCCCCACGCGTTGACGTGGAACATCGGCACGACCGGCAGGATCACGTCGGCGGCCGAGAACGCCAGCGCGTCGGCCATCGCGATCGCGTACGAGTGCAGCACCGTCGAGCGATGCGAATAGAGCACGCCCTTGGGGTTGCCCGACGTGCCCGACGTGTAGCACAGGGACGAAGCGCTCTTCTCGTCGAGCTGCGGCCAGGCGAGCTCGGTGCTCTCCGGCGCGAGCAGCGGCTCGTACTGGGCGTCGTCGAGGGCGAAGAAGTGGCGCACTGTCGAGTCCGGGCGCGCGCGCAGGAGGTCGGCGAGCTTGGCGAAGGTCGCATCGAAAAAGAGCGCCAGATCCTCGGCGTGATCGACGATGTAGACGAGCTGCTCGGGCGACAGCCGCGGGTTGATCGTGTGCAGCACCGCGCCGATGCCTGACACCGCGAAGTAGAGCTCGAGGTGGCGATGGTTGTTCCACGCGATCGTCGCGACGCGATCGCCAGGCTGCACGCCGAGGCGACGCAGCGCGTGGCCGAGCTGGCGGCTCCGCGCCGCCACCTGCCCCCAGGTCGTGCGGTGGATGCTGCCGTCGACGTTGCGCGACACGATCTCGACGTTGGGGAAGAAGCGCGCCGCGAACTCGAGCTGATTCGAGATGAGCAGCGGTTGATCCATCATGAGCCCGAGCATCGTGTCCCTCCGATCCAGGTGCCGATCCGTTTGAGCCGGCCGCGCGGAGCATCGACCAGCGCCGCGCAACTGTAAAGCGGGCGTGCTACCGTCTCGCATGCTCCTCTTCGCGGCGCTGTTGATCCTCGGCATGGCCGCGCTCGTCTCGGCTTCGGGGGAGGAGCGCCAGGTGCGGGTCTGGTTCGCCCTCCTCTGCCTGGCCTGTGCAGCGGTGTGCGTCGGACTGTTCATCGAGACGCGGTCCGAGGCGTGGGCACTGCTGGCGGCGCGCGTCAACATGACGGCGGCCTTCGTCGCAACGACCTGTGGGCTCGTCTCGGCGGCGCTGATGTGTCGCATGCCGGTGGTGCGTCCGGCGCGCGTCGCCATCGCGCTGGCGGCGCTCGCCAACCTCGGCACCGTGTGGCTCACGGACGTCTACTTCTCGGGCCGCATCCACCGCTACCCGTGGGGCATCTACGTCGGCGGCAATCCCCTGTTCGTGTTGAGCCCCATCTTGAGCGCGCTGCCTGCGCTGTTCGGCCTCGCGATCCTGCTCCACAACTTTCGCACCGCGCACCCGCTCGATCGCAACCGCGCCAAGTACCTGCTCGTCGCCTACGGCTTCCTGGCGAGCAGCCTCCTCGACTATCTGCCGCACTTTGGCATCGACCTGTTCGGCGGGACGGTGAGCGCGCTCTGCATGCCCGCGTTCGTCGTCCTCTTCGGCTACGCCTGCCTGCGCTATCGGCTGATCTCGTTCCGTGAATGGCTGACGCGCGCCGCCGGCTGGGTGCTCACGGCGGTCGTGCTCGCCAGCGCCTACGCGCTCGTGCTCGAGATCGATCGGCGCTTCCTGCACGGCGAGGCGACGACGACGCACGTCGCCGCGGCCGTGATCTGCCTGGTCCTGCTGGCGGTGCTCGGACCGCGGCTGCCACGCTGGCTGTCGGCGACGCTCGGCAGCGGGGAGGACGAGACGCCGATCCGCGTCGAGCGTGCGTCGAGCGAGATCATGACGTTGCTCGACGAAGAGCTGCTGCGTGCGCGCGTGCTCTCGCTGTGCGCGTCGACGTTCGGTGCGTCGAACGCTGCCATGCTCCATCCCGAGGAGCTCCAGCAGGACGAGGTGCTCGCGGGGCTGGTGCCGAGCGATCTCGTCGTCGAGTGCGAGCAGCTCCGCCGCCAGCGCGGGGGCTCGGCGCTGCTCGACGTCTACGAGGTCGTCGCGCCGCTCTGGCATGAGTCCAAGCCGCTCGGCGCCCTGGCGCTCGGCCGGCGCAGCGACGACAC
Organism: uncultured Polyangiaceae bacterium; assembly: GCA_964585665.1. Taxonomy (GTDB): domain Bacteria; phylum Myxococcota_A; class Polyangia; order Palsa-1104; family Palsa-1104; genus CAZPEY01. The sequence goes on along the minus strand of CAZPEY010000002.1, from coordinate 19,314 downwards.
GATGTATCTCGCATCGAGCCTGACCGCCTTCCGCACGCTCGGCAACATCTACACGATCGCGCTCCTCGGGGCGCGGCGCGCCCACGAGCTCGCCCATCGCCAGCACCTCGATCGCTACCTGCCACCGCAGGTCGTCGAGCGCATGCTGACCGGCCACCGCGACGCCATCGAGGACAAGCGGCGCATCACGCTGACCATCTTCTTCTCCGACCTGAAGGACTTCACGCAGACCGCGGAGCGCCTCGATCCTGACAAGCTGTCGACGGTGCTCAACGAGTACCTCTCCGAGATGGCGGACCTCGCCTTCCAGCACGGCGGCACGCTCGACAAGTTCATCGGCGACGCCGTGATGGTGCTGTTCGGCGCCCCGGTCGAGACCACGCCCGAGCAGGCGGCCAACCGCTGCGTCGAGATGGCGATCGCGATGCAGCAGCGCCTGCGCGTCCTCAACCGGAGCTGGCGCGAGCGCCACCTGATCGAAGAGGACCTGCAGGCGCGCATGGGCATCCACACCGGGGAGGCCACCGTCGGCAGCTTCGGCAGCCAGAACCGCCTCGAGTACACGGCGATCGGCCAGGCGGTGAACCTGGCGTCACGCCTCGAAGGCAAGGACACGCCGGGCGCGGTGCTCCTGAGCGCTGACACCTACGCGCTCGTGCACGATCACTTCGTCGGTCGCTCCCGCGGCGAGGTCTCGGTCAAGGGCTTCGCGCGCCCGGTCGCGGTGTTCGAGATCGACCCGCACGCAGCGCGCCCCTGACCGTGAATCGCGATCAGCGCGCCGCCGGAGTTGCCTCGCCGAAGCTCCACGGAAAGCTGCGCGGAATCCCGACCCGCACGACGCGGAACGCGACCTTCTTCGAGCGCGGCTTGCCGTCGCGCGAGATGTCGATGATCAGCACGTTGTTGCGAAACGAGACGATGCGGTGCAGCTCCGCGACTCCGTAGGCGGTGTTCTCCCAGTAGGCCTCCTTTCCGAGCTGCTTGATCGCGACCCTGACCGACGGAGGATTCTGGAAGTTGGTGTGCGAGATGCTGCCCTTGCGCTTGTCGGCGCACGCGGCGTTGTAGGAAAAATGGAGCTCGCCCCCGTCGGGCAGATACCGGTGCAGATCGAGCTGGCAGGGTTCGTCCTTCAGGTACTCGACTCCGAGCGTACGATCGACGTAGAGGTACGGACCGACGTCGACCCAATCGAGCTCGGCGATCGCCTTGCGCAGCGCCGCGACGTCGATGGCCTCGGGCCGCTTGGCCAGCAAGGCGGCCTCCGTCGGGCGCCCCGCGACGCGCGCCTTGGTGACGGCGTCGTAGAACGCGGCGGGATCGGGTTGATGGGCGATGGCGATCTGAGCGCGCGCACCGGACGGAAAGAGTCCGGCCATGCAGAGGAACAGCGTCAGGGACCAGGCGAAGCGAGGCCGCATCCCCCTACGTTAGGGCCTGCGAACGAACAACTCAAATCAGAGCTCGCAGAGCCCCCAGCTCCGGTTGATGCACATCGCCGGGTAGCCGTCCTCGAGCTTGGCACAGACGCCGCTGCCATCGCTGGTGCAGCTCGTGCCGGGCGTCGAGCACTCTTGCAGGCAGAAGCAGCGATCGTCGTTGAGTGTGACCCAGGCGCCCGACTTGCAGATCTTCGGTCCCTGGCCCCCGTCGCAGCGCGCCCATAGAGTGGGGTCGCTGCCGAGGAAGCTCGTGTACTGAAACACGCCGGACGAGCAGCTCGTGACCGTGCCGCACGCCGTCCCTGCCACGCAGGTCAGCCCCGCGCAGCAGGTCTGGCCCGATGCACACGACGAGCCCTTCGCCGCGCAGGTCGCGCCGCCTTGGCAAGTCCCTGCCTGGCAGGTCAGCCCGCTGCAGCACTCGCCCGAGCCCGAGCAGCCGCCGCCGGTCGCCGTGCACCCGCTCGGCGCGGCACACTGGCCATCGAGGCAGGCGAGCCCTTCGCAGCAAGCGCCGGCGCTGGCGCAGCTCTGCCCCGTCGCCCCGCAGGACAGCGGCGCCTGGCAGTGACCAGCGCTGCACGCGAGGCCGCTGCAGCACTGCCCGCTCGACGAGCAGCTCGCGCCGCTGTGGCCGCAGGTCGGCGCGGGGGCCTGGCACTTGCCGCTGGCGGTGCACACGTTGGTTCCGCAGCAGTAGACCCCATTGCCGCACGACTCGCCGACGTTCTTGCACGCAGGCATCTGACACTTGCCGCCCGAGCAGATGTAGTCGTCGCAGCAGGGGTTGCTGGCGGAGCAGCTATCGAGCAGCAGGCCGCACGCCGGCGAACAGTAGAGCTGGGGGTTGCAGAAACCCGAGCAGCACTCGCCGTTGCTCAGGCAGACGTCGTTGTCGGGGTGGCAGACCCGCGGCCCGAGCATGCACTTGGTGACGGTGCCCGCGTCCTTGCACGCGTAGCCGTTGCAGCAGTCGTTGTCGTCGAGGCAGTACGTCCCCGCGGTGCCCGTGCCACCGCCGCAGTAGTTCGAGCACTTGCCGCTGTAGCAGGTCGTCGTGCCGCAGCACTCGGCGGGATGGACGCAGTCGCTCCCGACGGGGCGACAGGCCGGGGGGGGCTGACACATCCCCTGGTAGCAGACGTTGCCCTCGCAGCACTGGTTGTCGTAGCCGCAGGTCGCGCCGGGCTGGCGGCAGCCGCCCCCGTCCTGGCACTTGCCGCCCACGCAAGACAGGCCGTCGCAGCAGGTGAGCACGTCGTCGCACTCGGCAGCGACCGCCTGGCAGCAGAGGCCGTTGGCGCCGCAGGCCTGCTCGCTGCCGCAGAAGCCGGGCTGCAATCGGCAGTCGGGCCAGCAGGCGTACTTCGAGAAGCAGGTCGAGCCCGACTCGCAGCCGCTGCCGGAGGGGCACTCCTTCAAGCAGAAGCTCGCGACACAGGTCGAGCCGTCAGGGCAGTCGCCCTCGTCGTTGCACATGATGCTGCACACGCCGGTCGCGGCGGAGGCGAGCGAATAGCAGGTGACCCCGTCGGCGACGCACGGCAGGGCCTCGGAGCAAGGGCGCGACAGCACATCGATCGCCTGCACGAGGCGACACTCGTTCTCGACGCACGCGAGGCCACCGCAGCACTCCTTGGTGACGTCGCAGGGTTGCTTCTCGGCGCGGCAGGTGACGGGCGTCTTGCAGACGTGGTCATCGCAGACGAGCAGGCCACAGCACTCCGTGGCGCTCGTGCAGGCGCCCCCGTTGTCGTGGCAGAGCGGTGTGGCGCTCGCGTCCTTGTCGAACACGAAGCCCGCGTCGGTCGTGGCCATCCCGTCGGGCACGACCGCGGCGTCGCTGGAGCTCTGGTCCTTGTTGGCGCGCCGCAGATCGAGGCCCAGGTCGAACGGATCGCTCGGCTCTGGCTCGTCGCTCGCAAGATCGAGGCTGCCGCCGTGTCGCCGCGGATCGTCTGGGGCGGGGCAGGCCGCGAGGACGAACAGCGAGGCGAGGAGGGGTATCGGCAGCAGTCGGGATGCAGGACCGGGTCTTCCGCTTGGGCTCATGGAGCGTGGATCTCCTGCGACCGCGGCTACCAAGATCCGGCCCCGCCGAATGTCGGCTAGCCGACACAGCGGCTGGTTGGCGCGAGACAGGACCCGATTGGCGTCACTCCGACCGCAACGCTCGTAAGCCACCTCTCCGAAGCTGGGCCAGGTGTAGCCACGACGAGCCGCGGACGCCCTTGCGCTCGAGGAGGCGCGTCACCTTGTCGCCAAAGCGAATGCCGAGCTCGGGCACGACCCAGCCCGGATGCGTCGGCGCCTGACGCGCCAGCAGCTCGCGCAGCGCCGCGCCGTGCGCCGCCTCCCCGACGCCGCGATCCTCGCGATCCTCGTGAAACACGACGAACACCGCGACGTCGGGATCGAGCTCCTCGACGAAGCGGAGCGTGCGCTCGGTCTCGCACACGTCCTCGTGCTCGGCTCCGACGACGAAGGTGTGGCAGTCGCGGATGCCGTAGGTCGCGAACAGCTGATGGGCGCGGCGGATCGCGGCGAGATCGAACGGCTTGCGCAAGCGGCGCAGCGACTCCTCGGTGCCGGTGTCTGACCCGATCTCGACGCCGACGCAGCCCGCGGCGGACATCGCCGCCACCAGCTCCTCATCGAGGCTCGCAGGGCTCGCGTAGCAGAGCCAGGGCAGACGCAAGCCACGCTCGAGGAGCGCGCGACAGACCGCGAGCGCGTGCCACTTCGGGACGTTGAACACGCTGTCGACGAAGAACAGGCTGCGCACGCCGGGCACGCGCAGCCAGCCCTCGACCTCATCGGCGACCGCGTGCGGATCGCGCAGCCGGATCATGTTGCCTTCGAGATCGGGGTAGTCGCAGTAGCTGCACGCGAACGCGCAGCCCCGCTTGGTCTGCACGCTGACCGTGCCGTCTCCCTCGGAGAAGTAGCGCCGATCGGCGAGGTCGAAGGCAGGCAGCGGGACATGATCGAGCGCGTAGCGCGCCGCGCCCTCGGGCTGCCGTCGCGCCAGCCGCGCCAGCGAGGGGTCGCGCGGTCCCTCGATGAGCAGCGATGGAGCCGGCCTGCCTTCGGCCAGCGCGTCGAGCAGCCGCGGCAGCGCCAGCTCGCCTTCTCCGACGACGCCATGCTGCGCGCCGAGCCGCTCCAGGATCGCCGCCGGCCGCAGCGAGAAGCCCGAGCCACCGAGCACGATGGGGGCGGCGGTCAGCTCGCGCACCGCCCTGCCGATCGCCTCGTAGCCTGCGAGCAGTTGCTCCGTGCCGTCGTAGTTGTTGGTGTGGAGGTTGCGCAAGCCGAGCCCCACCACGTCGGGGCGGAACCGATCGATCGCATCGGCGAGGGCAGGCTCGAGCTCGGGCTCGAAGCAGAGATCGACGAGCGAGACCTCGTGCCGCGCGCGCGCCGCGCTGGCCACGGTCAAGAGACCGACGGGGAGGACGCGCGAGGGCAGTCGCTCGCGATTCGCGGACACCAGCAGGAGGCGCATCGAGTACGGGTACGTCAGCGCGGAGCGAGCGCACTTGAGCGCGATCAAGCGCTGCTTGCCCAGCCGTGGGCACATTGCATCGAATGCACTCGCGCCAAATCGTCGACGGTCACCTCGTGCGCGAGCTCGCGGTCTGGGGGATCCGCCACCTGCCTCGCCGCATCCAGTACGCCTCGCCGATCTGGGCGGCGCTCGGCTGGACGCTGTCACCCCGTCGAGCGACCGCGGTCATCGACAACCTCGAGCGCCTCCTGTGCGTGCCGCGCCGCGCCGCGCGCCGGTCGGCCTTTCGCCTCTATCGCAACTACATCGAGACGGTCCGCGATTCCTACGCGGTGCAGCTCGGTCTCGAGCCGCCGATCGATCCGGGCCCGAGCGGCCGCGATCGACTGGCCCGCGCCCGCGCGGTCGGCCGCGGCGTGATCCTGGTCAGCGGCCACCTGGGAGCGTGGGCGCTCGGCACCGTGGCGATGCAGCACTACGGCATCGGCGCGCCGCTCGTCGCGATGGCCGAGGAGCGCGACCAGCGACTGCACGCCGCCGAGGAGCAGCGGCGCGGCTGGCAGAGCGTCTACACGACGCGCTCCCCCTTTGCGGCGCTCGAGCTCTGCCATGAGCTGCGCAAGGGCGGCATGGTCGCGATGCAGCTCGATCGCGACACCGGCGATCGCGCCATCGAGCTGCCGTTCTGCGGCCACCCGGCGCGCTTCCCGCTCGGCCCCGCGATCTTGTCGCGCCTGACCGGTGCCCCGATCCTCCCGGTGTTCCTCCTGCACGAAGGGCGCGGCCGCTTCAGCGTCTGCGTCGAAGAGCACCTGATCGCGGATCGCACGCGCCACCGCGACGAAGATCTACTGCATACGACCGAGCGCCTGGTCGCGATCTACGAGTCGTACGTCCGCGCCCACCCACTGCAGTGGTTCAACTTCCACCCCTTCTGGCCAACCGAGGAGAGCCCGCTGTGAAACCCGAATGCTACGTCTGTCCTCTGGGGCGCGCGTCGCTGCCGAGCGACTGCCCCTTCGAAGAGCGCCACCTCCAGCCCGGTACCGTCCTCGTCCGACAGGGCGAGGTCCCGTCGACGGTGTGGTTCCTGAAGAGCGGCGCGGTGCTGCTCTCGGCGCTCGCCTCGTCGGGGCACGAGACGTACTGCGCGCTGCGCAGCACCGGCGATCTGGTCGGCACCGAGGGCATGGTCGATCGCCAGAGCCCCTACGAGAGCTGGGCGTTCGGCCACGTCGTCGCCTGCCGCTTGCCCATCGCGCAGTTTCGCGACTGGCTCGGCGTCGACTTGACGCCGACCGCGGCGGTGCTCGGCATCTTCGTCGAGGAGATGCGCCGCCTCCACGAAGATCGAGCGCTGCTCGTCGGCGACGCGGTCAGTCGCGTCGCGCGCTACCTGCTGGCACGCCTGCGCGACGCCAACGCCCGCACGGCACGGCTCGACGGGCAGGCCGCGATGCCGCCCGCGCCGAGCACACCCGATGAGCCGCTCGGCAAGGGCCTGCTGGCGCGCCTGCTCGGCATCCGCGCCGAGACGCTGTCGCGCGCGCTCCATCAACTCCGCGAGCTCGGCGCGATCCGCGACGACCGGGAGATCAGCGTAGCGGATCCGCACCTCCTCGAGCGCCTCGCCGGGGAGCAGGCCGAGTAGCAGGCCCGGCCTCGTCTCGCCCCGTCTGAGCCCGCGACCGCCGCGAGCGTGCGAACCTGCACAGCGGCGCGTGCGATCCCCGTTGCGGGGCATCAAAGCGCCAAATCCTGCCGAGCCCTAGCGTCGTCGAGTCGCCAAGCGACGACGGAGGAGCTCATGCACAGACCGCTCAAGGCTCACAGCAGCGATCGCAAGCGCGACGCGATCGGCGTCGGCCTCATCGACGCGACCCGCGGCCCTCGCATCACCATCGAAGCGCAAGGCTTTCAGCTCTGCGCCGACCGACCCACGTACATCGCCGGCCCCTGCTCCGTCGAGAATGAGGAGCAGATGGAGCAGGCCGCGTCGCGCCTGGCGGCCCTCGGCGTCGGCTTCTTTCGCGCTGGCGCCTTCAAGCCGCGCACCTCGCCGTACGCGTTCCAGGGCCTCGGCGCCGACGGGCTGCGGCTGCTCGCCGCGACCTGCCAGCGCCACGGGCTCGCGTCCGTCACCGAGGCGACGAGCCCGACCAACGTCGAGCTGGTCGCGCGCTACGCCGACGTCATCCAGATCGGCGCGCGCAACATGTACAACTACGATCTGCTGCGCGCCGTCGGGCGCACCGGGCGGCCGGTGCTGCTCAAGCGCGGCCTGTCGGCGACGCTCGAAGAGTGGATCTCGGCGGCCGAGTACATCGCGCTGTCAGGCTGCGACTCGATCGTGCTGTGCGAGCGCGGCATCCGGACGTTCGCGCGCGAGACACGCGGCACGCTCGATCTCTCGATCGTGCCGCTGGCGCTCGCTGCGACGCGCCTGCCGGTGATCGTCGACGTCAGCCACGCCGCCGGCCGCCGCGACATCCTGGCGCCGCTGGCCGCCGCCGCCTTCGCCTGCGGCGCGCACGCTGTGATGATCGAGGTCCACCCGAACCCCGACGCGGCGCTCTCCGACGCCGAGCAACAGATCGACTTCGACGACTTTGCGGCGCTGCAAGCCAGCGTCGCGCGCTCCCTGGCCACCGCCGGAGCGGCCCTGTCCAAAGGAGGACATCCATGAGACTGAGCGTTGCGTGCAACTTCGATGACGAGCTGATCGAGGGCCTGCGCGGCTATCCCGTGTACGAGGTCTACGGCAAGGTGACCAGCGACTACGCTGGCGGCGGGCGGCCCTCGTTCTATCTGCCCAAGGTCGACAAGCAGAAGGTCGAGGCGACGGTCCGCAAGGTCCACGCGCAGGGCATGGAGTTCAACTACCTGCTCAACGCCGCGTGCATGGGCAACGCCGAGTACACGCGCGAAGGCCAGCGCGCCATCCGCGACACGCTCGACTGGGTCTCGTCGATCGGCGTCGACAGCGTCACCGTCGGTCAGATCTACCTCTTGCAGATGATCAAGAAGTGCTACCCGCGCCTCAAGGTGCGGATCAGCGCCCACCGCTTCACCGACAGCGTGCGCAAGGCGCGCTTCTGGGAGGATCACGGCGCCGACTGCATCGTGCTCAACGAGACGGCGTTCGCGCGCGAGTTCGCCGCGCTCGAGGCGATCCGCAAGGCGGTCAAGTGCGATCTGTCGCTGATCGTCAACAACTCGTGCCGACAGGACTGCGCGATCGCCGGCACGCACGCCTCGAGCCTCAGCCACGGCTCGCAGAAGCAGCCGGGCCGCAAGTCGACCTTCCCGCTCGACTACCACATGCTGTTCTGCCTCGACTATCGCCTGCGCGAGCCGGTCAACTACATCCGCGCCAACTGGATTCGCCCCGAGGACCTGCACCACTACGAGGCGATGGGCTTTACGAACTTCAAGATCGTGGAGCGCAACACGCCGACGCCCGAGCTGCTGCGCCGCGTACACGCGTACGCGAATCGACGCTACGACGGCAACTTCTTCGACCTCGTGCTGCCGTTCAACTATCCGAAGAGCTCGTACCAGAGCGAGGCGGCCAAGGAGGCCTACTCGCTCAAGCGCGCGGTCGAGTACTTCTTCAAGCCGTCGCAGGTCAACGTCGCCAAGGTGCCCAAGCTCGCGCTGCTCGGCCAGCGGCAGGGCCTGCTCTATCCGCGGCCGGGCGACACGGAGCTCTACCTCGACAACCGCAAGCTCGACGGGTTCATCGATCGCTTCCTGCAGAAGTCGTGCATCGACGTCGACTGCGAGAAGTGCCGCTACTGCCACCGCTTCGCCGACAAGGCGCTGACGATCAGCAACGACTATCGCGAGCAGGTGCTGGCGCAGTACCGCGACCTGTTCAACGACATGCACGACGGCAGCTTCTTCGCGCCAGCGCGCCTCGGCGATCTCATCGAGGCCGGTCGCCTCGTCCGCCGCGCCGCGCAGTCCGCCGTCGGCAAGGTGATCCCGAGCATGGCGCCGCCGCCCGAGCAGCCCACGCCCGCCTGCCCCGCCGCCGAGCTCTAACCGACCGCGCCACGCAGCGCGCATACCGGCCGCCCGGCAGCTCGTCGAGCCCAACGGAGGTGGTCCCGAGAAGTCGTCGCGCCGTCGTCGACGAGCGCGAGCTGCTTCCACGGCAACCTCACCTTCCCCAGCCCGAGCCCCGTCCGCCCCGCTCGCGGCAACGAGCCACACGGCCCCACCCAAGCCGGGTCTCCGACGGTGCATGCGCCGACGGTAGCAGGTCGCTCTCTCGTCGGGAAGCAGCCGCGATCCCGTACGGACCCGCGGCTCACAGGCGCGACTACCGACCCCACTGGAGTCGCGCGACTCCAGGTCGCCAGGCCCCAGGACGCTCCGCCTTGCCGAGACTCTCCGACGGAGATCCCGCGGCTCCTGCGCGAACGCGGCCCGGGCGCGGAACCTGCTTCTCTCCGCTGCAATGAGCAGCCGCCTGCGCCTCGGCTCTGCCCTGTCTCTCGTTGCGTTCGCCTCCGCCTGCGCGGCTCCTCCGGACACACCAATCGACTCGCGCGCCGCCGCAGCGACCTACTTACCGACGAGCGCCACCAACTTGACGGTCGATTCGAGCTTGAGTGCGTCGCTCGCCACCGTCTCGAATCCGCTCTACCCCGACACCTGCACGCCAGCCTTGCAGTCGTGGACCTGGGACAAGTGGAGCCAGAAGTGGGTGCTGGCGCCGAACCCGAACCTCGACGACGTGCTCTACGCCTGCCCGTCGCTGCGCAGCTCGATCCGCTGGCTCGAGGGCGACGGCCGGGTGCTCGGCTACGAGGAGCTGTCCGAGGCGCGCCGCTCGGTGCTCGCGACCTTCTACTACCTCGCGGTCTACGGCGCGACGGTGCTGCCGCTCGACTGCCCGACGCCGGAACGCAACCTCGCGCCGTGGGCCTACGGTGGGCGTGTCGCGGGGCCGCTCTACTTCGGCGTCGAGCAGGCCTTCTCGCTCTTCGCTGCGCAGGTCGCGCACGCGCTCGCGCTCGAGGCGCGTCGCGAGCTGCCGTGGCAACTGCGCAGCTTCCCCGCCGCCGAGCGGGCCGCGATCTTGTCGTCCGATCGGATGTTCGCGACGATCGTGCCCGGCGCCACGACGCTGCCTTCGGGCCTGCTCGCAGGGCGCGACCTGCAGCTCGCCCCCGCACGCATCCATGCGCCGACCTATGTGTGCCAGCCCGCGCAGGCCTACGGCTTCGTCCGCGGCCTCTCGACCTCGGGCCTCGATCTCGTCGGTGGCTCGGCCGATCAGACGCTCGCCAACCTGACCCTGTTCGTCGCCCGCAACCTGCGCCACGGCCCGACCGCGACGCCGGATCGCGTCCTGGCCACCTACGGATTCGACACGCCAGGCCGCCTGCAGCGACGGAACGACCTCTCGTACAGCGGCCAGCTCGCCGCGCCGGCCGGCTGCCACACAGCCGCCGCGCTGCTGCAGGATCTGGCGCGCTCGGTGAATCTCCCCGTCGAGAACGTGGCGCTGCTTGCGTACTCCGACGTCGTCGGGCCGCTGCACTACCGAACGCACCGCGGCCTGGCGTATCGGTGGACGACCGCGCCGCGCTACCTCGAGCACGCTGACGACGCGTACGCGATGGGCATCTACGGCCTCGCGCTCAACCCGCTCGGGCAGACGGCAAGCTCGGCGCAGCGCTTCTTTGACACCGTGTGGTCGACGCCCGCCCAGCTCGCAGCCGCGGGCGCGACGATCTTTTCCGACCTACCGATGGTGACGGTGGGGACCGGCTTCGGCGCGGGAGCGGATCGCACCGAGACGTACACGCATTATGGTCGTCTCCTCGGCTACTGGCCCGACGCGCACCCCTCGACGGCATCGCGGCGTTGGAGCGAGTACGTCGCGCGTCGCGAGGAGCCGATGTGCTCGCCGCGTCTCGTCGGCGACTACTGCCGCAACCTGTCGACGGGGTGGGGCTGGCGCAACTTCCAGCTCCTCAGCTCGAGCGCGATCCCGTACCTCGCCAACGAGACCGACGCACGGCGCGCCTGGTCGACGGTGGAAGCCTGCGTGCAGTCGGTGGGTGGATGCAGCGTCGCGCCGGCGCTGTCGCGCCGCGACGGCCCCGCCGAGACGGCGTGGCTCGAGTAGGGGCTAGCTGGCGGACGCTTGGACGAGCGGCTCGGCCGAGGTGAGTCGATCGGCGACGCGCGACGCGGCGCGCTCGAACTCTTCGATCGTCGTAGCGTCGACGTCCCGGAACGGCGCCTCGAGCGCCGCGATGCCCGCGTCCCCAAGCATCTTGTGCGACAGCGGATAGAGAGCGAAGTCCTCCTTGTCGATGTGATCCTCGAGGAGGTCGCAGAAGGAGACCGCCGGGCCGGTGATGTCGCGCCAGCGCCCTGTGCCCTTGCTGAACGCCGCCGCCGCATCTTCCACGCGACGGAGCAGATCACGCAGCAGGTCGTGCTCGCCGAGCATGCACGCCACCGGACCGCGATCGCGCGACATGCCCGCTGCGAGCAGCGCCTCGAACAGGACGCGCTCCTCCTTGGCGTGGTGGGCACCGTCAGCCCACTGGCGGATGAAGCCGACGAAGGCGCGCCACACCGACGGATCGACGGGACCGGATTGCTCGGTGCGCGCTGCCAGCTTGACGACCGCCCGCAGCACGACTCGAATGGCACGATGCTCTTTGGAAAGCAGGTCTAGGGGCGTCATACCTACAGGCTAGGACGCTGTGGGCACGGCCACTTGAGATCGATCAAGTCTCGAAAAGTCGGCCGCCGAGGCCGGGTGGTCAAGGAGATTGACTAGTCCTACGAGGCTATGATGGCGTGATGGTCCCCGTGAGCTGCGCCCACCTGCAAGACTGCCCGCTCCTCGCGTCGCTCTCCGACGCCGACCGCGAACAGCTCCGCGCGCGCGTCGAAGAGGTGAACGTCCCCGCCGGCACCGAGCTCATCCACCAGGGGGCGCGCGATCGCGCCATGTACTTCGTGCTCGACGGCCAGGCCAGCGTCACTCGCGGCGGCATCGAGGTCGAGCAGCTCTCGCCCGGTCGACACTTCGGCGAGCTGGCGCTCCTCGCCGGGCAGCCGCGCGGCGCGACGATCACCGCGGTGACCGACCTCCGCCTCGCCAAGCTCTCCGAGGCGAGCTACGTCGAGATGGCCGCGCAGCACCCGCGGGCGACCCTGCGCCTCGTCCAGGCGATCGTCGGCAGCGTTGGCGGCAGCCTGAAGGAGATGACCGACAGCGTCGGAGCGCTCCTGCGCGAGCGCTCGCTGCCTCGCCGCACGCGCCTCAAGGTCCGCACCCCCGCTGGCGAGCGCGACGTGCCGACGGGCACGGTCGCAGACGATCTGCTCGACGACGTCATCGACGGCGTACAGGTCGTCGCGGCGCTGGTCGACAAGAAGGCGGTGCCGCTGTCGCACGCGCTGACCTCGTCGTGCACGCTCGAGCCCATCGTCGCCAACAGCTCCGAGGGCGAGCGCATCGTGCGCCAGAGCCTGGCGCTCTTGCTGCTCGAGGCCGCCGATCGGATCGCGGCCGAGGTCAGCCTGCACCTCGGCCACAGCCTTGGCTTCGGCCAGCGCGTCGACGTCGTCGCCAAGGCGCCGCTCGACCTCCACGAGCTCGCCGATCGCATCCAGGCCGAGATGAACCGCCTGCTCGATCAGAACCTCGTCGTGCAGGATGAGTGGTGGACCCGCGGCGAGGCGATCGAGCACTTCCGCGAGCGCGGCTGGAGCGACGCAGTGGCGCTGCTCGCGACCTGGCGCGAGCCGATGGTGCCGCTCGCGACGTACGGCCGAGTCCACGTGCTGCACCTCGAGCCCCTGTCGAGCACGCGCGCGCTGCGCGGCTTCCGTCTCGTCGCCAACGGCGAGAAGCTGTTGCTGCTCTACCCGAGCAGCATCCGCAGCAACGAGATCTCGACCCACTCGGCGATCATCCAGGCGCGCGCGGTGTCTCGCCAGGCTGCCGACATGACCGGCCATCAGGAGCGCTGGTTGCACGGACTCGGGATCAACAGCGTCGGCGACTTCAACCAGGCCTGCCTTGGGACCAGCGTCGCGGAGCTGATCCGCGTCTCCGAGGGCTTCCACGAGAAGCGCATCTCGGCGATCGCCGACGAGATCTCGCGCTGTGCCGAGACCGCGCAGATCGTCTCGGTCGCGGGGCCGTCCTCGTCGGGGAAGACGACGTTCCTCAAGCGCCTGCGCGTCCAGCTCCAGGTCAACGGCGCGCACCCGATCGAGGTGTCGCTCGACGACTTCTACGTCGACCGCGAGAAGACGCCGCGCGACGCCAAGGGCGAGCTCGACTTCGAGTCGTTCGATGCGCTCGACACCGCGCTGCTCAAGGACCAGCTCAACCGCCTGCTCGACGGACAGAAGGTCACGCTGGCGCGCTACGACTTCAAGACGGGAAAGAGCCTCCCCGACGGCGGTCGCACCGTGCAGCTCGGCCCGCGCGACGTCTTGATGCTCGAGGGGATCCACGGTCTCAATCCCCGGCTGTTGGAGTTGGTGCCGAACGGCAAGGTGTTCTCCATCTTCATCTGTCCGCTCGCCCAGCTCCCGTTCGATCGGCTGACCCGCGTCCACGCCTCCGACGTGCGGCTGCTCCGTCGCATCGTCCGCGATCGCCACACGCGCAACCTCGACGCCGCGCAGAACATCGCGCGGTGGCCGTCGGTGCGCGACGGCGAGCGCCGGCACATCTTCCCGTACCAGGATCGCGCGCAGGCGGTGTTCGACACCTCGCTCATCTACGAGCTATCGGTGCTCAAGGTGTATGCGCAGCGGTACTTGCTCGAGGTGCCGCACGATCACCCGTCGTTTGCGACGGCGTTCCGGCTGCTCGCGCTGCTCGATCACTTCGTGACGATCTATCCGGATCATGTGCCGCCGACGTCGCTGCTGCGGGAGTTCATCGGTGGGGGGTTCGAGTAGCGCGCACCCCGCCCCGGCACCCCCGGCACCAGACCGGAGGTAGCCACCCCCGGCACCAGACCGGAGGTAGCGGATAGAATCGGAGCCGCAACGTGGCGGATTGAACGCTGCGAGCTGGCACAGAGGTTGACCGTGTCCGGTGTCCGGACAGAAGCGGCTCGATTTCGACGAGAGGCCAACGCGCGGCGAGGACCGACGATGGCCCGAAACGCCAAACAACTCTGAGCGCGGGTCAGCTCGGCGCCGCGACCAGCGCACCGAACCTTTGCGACATCAAGAACGTCCCATATGGAAACAACACATCTCTTGCTCGCCGCTTCCACGCGTTGAACGCGGCGCGATACTCCGCAAGGAACTCCTTGCATCGCCGCAACACCTCGACGCGGTGCCACGTGTTGCGACACGCCACGCGGGGCGAGACTTCCCGCCGCGGCTCGATGGTCGCCGGCGCGTCCGTCACCTTCTGCGCCATCACCCGCGCAGCGCCAAGAAACGACCGCCCCTCGCGCCGAAACGCCGCACGAATCTCGGCTTCCTTCCCCTCGACGCCTTCGCGCACCAACCGATACGCATCGTGCGAACTCACCCCCAGCGGCGGCGCGACCAACTCGAGCGCAACGACTTCCGGCAGTCCCCCCTCCTCAACGAAGAACGCCTGCGGACGTGCCACCTTCCGTACACCCGGCGAGAAGAGGCGAATCCCAGGCCACTTCGCGCCGTGGCTCACCAGCCCCGCCGCCACCGGATTGCAGACCGTGTACACCGTCTTGCCCAGCACGTCCTCGACGCCAACGAGTCGCACGTTGCTCGGTTGCTCGGGGGCCCAGAAGTTCTCCCACCGTCCGTGATGCGCGTTCAGCGCGCGCGCAATAATCGAGTTGCACCAACGCTCGAAGTCCGGCAGCCGCCCGTGCGGGTCGGTGACAACCATATGGTAGTGGTTCGACATCACCGTAATGGCGTGCAGCACGACACCGTACTTCTTGGCCGCAACGGCGATGGCGTACTGCACGATGTGGTCGACGAGACGGGAAGGCCGCAGCAAGTACATGCGTTGGCTCACCCGTCGAGTGATGAGGTACGTTGATCCAGGATACACGGGCCTTGGCTTACTCATGGCCGGCGTTATCGGCGCGGCCGACGTTTCGTTGCGTGCCTGTTTGCCTCTGGTCGGATCGCCGCGCCGGGATCGCAATCGGATTTGACTGGAGAAGACGCAGATGGCGATAGCTGAGCCGACGACGTACCTTGAGCTGCTCCGAACCGGAAAGATCGTAGGGGTGGGACTCCAGGCTCCGCGCTCATTCGTGAGGGAACGGCTCGGGGAGCCGGACCAGTGGGGGATCGAATCGGATGTCTCCAGCGCGGCAATCTGGAAGTACGGCGTGGTCGAGTTGCACTTTCAAGACCATCGCGTGTTCCTCTTGCACTGCGAGCACTTTGGTGGAATGGCACGGCACCCTCGAGTTCCCCTCGGGCCATGGAAGTTGCGTGACAACTCCCGCATCGAGGAGGTAGAGCGCCTGCTCGAGGCGGAGGGCTTACCATTCGTCCGCGAGCGCCTCCAGGGGAACGTGTCCGTGCTGAAACTCGACAACGACGTGCGGCTCTATTTCGAGCCTTCGCCGCGGGAAACTCTCGGTGCCCTATCGGTAATGCGCGTTTCCCCCGCCCCCGGCGCCCACGACCGTAGGTAGTCTCACCGATTCCGGGCCGTTATCGGCGCGCGAGCGGGTTTGTTGTGTACGATCTACCTATGGTCCGACCCGCCTGACCCGCCGGGACCTAACTCCGGTCCGACCCGCAGGGATTTACCTCCGGTCCGTCCCCCCGGACCCGCAGGGATTTACCTCCGGTCCGTCCCCCCGGGTCCGTCCCCCCGGACCCGCAGGGATTTACCTCCGGTCCGTCCCCCCGGACCCGCAGGGATTTACCTCCGGTCCGACCCGCCGCCCGTCGGAAAATGCCGCTGTTTTTAACCCCCGATTCCAGGTAAAAGCAGCGCCATGTCGGATTCGCCGAACCCTTCGCAGAAGCAGCCGGTCGCCATCGAGGAGGAGATGAAGTCCTCCTTCATGGACTACGCCATGTCCGTGATCATCGCGCGCGCACTCCCCGACGTGCGCGATGGCCTCAAGCCCGTGCACCGCCGCATCCTCTACACCCAGCACGGCCTCTCCAACACCTTCAACCGCCCCTACCTGAAGTCGGCGCGCGTCGTCGGTGACTGCATGGGTAAGTTCCACCCACACGGCGATCAGTCAATCTACGACGCGATCGTCCGCATGGCCCAGGACTTCTCGCTGCGCTATCCACTCGCCGACGGCCAGGGCAACTGGGGCTCCATCGACGACGATCCGCCCGCCGCGATGCGCTACACCGAAGTCCGCATGGCCAAGCTCACCTCCGAGCTGCTGGCCGACATCGACAAGGACACCGTCGACTGGTCGCCGAACTACGACGACAAGGAGCTCGAGCCGAACTTCCTGCCGACGCGCGTGCCGAACCTGCTCATCAACGGCACGACCGGTATCGCCGTCGGCATGGCGACCAACATCCCGCCGCACAACCTGTCCGAGACGATCGACGCGACGGTCGCGCTGATCGAGAACCCCGAGCTCGACTCCTCGGATCTGATGAAGCTCATGCCGGGACCGGACTTCCCGACGGGCGGCACGATCTACGGGCGCCAGGGCATCCGCGCCGCCTACCTGACCGGGCGCGGCTCGGTGATCATCCGCGGCAAGGCGGACATCGAGGAGCACAAGAACGGCCGCCAGTCGATCGTCATCACCGAGATCCCGTACATGGTGGTCAAGGCCCGCCTCGTCGAGAAGATCGCCGAGCTGGTCAAGGACAAGCGCATCGAGGGCATCTCCGACATCCGCGACGAGTCGAACCGCGTCGGCATGCGCGTCGTCATCGATCTCAAGAAGGACGCGATGGGCTCGGTCGTCCTCAACAACCTCTACAAGATGACGCAGCTCCAGTCGTCGTTCGGCGTCACGATGCTGGCGATCGTCGACGGCCAGCCCAAGGTCCTGACGCTCAAGGACACGATCGGGCACTTCATCGATCACCGCCGCAACGTCGTCACGCGGCGGTCGCTGCACGAGCTCAAGCAGGCCAAGGATCGCCAGGAGCTCGTCGAAGGCCTGGTGATCGCCGTCGACAACATCGACCGCGTCATCGAGATCATCCGCAAGGCCAAGGATCCCGACGAGGCCAAGGCCAACCTGCGCGCCGAGCCGCTGCGCGGTCTGGTCGAGTTCCTCCGTCGCGCCGGTCGCCCCGAGTCCGAGATCGAGCAGCGCAAGGACGGCGGCGCCTACCGCCTGTCCGAGCGGCAGGCGCAGGCGATCCTCGAGATGCGCCTGCAGCGCCTCACCGGCCTCGAGCGCGAGAAGCTCGACGCCGAGTACCGGGAGCTGGCCGAGACGATCTTGCGC
Source organism: uncultured Polyangiaceae bacterium (assembly GCA_964585665.1). Classification (GTDB taxonomy): domain Bacteria; phylum Myxococcota_A; class Polyangia; order Palsa-1104; family Palsa-1104; genus CAZPEY01. The sequence continues at coordinate 1,951 of CAZPEY010000002.1, read as the reverse complement.
CTCGAGGCGATCCTCGCCGACGAGAAGAAGCTGCTCGCGGTGATCACCGCCGAGCTGCTCGAGATCAAGAGCGAGTACGGCGACACCCGCCGCACCGACATCGTCGACGCCGAGGGCGAGATCGCGATCGAAGAGCTGATCGCGCGCGAGGACATGGTCGTCACCGTCAGCCACGGCGGCTACGTCAAGCGCAACGCGGTCAGCGAGTACCGCGCCCAGAAGCGCGGCGGCCGCGGCGTCACCGGCGCGCAGGTGCGCGACGAGGACTTCGTCGCCAAGCTGTTCGTCGCGTCGACGCACGACCACGTCCTCCTGTTCACCTCGCAGGGCCGCGCCTACTCGAAGAAGGTCTACGAGCTGCCCGAGGGCTCGCGCGCCTCGCGCGGCAAGGCGTTGGTCAATGTCCTTGACCTTCGCGACGGCGAGCGCGTCGTCGAGATGCTGCCGCTCAAGAGCTTCGAGCAGGCCAAGTACGTGCTCATGGCGACCGCGGCGGGCGTCGTCAAGAAGACCGAGCTGCAGGCGTTCTCCTCGATCCGCAGCTCGGGCATCATCGCGCTGTCGATCGACGCCGGCGACGACCTCGTCGCGGTGCGCCTGACCTCGGGCGAGGACGACGTGCTGCTGGCGACGCGCGACGGCCGCGCGCTCCGCTTCAACGAGAGCCGCGTCCGCGCGATGGGCCGCACGGCGCGCGGCGTGCGCGGCGTCAGCCTCCGCGAGGGCGACAAGCTCATCGGCTGCGAGACGTTCGCGCAGGAGGCGCCGGTCACCCTGCTCACCGTCTGCGAGCGCGGCTACGGCAAGCGCACCCCGGTCAGCGACTACCCGCAGAAGGGCCGCGGCGGCCTCGGCGTCATCACCATCAAGACGTCGGAGCGCAACGGCAAGGTCATCGGCGTCCGGCTCGTCGAGGGCGCCGAGGATCTGATGATCATCACCAACGGCGGCAAGATCATCCGCATGTCGCTAAAGGGCGTGCCGACCCTCGGCCGCAACACGCAAGGCGTGCGCCTGGTGCGCGTCGAGCCGGCTGAGTTCGTCGTCGGCATCGACACGCTCGCCGAGGCCGAGGAGCAGACCGGCGTCGTCGAGGCGGGTCCGGTCGAGGTGCTCGAGGGCGAGGAGGATCTGTCGGACGACAGCGCGGCGGACGGCCCGGAGCCGAACGACGACGAAGAGGCCGGAGAGTAGCCCATGGCCGACAAGACCGCGCGTCCGACCTCCGAGCGGCTGTTTGCCGAGGCCAAGCTGCGCACCCCCGGCGGGGTCAACTCGCCGGTGCGCGCCTTCCGTGGCGTCGGCGGGACGCCGGTGTTCTTCGCCCGAGCCAAAGGCGCCTTCCTCTACGACGTCGACGGCAACGAGTACGTCGACTACGTCGGCTCCTGGGGCCCGGCGCTGCTCGGCCACGCGCACCCCGAGGTGCTCGCCGCGATCCACGCGGCGGTCGATCTCGGCACGACGTTCGGCGCGCCGACCGAGGGCGAGGTCCGCTTCGCCGAGGAGATCGCGGCGCTCGTCCCGTCGATGGAGAAGCTCCGCCTCGTCTCGTCGGGCACCGAGGCGACGATGGCGGCGCTGCGCCTGGCGCGCGGCGCGACCAAGCGCAGCAAGTTCGTCAAGATCGACGGCGCCTACCACGGCCACGCCGACTTCCTGCTCGTCGCGGCGGGCTCGGGCGCCGCGACCCTCGGCATCCCCGGCTCGGCCGGCGTCACCGAGGCGGCCGCCAAGGACACGCTGACGGTCGCCTGGAACGACGTCGCCGCCCTCGAGGCGGTGTTCGCGGCGCACCGCGATCTGCCCGAGGCGGAGCGCCTCGCGGCGGTGATCGTCGAGCCGGTGTGCGGCAACATGGGCTGCGTCCCGCCGCAGCCCGGCTACCTGGAGGCGCTGCGCAGACTGACGGCGAACGACGGCGCGCTCCTGATCTTCGACGAGGTGATGA
>CAZPEY010000001.1:51964-67944 GCA_964585665.1 uncultured Polyangiaceae bacterium | reverse complement strand
CCAACCGCGACGAGATCGCGCAGGGCGTCCCAGCGGCGCGGCAGGAGTTCGAGCAGGTCGTCGACCTCGACGAGGCCGCGCGCCCGGAGGCGCTCGGCCAGGACCGGCCCGATGCCGCGCAGCGCCGCGATCGAGGTCGTCGCTTCCGGGGCGTTGCTCGTCGCCGTCGCTGTCGCCGTCGGCTTGGGGGTGCGCGCCGCGGGCGCCAGCGCGACCGGCCGCACCGTCGGTGGAGCCGGCGCGGCGAGGCTCGCCATGGCGCACAAGCGCAGCCCGAGCGCCACGAGCCGCTCGCGCTCGCCTCGCGGCAGCTGTGCCCAACGACCGAGGTCGCCCTGCCACTGACGGAAGCTCGCGTCGAGGGGCGGGCCGTAGGCCGTCGAGAGCTGCTCGGCGGCGCGGGCCAGTGTCTCGGGCAGGTTCTGCACCGAGTCGAGCAGCGCGAAGCCATCGCGCGACACCGCCTCGAGAGGCCGACGCAGCGCCACCAGCACGTCGGAGCTCACCATGCGCCGTCCGGCCGCATTTACTGCTGATACGTGAACTGAATGGCGTAGTCGCAGAGCAGGAAGATGTCGCCCTCATCGATGCGCTTGTTGTCGATGCGCATGCCCTTGTAGTCGATGCCGTTGGTCGACCCGAGGTCCTTGATGTAGTAGGCGCCGTTGCGACGGATCACTGCGGCGTGCTTGCGCGAGATGTTGCCGTCGCGGATCGCCAGGTCGGCGCTCTTGCTGCCGCGGCCGATGATGAACTGGTCCTTGTCGACCAGGACCTTCTTGTTGTCGTAGATCAGATAGAGGCGCCCGCCGCCTGGCTCCGGCGTGCGGATCGCTGCCGGCGCCGCGGTGCCGAACTGGGGCGTGCTCGCCTGCATCGGAGTCGTCGGGGTGAGCGACGGAGGCGGCGCCGGACGCGTCGGCAGCGGCGTGTTCACCGACTGCAGGTTCGACGTCGGCCGGCGATCCATGGCCGCCTGCCCGGTCTGCGCGATCGGCGGCGGAGGCGGCGTCAGGTTGCGGGGGCGCACCGGCGGCTGGCTCGGCGTCGGAGGAGGCGGGTTCGGCGTCTGGCTGCTGACGCCCTCCTCGTTGACCACGTTGTGCCGATCCGAGATCGCGGCCGCGACCTGATAGTTCTTGGCGCGCGCGTAGTGCCGCATCGACTCGTTGATCAAGTAGTCGATCGAGCAGTCGAAGTCGTTCGCCATCTGCTCGAACGTCTCCCAGAGGACGTCTCGGCAGTAGAAGTGGCGCATCGTCTTCTTGTTCTGATCCATCGCTCCGTCGATTCCCAATCTGTATCCTAGCGGAAAACCGGCCACATTGACCAGTGTGGCGCTCCGCGAGTCAAGGTCTATCGCTTGGCCAGGGACGCTGCGGCGGCCTCGGCCTCCTTGCCAATGGAGGTCGGTGGGACGAAGTTGGCCAGCGGCTTGGTGTCTCCGACGAGGGCTTTGGCCTTCGGTGCGTCCGCTGCCTTGCCGACGGCGCCGAGGGCCCGCAGCGCGGCGATCTTGGTCACCGGGGAGGCCGTCGCGTCGGTGAGGATGGCGGCGAGGGCGGGCACGGCCCTGTCGCCGACCTTGCGCACGTCGTGCACGACGTAGCTGTCGAGGTCCTCGAGCTTGTACTTGGCCCCGGCAGGCAGGGCGCGTAGGCTCGGGCCGATCGCCGCCTCGCCGCCGGCGACGAACGCCGCCTCGACAGCACGCCAGCGCAGGGTCTCCTCCGGTTGGTCAATCAACTTGACGAGCGTCCCGACGGCGCTCGGGCCGACCTTCTCGGCGACGTTGAAGGCCGCCTCGCGCGCCTTGCCAGGCGCCTTCTTGTCGAGCGCGATCCGCGCGCAGCCCGCCAGCACCTTGTCGTTGCGCGTGTCCGCCGGGGCGCTGATCAACGCGACGAGCGCGTTGGCCCGCGAGTCCTTGCGCGGCGACTCGGCGACCTCGATCAGAAACTCGCCGGCGCGCGGCCCCCCGGTCTGCGCGATCGCGACGATCAGCGGCTGCGGGATCTCGCCCGTGCCGAAGCGCTGCGCCGCGGCGATCAAGCGATCGACGACCTGGGTGCGCGCCGCCGCGTCGGGCAACTTGCCGAGCAGCGCGGTGACGAGCGCGAGCTGCGGCGAGGCTGGCTGGGCCAGCGGCACCAGCGCCGCCGCCGCGATCGGGCCGGCAGCGACCAGGATCTTCTCGCCGCTGTGCCCGCCCTGACCGAGGCGGCCCGCCAGATCCTTGCACAGCCACGCGACCAGCAGCGTGTCGATCTTGGTGCGATCCGCCTGGCTGGCCGCGTCGCGCAGCGAGAACAGCGCGTCCTTGGCGCCGAGGCCCTTGGGGCCCTCTTCGCCGAGCTGCTTCTCGAGGATCGTCAGCGCCGCGTGCACCGTCGCGGCCTGCTTCGTCTTGTCCTGCTTGGCGAGCCCGTCGAGCGCCCCCTGGGCGTCGCCGATCTCGAAGAGCGCCGCCACCGCCTGACCACGAAGCTCGTCGGAGAGCGACGCCGAGGCGGCGGCCTCCTTGAGCTTGCCCGGTCCCTTCTGCGTGCCCTTCCAGCGCTCGATGTCTTCCGCCTTCGGGGTGCAACCGGCCAGCAGCACGAGGAGCGAAACCGTCGTCGATAGGGCGCGCATCGTCGAGTCATACGAAGCGCATCGCGGAAGGTCAAGCCTCCGTAGTAGTGTCAGGCGCATGCCTCGCTGGATCGTGGTCCTCGCGCTGTGCGGCGGTCTCCTGCCGCGGCCGAGTCGCGCCCATCCGGTGTTCGCGCCTCGCCAGCTCCCGTCGGCGATGGCCGGTGCGACCGACCCCAGCGTCGCGTCGATCGTCTACAACCCGGCGGCGCTCGGGCTGCTGCGCGGTCGCAACTTCTACGTCGAAGGCGGGGCTCGCATCGGGGTCCTCGACGTCAAGCTCGATGGCTACGGCGCCCAGCGCGCGCGCTACGCGTCGCCCGACGGCTTCATCGGGTTGACCGCCAACCTCGGCGATCGGGTGACGCTCGCCCTGGCGACGTACGTGCCGCTCGCCGATCTGGCGCGCCTCCCCGACGGGCTGTCGCGCTTCGCGACGCGGTATGATTTTGTTGCGCTGCAGCAGACCGTCGCGGTGGGGTTCCGCGTCTCCAATCGCTTCACCATCGGCGCGTCGTTCTCGATCAGCGAGGCGTGGGCCGAGCTGCGCTTCGATCGCGACGTCGCGCCCGCCGGCGGCTCGGCGCTCCTCGATCAGCCGAGCGCGCTGTGCGGCGGCGCGGCGTGTGGGTATGACAACCCGCTGGCGCGCCAGAGCCTCTCGGCGAGCGGCTTTCGCTGGGGCCTCGGCTTCGGCGTCGGGCTGCTCGGGCGACCCGTCGACTGGCTCTGGCTCGCGATCGCGTTCCAGAGCCGCGCGTTCAACGGTGCCTCGTCGGGCGATCTGACGCTGTTCGATCACCGCGGCGGCGGCGCGACGCCGGCGCCGGGCCAGAGCGTCGACTGCTCGTCCGGGGGAGGGCGCTGTCGAGGCAACGCGCGCCTGCAGCTCCCGATCCCGAACATCCTGTCGGCGGCGGTCCGCGTCATGCTGCCGCGCAGCCTCGAGCTCGAGATCGGCTTCCGCTGGGTCAACTACGGCGCCAACCCGACGAGCGAGGTGATGTTGCAGGGGGGCACGCTCGACAACCTCGGGCAGCCCAAGGCGGCGGCGATCCCGCCGCGCTTCCTGTTCGATCGGGGGCTGCGCGACGCCTTCCTCCTCTCGGCGGCGCTCCGCATCAGCGCGCACCGGCGCCTGCGCCTGCAGCCGTACCTCGCCTACGAGAGCCCGGTGGTGGCGCGCGATCGCGAGCAGCCGGCGTCGCTCGATGGCCACAAGATCGATCTGTCGCTGGTCTTCGAGGCCAGGCTGACGCAGCGCCTGCGGCTGAGCGGCCACTTCGGTGCGACGATTCACGCGCTCGGCTCGGTTCGCTCGATCTTCTCGAGCCAGCACGAGGCGGCGTGTGTCGACGCTGGCTACTCTCTGCAGAGCTGCCTCCCGGTGGTGCGAGGGCAGGCCTGGCCGTCGGCGTCGGGCAGCTACGTGTACGCGGTGCCGCACGTCGGGCTCGGCTTCGACGTGGCGTTCTGAGCTTCAGGGCGAGATCCGCGATCAGGTCCGCTTCATTCGAGGGTAGTATCGCGCGATGCGCCTTCTCTCCGAACACGCCTTCGGCGCCGGCGGCAAGACCGTCCGGCACCATGAGCTCGACAACGGGCTGCAGATCCTGCTGCTCGTCGATCGCTCCGCCCCGGTGATCGCCTACCAGACGTGGTTTCGCGTCGGCTCTCGCCACGAGCGCGCCGGCATCACCGGCATCGCGCACCTCTTCGAGCACCTCATGTTCAACCAGACGTCGAATCACCCGCCCGGCGAGTTCGATCGCATGATGGAAGCGGCGGGGGCCGAGACGAACGCCGCGACCTGGGTCGACTGGACGTACTACCGCAACAACCTGCCGACGAGCGCGCTGCCCCTGGCCGTGTCGCTCGAGAGCGATCGCATGGCCAACCTCGTGCTCGGCAACGAGCAGGTCGAGAGCGAACGTGAGGTCGTGGCCAACGAGCGGCGCTTCCGGGTCGAGGATGACGTCGACGGTTTTCTCGACGAGGAACTGTACAAGCGGCTGTTCACCAAGCACCCGTATCACTGGCCAACGATCGGCTGGATGCGCGACATCGAGGCGATCACGATCGACGACTGCCGGCACTTCTATCGGACCTACTACGCGCCCAACAACGCGACGCTGGTCGTCGCGGGCGACGTCGAAGAGGCGGGGGTGCTCGGCCTCATCGAGGCGGCCTACGGCGGCCTGCAGCGGCAAGAGATCCCGCGCGAGCAGATCGAGCTCGACGCCGAGCTCACCGTCGAGCAGCGGGTGGAGTACGGCAAGCCCATCGCGGCGGACAAGCTCAAGGTCGGCTTTCGGGCGCCGCCCTTCGGCACACGCGATTACGCGGCGCTCGAGGTGCTGACCGAGGTGCTCTTCGGCGGCAACTCGTCGCGGCTGTACCGGGCCCTCGTCGCCGACAGCGAGATCTGCGTCTCGGTGTCGGGCGGCGCGACGCCGTTTCGTGATCCGGGCGTCTTCGAGGTCGCCGCGTCGCTGCAGAGAGAGCACGCCGCCGAAGAGGCGCTGGCGATCATCGACGCGGCGCTTGCCGACGTGGCGACCCGCTCGGTCACGTCCGAGGAGCTGCAGACCAGCAAGACGCGGCTCGAGACGCGCTTCTGGCGCGACCTGCGCTCCATCGCGGGCAAGGCCGAGGCGATCGGCCATTTTCACACCACGCTGGGTGACTATCGGCGGCTGTTCGGGGTCGCCGATCAGCTGCTCGCGGTCACCGCCGACGAGCTGCAGGCCGTCGCGGCGCGCTACCTCGACGCGAATCGCCGGGTGATCGTCATCGGTCGACCTTCGGGCGAGAGCGAGGAGGCAGCGTGATGACGCGACTCTTCGTCGAGACCAACCACGACCTGCCGCTGGTGCGCAGCGTCGTCGTCGTACGGCGCGGCGCGGCGCTCGATCCGCCCAACGCCGGCGAGACCCAGGACCGCTCCGGCCTGACCAGCTTCTCGATCGATCTGGCGGCGCGTGGCGCTGACGGCATGGCTCGCCTGCAGCTCGATCAAGCGATGGACGCGCTCGGCGGCTCGATCGAGGCGATCGCCGATCATGACGCGGTCTACTTCGAGACGACGGTGCTGCGGCGCAACCTCGATCGGGCGCTCGGCCTCCTGTCCGCGGTGATCCTGCGACCCGACTTCGTCGTCGAGGAGGCGGAGAAGCTCAAGCGCGAGCTGCTCGGTCAGCTCGAGGACATGCGGGACGACGATCAGAACTTGGCGCGTCGCTACCTCCAGCGTGAGCTGTTCGCCGGTCACCCCTACGGCCGCTCGCTGGTCGGCACGAAGCAGAGCATCGCGGCGTTGTCGTCGGAGCTGGCGCGCGGCTGGCAGCGCGACGCGATCAAGGCCGAGCACTGTGTGTTTGGCTTCGCCGGCGCGATCGTCGAGGACGAGGCTGCGGCCCTGGTGGCCAAGCACTTTGCGACGCTGCCGACCGGTGGCTCCATCGCGGCCGCCCCGTCGCCGCCAGCCCCGACGCGCGGGCGGCGGGTGACGCTCGTCGACAAGCCCGAGCGCACCCAGTCGCAGATCTACTTCGCGCAGACGGCACCGGGGTGGACCCACCCCGACTATCCGGCGCTGCTGCTCGCCACGACGGTGTTCGGCGGGACGTTCACCGCGCGCCTGATGAACGAGGTGCGCAGCAAGCGCGGGTTGTCGTACGGCGCGAGCGCTCGGCTGCTCAACGCGCGCACGGACAAGGCGCTGCTGATGCACGTCTTCCCGTCGGAGAAGCAGACCCCCGAGACGATCGAGCTGGTCGAGCGGCTGTTCCGCACCTGGGTCAGCGAGGGGATCACGCAGGCGGAGCTCGACTTCGCCCAGGGCTACCTCGCCGAGAACTTCGCCTTCAACCTGGCGACGCCGGAGGAGCGCCTCGACATGCGGATCGCGATCGAGAACTGCGCGCTGCCGGTCGACTACGCGACGACCTACGTGCCGCGCATCCGCGCCGTGACCCTCGACGAAGTGCACGCCGCGATGAGGCGCCATCTGCGCGTCGAAGATCTCCAGATCTGCCTGGTCGCCACTGCCAAGTCGCTGCTGCCCAAGCTGCGCGAGCGCGGCCTCGTCGACGAGGTGAAGGTCGTGCCGTACGACGAGTACTAGCCACGCCCGACCGGCGACCGCCTCGGCCTGTAGCCTCGCGCCCTCCGCTCGCTCAACCCAAGTGAAGGGCGCTGAGGGCGAGCGCCTTGAATACCTGCAATCCCGCTTCACCGTCAGAACGACGGCGCCGCGACCGGGCACGAGGACGGCGGCTCGGTGCCATCAGGGACACCCTGCCGCCCGGCGTGTAGCCACCCGGGATCAGCGCACAGGCTAGGCGCGTCGCTCAGGTCGGCTGGACCGAGACGCGGTTTCGGCCGCCCTGCTTGGCGGAGTACAGCGCTTGATCGGCCCGCACGATGAGCTCGTCGGGCGGTGTCGTGATCGTCGCGCCCTCCCAGGGGAACAGCGCGAGCCCCACCGAGATCGACAGGCGCACCGTTGCTGCCCCAAAGCTGAAGATCGCCTCCTCGGCGGCGCGGCGCAGGCGCTCGGCGAGGACCTCGCAGCCGCGCAGGGGTGTGCCGCGCACGATCACCGCGAACTCCTCGCCGCCGAAGCGGGCGAGCACGTCCTCGGCCCGCAGCTTGCTCTGCACGAGCAGCGCCAGGCGCTGCAGCACCTCGTCGCCGACCAGGTGGCCGTGCTGATCGTTGATCGCCTTGAAGTGATCGATGTCGAGGACGATGAGCCCGACGGGCTGGCCGTGTCGCAGCGCGAAGCGCATCTCGCTGAGCAGGCGCTGTTGAAAGTAGCGACGGTTGAAGGCGCGCGTCAGGGGATCGCGCAGCGCCGACTCGAGAAGGTTGCGCTGGGCCTCCTCCTCGACGCGGTCGTAGACGCAGAAGCGGAGCACCGTCGTCTGCCCGACCCGGATCTTGTCGCCGTGCTCGAGCAGCGCCTCGGTCATCGTCTGATCCCCGACGAAGGTGCCGTTGTGCGAGCCCAGATCCTGGAGCAGCACCTGATCGCCCTGCGGCAGGAGTTGAAAGTGCCGGCGCGAGATGCCGTCGTCATCGACGATGCGCAGCTCGCAGCTGGCGTCGCGACCGACCAGGATGGGCCGATCGATCGGGATGATCTCGCCGAGGCGCGCGCCTGAGAGAAACACCAGGCAGGGCCGCGTCTGGCCGGGGTGCTGGACGATCTCGTCGATCTTGGGCACGGACTCGGTGGTGTCGCCGTCGCCGGGCTGGTTCTCGTCGGTCACGATGCCAGCTTAGGGCCTGCGTACACGCAAGTCGATCGAGATCGCGTGCGAGCGCGCGCGCCTCGAGGAGGGTGGGTTCGACCGACGCCTCGACGAGCTCTCCGCAATTCCGCCACATCGTCGTCACACGCGGCTGGTATTCATCCCAGGTGATCGCCACTCGTCGTGCCTTGCTGCTCAGCGTGGTCTGCGTCGGGCTCTACCTCGTGCGCGTCGCCTACACCGGCGAGCTGCGCTTTCTGTTTCTGCCCTACAACCTGCTGCTCGCCTGGATCCCGTGGGGCCTGTCGGTGTGGGTGTCGACCGCGTCGCGTCGACCGGCGTGGCTGGCGCTGCTCTTCGTCTGGCTGCTGTTCTTCCCCAACTCCTTCTACCTCATCACCGATCTGGCGCACCTCGGCGGCAGGAGCGCCGCACCGGCGTGGTTCGATCCGGCGCTGTTCGCCGCCTATGCGCTCGTCGGTGCGGTGCTCGCGGTAGGGTCGCTCGGGCGGGTCGAGCGCAAGCTCGCCGACCTCGTCGGAGGGTGGGCGCTGGCGCTGCTGCTCGCCGGTGTCGTCGTCGCGACGGGGTTCGGCGTGTGGCTCGGCCGCGTGCGACGCTGGAACAGCTGGGATCTCGTGCTGACCCCTGGCGATCTGGTGAGCGAGATCGGCCACGTCGTCCTGCAGCCTTGGCATCACCCTGGCGCCGTCGCTGCGACGATGGTCTATAGCTGTCTGCTCGGTGCGACGTACCTGTGCTTTCGGCGTGAGCCCGACCCGGCGATCAACCGAAGTAGTGGCTGAGCTTGACGAACAGGACATCCGTCGCTGGCGCGCGTCGCAGCAGGCCGAGGTCGAGGCGGGGCCGCTCGCCCGAGACGAGGTCGAGAAACGGCGTCTGGCTCCGGGTGTACGCGAAGTACAGGGTCGATCCGAGGCGGTACTCCCAGCGCAGGACGAGGTTGAGGTTGAGCGCCGCCTCTTGACCGTTGCGGCTGTCGATCGGTGTCTCTGTCGTCGGCACGAGCGCTGCGAGCCGCACGACCGGACCGATCGTGCCTGGCGGCTGCTCGAACCGGAAGTGCTCCCGGTAGTCCCGCCTCGCCACGAAGAGCTGCGCGTACGCCTGCAGCGTGAGGCGCGGCGAGAACGTGAACGTGGCTCGCAAGGTGACATCGAGGCCGATCCCGTCGAGGCGCGCGAAGAGGGGCAGCCCCGAGCGCTCGCCCGCGCCGACGTAGCGCGGCTCGCCGTGGGTGTACGTGACCGTCGGCGCCAGCTCCAGATCGAGGCGCTGCAGAGCGCGGAAGGCGAACACCGCCTCGGCGTAGCCGGCCCAGCCGTTGCGCCTCCCCTCGATGCTGCCATAGACCACCATCCACACCGGCTGGCGCGCGTCGGTGTCGATCTCGGCCTCGAGGCCGTAGGCGCGCTCGTGCTCGAGCGCGGTGCCATCACCGACCTCGCGATCGTCGAAGACCCGGTCGCGAAAGAATAGCCCGACGAAGTAGCCGACGAACCCGCGCGAACGAAACCAGCTCGTCAGGTGCAGGCCGCGATCGAGGAGCAGGCCGCGCTCGTCGTGGTACTCGCGGTAGCGGAGCTGCGATCGCGACTCGAGGGCGAAGCGCCACGGCGCCGTGGTGCGATGGGTGAGCACGAGATCGACGGCGTGCTGGTTCTGGCGCGGCATGAAGCCGACATCGTTGTAGTCGAGCCGCCGCGAGGCGTAGCGATACTTGGCGTCGAAGAGCCAGTGGGCACCGCCCGCCTTCTGCAGCTCGACGAGCGCCGCCCCGCCGATGTCGCCGTCGCGGAGGTACGTGCCGTCGCGCAGGCGACGCGGCGGACCCCCGAGGCGCGCCGTGGTGACGGCCTGGGCGCGCAGGATGTAGTCGCCGCCCGGCGAGCGCCAGCGTGCGTCGAGCGAGCCGACCACGCTGCTCGACGTGCACCGCGCGCTCACGCGTACGAGCGTGCCCGAGGGGCAGAGCAGGTACTCGGCGGTGCCGTTGGGCAGCGGTACGCCGAGCGCCGTCGTCTCGAGGCGCAGCGCCGTCGTCACCAGGGCGCCGAGCTCGAGGTTGCCCGGCAGCTTGCCGCGCAGGCGCAGCGCGCCGTAGAGCCGCAGCGGATCGATGGTGCGTCGCAGGTCGCCGAGCGGCGAGTCGATCTGGACCGTCGACCGATCGACGAGCGCGGCGAGCAACCCGAGCGTGAAGCGCGCTCCGATCGTGCCAGCGAGCTTGGCCGCCACCAGGATGCGGGACGGCTCGGGAGCAGAGGCCAGGGCTTCGCGGTAGGGCGGCTCCTCGCGGAGTACGGGCTCCCCGACGGGGAGGCCGATGCGGCGCGTGTAGAGGAGCTGGAGCGGCGTCGCGAACGTGTCGATCCCTTCGAGGAAGAACGGCCGCTTCTCGGGGAGCTGGATCTCGTACGTCGACAGGTTGAGGATCACCTGATCTGCTTCGACCTGGGCGAAGTCGGGGTTGATCGCCAGGTCGAGCACCAAGCTCGACGACAGATGCCACTTGAGGTCGAGGCCGAGGTTGCCGCCACCATCCCAGCCGCGGTGCGTGTGGAGGGCGTCGCGGTGGCGCGCGAAGGTCAGCACGTAGGGGCGGAGCTGGAGAGGGCTTGGCCGGCGCAGCCCGGCAGGCGGCGTCAGCGTGCCGTAGTGCGCGACCTCACCACCGACGGTGCGTGGCACCGGCGCCCACTCGTCGGTCTCCTGCCGTTGGGTGATGTAGCGACGGATCTGGAGATCCCAGTCCGCGGTGTCGCGCGGCTCGAAGCGGAGCGCGCGGAGGGGGATGCGGATCTCCACCGACCAGCCGCTACCATCCAGGCGGCGTTGGGTGCGCGCGTCCCACACCTCGTCCCAGTCGAGCGAGACCTCGTTGTCGTTGAACCGCAGCCGGTCGACGAGCTGCCCGGCGGCGTTCACCGCGAACTCGAAGGCGGTGCGACGATCGCCGCGCGCTCCGATGCTGACGTACACACGGTCGGACTCGTTGAGTCGGTCGCGGCGGGTGATGCGATCGACGATCGGGACCGACTGCGGACAGTCGATCGCGACGTACAGCGCATCGCCGGCGAAGGCGAGCCGGGCGATCGTCGGATCGCTCGGGGGCGCTCCATCGAGTGGGTAGCGCTGGCGGAATGGACCGAGCTCGACGGCGCCGTGCCACTCGCTCGCGTCGATCTTGCCGTCGAGCGTCGGCGGCGTCGCCAGCCGTGGCACCGCGACGTGCGGCGCAGGGTCCGCCGCTGCCGCAAGGCACACGGCGGCCCCGACCGCGAACACCAGCGATCTCAAGAGGCGTCTCACGGCGCGCGATGGAGCCGGTCGACGGTCAGCGCGTAGAGCAGCGCGCCCAGGCCGCCGAGCCCGAGGCAGATCGTCCACAGCGTGCTCGCGCCGTACCAACCGAGGAGGAAGTTGCCCGTCGCGGGGGCGAGCATGGCGCCGAGCCCGTGCGCCATCTGGAAGGCGCCCTGGTAGCGCGCCTGCTGATCCTTGGGCGCCGCCTGCGAGATGATCGAGGGTGACAGCGGCGAGAGGATGATCTCTCCGAGTGTCCACAGCACGATGCAGGCGACGATCCCGGGCAGCGAGAGCAGCACGCCGTGCAGGCCGAAGCCGATCGCGGTGAGCAGCGCGCCCGCCACCATCATCGCGCGCTTGGGCAGGCGGCTCGCGTGGCGTGAGAAGATCGGCTGCAGCACGACGATGAGCACCCCGTTGATCGCGATGAGCTGCCCGAAGCGCGACGGGGCGATCCCCCGCGCGAGCAGATCGAGCGGCAGGGCGACGCCGAACTGATGAAAGACCAGAACGAGGAGCAGCGTCCCGACGAGAAACACCGCGAAGGGGGCGTCGCCAAAAGCGACGAAGGGGTTGGCGCTCGCGCGTTGAGCCGCCGCTTGCCGTCGCTGCGTCTCGGGCAACCGCCAGAGCACGAGGCCGGCGAAGCCGAGGGTCGTCGCCGCATCGAGCAGGAAGAGCAGGCGGAAGTCGTGCTCGACGAGCCAGCCGGCCGCGACGGCCGCGACGGAGAAGCCGAGATTGATTGCCCAGTGGAGGTAGCCGAACGCGAGGGTTCGATCGCTGTCCGCGACGACGTCCGCCAGCGCGGCAGAGACGGCGGGGCGGTACATCTCACCGAACAGGCCGAGCGCGAACACCGACGCGAAGATCGCCGGCAGCGATTCGGCGAAGCCGACCGCCACCATCGCCGCTGCACCGAGCGCGAGCGCACCGACGAGCGCCCGCTTGCGTCCATAGCGATCGGCGAGCCAGCCGCCGATGATTCCAGCGAGCATAGCGCCGGCGCCGAACCCCGATACGACGAGGCCCGCCAGCTCGATCGCGACCTGGCGACGGCTGACCAGGTAGATCGAGAGCACTGGCACGACGACGCTGCCCAGGCGATTGAGCAGTGTGCCGGCGAACAGCACCCAGAACGCCGAAGGCAAGCGAGAGCCAGACACTTTCGAGGCTTTTCCTTATAGTCCGCGCTATGGCCAAGCCAAAGCATACCTGGAAGTTCTTCCGGGCCGGTGGATTCGATCAGGTTCGGCTCGATACTGGTGACGACCTCGTTCACCTGGGCGAGCTCGATCAGAAGCTGTGGGTGGCGCTGTCGTGCCCGACCAAGGGGCTCGAGTTCGACGCCAAGACGCTCGAGGTGCTCGACGTCGACAAGGACGGCCGGATTCGCGCTCCGGAGCTGCTCGCTGCGACCGCCTGGGCGACCAAGATGCTGCGCAACCCCGACGATCTCATCAAGGGCGGCGCGACCCTGCCGCTCGCGGCGATCAACGACAGCTCCGACGAGGGCAAGCAGCTCCTGGCCTCGGCGCGCGAGATCTTGAAGAACCTCGGTCGCGGCGACGCCAAGGAGATCTCGACCGAGGACACCCAGGACACCGCGAAGATCTTCGCGCAGACCCGCTTCAACGGGGACGGCATCGTGCCGGCCGACAGCGCGCACGACGAGTCCATCAAGCAGGCGATCGTCGACATGATCGAGTGCCTCGGCGGCGAGACCGATCGCAGCGGCAAGCCCGGGATCAACCAGGCCAAGCTCGATCAGTTCTTCGCCGACGCAGAGGCGTACCTGGCGTGGTGGAAGAAGACTGACGACGACGCGACCATCCTGCCGCTCGGCGAGCAGACGGCGGCGGCGGCGGCGGCGGTGCAGGCGGTGCGCGCCAAGGTCGACGACTACTTTGCGCGCTGCCGACTGGCGGCCTTCGACGCGCGCGCGGTGGACGCGCTCAACCGCTCGATCGACGACTTCGTGGCCATGGCCAAGCTCGAGCTCAACCTGCAGTCGCCCGAGATCGTCTCGCTGCCGCTGGCGCGCGTCGAGCCGGGGCGCGCGCTGTCGCTCGACGGCGCGGTCAACCCGGCGTTCGTCGAGCCGCTCGCCAAGCTGCGCGCCGAGGTTGGCAAGGCCTGGCTCGACGGCAAGAGCACGCTCAGCGATGCCGACTGGCAGACGATCAAGGGGAAGCTGGCGCCCTTCGAGACCTGGCAGAACGAGAAGGCGGGCGCCGCCGTCGACAAGCTCGGCAGGGCGCGCGTCCAGGCGATCGCGACGCCGGCCACGAAGGCCGCGATCGAGAAGCTGATCGGCGAGGACAAGGCGCTCGAACCCGAGGCCAACGCGATCGCCGCCGTCGACAAGCTGGTGCGCCTGTATCGCGACCTCCACAAGCTGCTCAACAACTACGTCTCGTTCCGCGACTTCTACACGCGCCGGGACAAGGCGATCTTTCAGGCCGGCACGCTCTACTTCGATCAGCGCAGCTGCGACATGTGCATGCGCGTCGAGGACGCTGGCCGGCACGCGGCGGTCGCCAACCTGTCCCGCACCTTCCTCGTGTACTGCGACCTCGTGCGCAAGGCGACCGGTGAGACGATGCAGATCGTCGCCTCGGTCACCGACGGAAACTCCGACAACCTCGCGGTGGGGCGCAACGGCATCTTCTACGATCGCAAGGGGCAGGACTGGGACGCGACGATCACCAAGATCGTCGACAACCCGATCTCCATCCGCCAGGCCTTCTGGTCGCCGTACAAGAAGGTGGCGAACCTCGTCGAGCAGCAGATCGAGAAGTTCGCCTCGTCGCGCGACAAGGAGGTCGAGACGACGGCGGCCGGCAAGGTCGACGAAGCGGCCAAGTCGGTCGTCGGCACCGCCCCGCCACCTGCCCCGGCGGCGGGCGCGGCGGCCAAGAAGGACGCGCCGTTCGATGTCGGAAAGTTCGCCGGCATCTTCGCCGCCATCGGCCTGGCGATCGGCGCCATCGGCGGTGCGCTCGGTGCCGTGCTCGGTGCGTTCATGAAGCTGCCGCTGTGGGAGCTGCCGTTCGCGATCTTCGGGCTGATGCTGATCATCTCCGGCCCCTCGATGCTGCTGGCGTGGCTCAAGCTCCGGCAGCGCAACCTCGGCCCGCTTCTCGACGCCAACGGCTGGGCGATCAACTCGAACGCGAAGATCAACATCGCCTTCGGCGCGTCGCTGACCACGCTGGCCAAGCTCCCCGAGGGGGCTCAGCGTGATCTGACCGACCCGTACGCCGACAAGCACACGACCCGCAATCGGCTGATCCTGCTGACGCTACTGGCGATCGTGCTCGGTGCCTCCTGGTACCTGGGCGCGCTGCATCGCTTCGCGCCGTGGCTGCCCAAGTCGTCGTACCTCGAGGCGCAGGAGAAGCAGGCCGCCGAGGCCAAGGCGGCGGCCGAGAAGCTCGCGGCCGAGGAGAAGGCGGCCGCCGAGAAGAAGGCGGGCGCGAAGGCGGCGGCCGACAAGGCCGCTGCGGACAAGGCAGCGGAGGCGAAGGCGGAGGCGAAGGCGAAGGCGGCGGCCGAGGAGAAGGCGGCAGCCGCGCAGGCGGCCGCGGAGAAGGCGGCCGCGGAGAAGGCGGCCGCGGAGAAGGCCACGACCGACAAGAAGTAGCCGCGCCTGCTCTCCTACGGCAACCACCAGTTGCCGCTCACCACCAACATCGTCAGCAGGTTGATCGTGTCGCCGTAGTACTGGCGCTCCGCCGCGATCAGCGACGGGTCCTTCATGATCGCCCAGATCGCGTCGAGCCACGCCGCGTTGTCCGCATCGATCATCGCGGCGACGGCGAACGGCGCGACGTACTCGAGCGAGTGCCAGTCGCACGCGTCGAGCGGTGTGCCGTCGAGGTCGTAGCCGGAGCAGATCTTCTTCGGATCGTCGCTCGTCTCGCTGCGCATGAAGGTCGTCATCTTGCTGACGACCGCCTTGCTCGCGGCCGTGTTGAAGAACACCGCTTCCTGCCCGATGCGCCACGGCGTGCGACAGGAGTTGGCGTACCACTGTCCGTCGTGCGCGCTCTCGATGATGTTGGGCGCCGCCGGCTCCGGCGCGGTGTTGGCCTTGTCGACGAAGTCGGGGAGCAGCCCCGAGGACGAGTGGTTGGTCTGCAGGGACGCCGAGATGTCCAGCATCGCGGTGATCGAGGTGTCCCAGCGCGCGTCGCCGCTCGCGGCGCGGAAGGCGCGGAACTCGGCGAGGATGAAGTCGGACGGGCGCGTCCGCTTCTGCCAGGCTGCGTCGCCGAGGATGCAGTCGCCGATGGTGATGTAGCTCGGCCCCGTCGCTGCGGAACCCTCGATGAGCGCGTCCATGAGCTGATCGATGATCGCCAGCGCCCGCGTCTTGTAGTCGATGTCCCCGTTCGAGCCCCACTGCGCGTCCGCCAGCAGCAGCGCGTACGCGATGTCGACGTCTCCATCGGTGGCGTCGCACGCGTCGAGCGTGTTGGTGCACTGATCGTTCTGATGCCAGGCCATCAGCAGGTTGGTCGGGAACCCGAACGACGACAGGTCGTACTCGGAGTGGTGCGCGTCGTAGTAGCGGTACATGTCGTCGAAGGTCGACTGCGCGTCGGCGTCGTACCCGGCCATCAGCGCCGTGATGATCATGCCGTAGCCGTGCGCCTCGCTGACCGTCAGGTTCGCCGCGTCGGTGCCGTACTTGACGACCTTGCGATCGGCGGCGCAGCCCGAGACGAGGTAGCGGCTCTTCCAGTCGTCGTA
>CAZPEY010000001.1:0-51864 GCA_964585665.1 uncultured Polyangiaceae bacterium | reverse complement strand
GCGCTCAGGGCCGAGCTCGGCACCCAGGTGGCCGTCGCCGAGGAGCGCGAGCGCGCTGCCAAGCAGCAGCTTGCCGCGCTCGTCGAGCAGGCCGCAGCGACGGAGACGCAGCTCAGGCAGACGCTCTCGGCGCTGTCGGCCGAGGCGCTGCGCGACAACGCGCACGCGTTCTTGCAGCTCGCCGAGTCGCGCCTCGCCGAGCAGCTCGCGTCGCAGAAGGCGCTGCTCACCGAGCGCGCCACCGTCGAGAAGCAGTCGCTCGAGGGCCTGCTGCAGCCGGTCTCATCGTCGCTCAAGAAGGTCGAGCAGCAGCTCGCGATCGCGGAGCAGAACCGCGCCGCGATGACCGCCAGCGTCGCCAGCGAGCTTCAGCAGCTCGGTCGCACCCATCAGGAGCTCGGTCGTGAGACGCAGAAGCTGTCGCGCGCGCTCCATTCGACCGCGGCCCGCGGGCGCTGGGGCGAGCTCCAGCTCCGCCGCATCCTCGAGCTCGCGGGGCTCGTCGAGCACTGTGACTTCCGCGAGCAGCTCCAGGTGCAGGCGAGCGATCGCCGGATCCTTCGCCCCGATGTCGTCATCTATCTGCCGGGTGGGCGGGCCGTGGTCGTCGACGCCAAGGTGCCCCTCGACGGCTACTTGAAGGCCTGCGAGACGACCGACGAGACGCAGCGCCAGGCGTTCCTGCAGGAGCACGTCGCTCAGCTGCGCAGCCACCTGGCGGCGCTGCAGCAGAAGTCCTACGCCGCCGAGATCCAGAACGCCGCCGAGCTGGTCGTCTGCTTCCTGCCCAACGAGAGCCTCTATGCTGCGGCGCTACAGACCGATCCGACGCTCATCGAGACGGGCGCCGACGGGCGCATCCTGCTCGCGACCCCCTCGACGCTGATCGCCATGCTGCGCTCCATCGCGCTCGGCTGGCGGCAGGAGAAGGTCGCCGAGAACGCCCGCGCCATCTCGACGCTGGGCGAGCAGCTCTACGACCGCTTGCGCACCTTCGCGACGCACCTGTCCGGCATCAAGAAGGGGCTGGACTCGGCGGTGAGCGCCTACAACAGCGCGGCCGGCTCTTTCGAGTCGCGCGTGCTGGTGTCCGCGAGGAAGTTGTCGGAGCTGGGGGCGGGGAGTGAGGCGCTGGCGAGCCCGGATCAGGTGCAGACGGTGCCGCGGCTCGTCGCTGCGGAGTGAGGCGCGCGGACTAGTTGAGGACGCAGCTGCAGACCGCGGGATCGCGGTCGAAGTGATACCCGGCCGCGCACTTGGCCAGCAGGGTGCAGAGGCAGATGCCGCCGCAGTCCGCGCCGCCGTTGGCCGGGTCGCAGCTATCGGCGGGGTTGTCGACGCACTCGAGGGCGCCGGGGCAGGCGATGCCAGCGATGCCGCCGCAGGTCTTCGGGGTGACGCAGGCCGCGACGCCCGGCTCCTTCTCGATGCAGATGGTACCGGCCGCGCAGCGCACCGCCGCGCACGCCGACAGCGGCACGCACTCGGCCGATCCGCCGACGTTCTCGCAGGTCATGCCGTCGCCGCAGTCGACGAGCGAGCAGGGATCATCCGCGACGCACTGGGCGATCGGCGGGCACGGCGCGGTGATGCACTGGACCTCGACGACCTCGCAGTGCGTCCCCGCCGCGCACTTGACCGTCGCGCACGGGTTGCAGACGCGCTCCTCGGTGCTGTGCTTGTACGCGAGCTTGTCGTAGCCCTGCTTCTTGAACTTCACCGCGACGTACGGCTTGGTGAGCGCATAGGTCACGAAGCAGTCGGGGCCTGGCGTCTCGAGCAGGTCGTAGAATCGAAGCACGTTGCCCTTCTTGGAGAAGGTGATCTGCGAGACGAGCGCGTTGTAGCCGCCGGTGTTCTTGGTGCCCGCCGAATAGATGTAGACCCACTCGCTGCCCCACTTCACATCGGTGGGCGCCTTGGTCTTGAAGGTCTTCTCGAAGCCGGCCTTCGACGTGACGAGCCAGCGGCTCTCGCTGGTCCCCTTGCTGCCGAGGTCGACCGAGATGATGTCGAACGGCAGGTTCGTGGTGTACGCGTCGGCCTTGCCGTCGCTCGACTCGTCGAGGACGAGGTCGCTGGTGGTGCTGTCGACGGCGCCACAGGCGCCGAGCAGCGAGAGGGTTCCGACAAGACTCAGGATCTGAATGGATTTGCGCATGGTGTCGCCAGGCTAGGCAACCCGCGTGCCGTAGCATGACCGCTCCTGCGGCCCCAGCAATCAATGGGTTAGCCCCCCGTGATCGACCGACGTCAGCGACGGTAGCCGCCACCTGGCGACTCGATCTTTGTGGGGCCTCAGGAATCTGACGGGGTTCGGGGTGTGGCGATGGTCAAGTATCTTGACCTGATCGGCAGGCCAACCTCGGGACAACTGGCCCCGCCGTAAAAAGGCGACTTGCCACCCGAGCTGCGGTCTAACTGTTCGACAAGACTGCTCGTCGAGCTTGGCCTCCCTCCTGCACAAAGAGCCGGCATGCGCGTTCAAAAACTCTTCCGCAACGGCCTCCTGATGCTCTCCCTCCTGGCCCCCGCGTTCGGCTGCGGCGCTCCTGCTGCCGAGGACGAAGGCACCAATCCCTTCGCGGATTCGGCGCTCGACAGCGGCAAGGAGGACACCGGCTACCTCAACCCCGACGGCGTCGAGGTCGAGGTTGACCTCGAAGGCGACGTCGACGCTCCGACCTACAACAAGGCCGAGGCGCCCGCCGTGGTCGGTCAGTTTGCGCTCACCTACTTCCGCAAGCGCGGCGAGTTCTACATCGAGTCGCTCGCTGAGGACGCGACGACCGAGAAGCGCGTCGAGTGGCTCGTCGATGGCAAGTGGGTCACCGCCGATCAGGCCAAGGCGCTCGCGCCGGAGAAGCTCGTTCACTTCCGCATCAAGGCGGTCAACGCCGTCATGCTGCACGAAGCGCGCAAGGACGCGACCGTCGGCAAGGTCTTCAAGGCGCCCGTCCCGAAGAAGCCGTTCTCGGTGATGGCGGACGCGGGCGACAAGTGCGGCGAGAAGGACAACCACATCGGCCTGTCGCAGGACGTCTACTGGTACCTCTGGGATCCGTCGCTGCCCGGCTGCACCGTCGCGCAGAACGAGCTCTCGGTCACGGTCTCCAAGCTCGGCACCACGCAGGGCTATCGCTACCCTGAGTACAACCGCCTGCTCGAGGACAAGAAGCTCACGGTCGTCGTGCTCTTCGGCCTCATCGGTGACGAGCTGTCCGAGTACGACTCGGGCGTCACGGGCGCCAAGAAGATGGGGAGCAACCTCGTCCGGGCCGGCTTCAAGGAGGTCCCGAACGCTCCGGTCGGCAAGCGCTTCTCGAAGGTGACGCCGAAGGGCAACACGATCGAGGTCGACCTCTACTCGCCGTACGAGTTCGAGGGCCTGGGCGACTGGAACCACTTCTCCAACCTCGAGAAGGCGATCGCGGAGCACGAGATCGTGGTCTACGACGGCCACTCCATGCTCGGCGCTTCGGACTACTGGGCGCGGCCGAAGTACCCGGGCTTCTACCAGATCTTCCTCTACGGCGGCTGCCTCGGCTACGAGTACTACGTGCGGCCCATCGTCGGTGGCAAGGGCGGCTGGGGCAACGTCGACATCCTGTCCTCGGTGATCGAGGTGTCGGCGGGCGCCAACGAGTTCGCGGCTCCGGCCCTGTCGCGCATCTTCGCCGCGGTGGACAAGAACGGCGCGGGCGGCTCGTGGAACAGCATCCTCACCTCGGTCCGTCGCTCGGTCGGCGACTCGACCTTCGGCGTCTCGGGCGTGCGCGACAACTGCTTCACGCCGTCCGGCTCGCGCTGCTCGCAGTAACCCTGCCTCGCCCCGCCTCTTCCCGCTAGACTCCCCCACAACGATGCGCCTTGCTCACCTCAACCTGTCGATCGTCGACGTGGACACAGCGCTGCGCTTCTATCGTGACCTCCTCGGGCTGGCCGTGTTGCCTCGCCCCGCCGGACTGGCGCGCGAAGGCGCCTGGCTGTCCCTTGGCGATGGCGTCGAGCTTCACCTGTCGATCGATGCCGATTCGGACAACGCGCGGAGCAAGCGACACGTTGCCTTCGAGGTCAAGGACCTTGACCATTGGCGCGCGCGCCTCATCGAGGCGGGCTACTCCATCGACGATCGCGTCGCCGAGCGACGGCTGTTCGTGCGCGATCCGGCGGGCAATCGCATCGAGCTTTACGCGACCTGAGTCACTGCCAGGCGAGGATCGCCGCGGCGAGCTCGGGGCCCGCGTCCTCCTGCACGAAGTGGCCGGCGTTCTCGATCTTGCGGTGCGGCTGGCCGGCGCAGCCTGGGATCATCGCCTGCAGGAGCAGCTCTCCGCCGCGGGTGATCGGATCCTTGTCGGCAAACAGCGTCAGGAACGGCTTGTCGAACGCACGCAGCTTCTCCCACGCGGCGCGGTTGGCGGGCGCCGCCGGATCGTCGGGCGAGGACGGCACGAGGAGCGGAAACTGGCGCGCCCCGGCCTTGTACGTCTCGTCGGGGAAGGGCGCGTCGTAAGCCGCTACGACCCGCGCGTCGACCGGCCGCACGCAGCCACGCGCGACGATGCCGCCGATTGGGAGCTCGGGCATCTCCTGGCTGAAGCGCTGCCACGCGAAGAAGGCGTCGGGCATCTTCTGATCACCCGTCGGCAAGCCAGTGTTCGACGCGACGACGCGGGCGACGCGCTCGGACGCCTCGGCGACCCAGCGCAGCCCGAGCAGGCCGCCCCAGTCTTGGCAGAACAGCGTCACGCCACGAAGGTCAAGCTGGTTGACGAAGTCGTGTAGCCAAGCCATGTGGCTGGCGAAGCTGTAGGCGCTGCGCTCGCGCGGCTTGTCGCTACGGCCGAAGCCGATGAGATCGGGCGCGACGACGCGGCGCCCACCCGCGACGAGCGGCGGGATCATCTTGCGATAGAGGAACGACCACGAGGGCTCGCCGTGCAGCAACAGCACGATCGGCGCGTCGCGCGGCCCCTCGTCGAGATAGGCCATGCGCAGGCCGTCACCGACGGTGAGGTAGTGGGGCGCAAACGGAAAGTCCGGTAGGTCGGCGAAGCGATCGTCGGGCGTACGCAGGGCGGTCATGCGGGCGATTGTAGGCCGAAGCGTCCGCCGCGACTGGGGTTTTGCGGGCGCCCCTTGACGTCTTTCAAAGTGATATCATACTTGTATCAAGTCGATTTCAGGAGGATGGTCATGATTCGGGAGAACAAGCTCAGTCCAGCGTCGGGCGCGCTGATGTTGCTGCTGTGCCTCGGGCTGCTGGTCGGTGGGATCTGGGTGCTGTCGCTCGGCAAGGCGAGCACGGTCGCGGTGTTCCTGGGCGGGCTGGCGATGCTGCTCGTCGGGTCGGTGGCGCTGATCGGGTTGACCATCGTCAACCCGAGCGAAGGGCGGGTGCTGACCGTGTTCGGCAGCTACACCGGCACGGTGCGCGAGCCCGGCTTCTGGTGGGTCAACCCGTTCGCCAACAAGCGGCTCATCTCGCTGCGGGGGCGGAGCTTCGAGAGCGCCTAGCTCAAGGTCAACGACCTCGACGGCTCGCCGATCGAGATCGGCGCGATCATCGTCTGGCGCGTCGCCGACACCGCCGAGGCGCTGTTCAACGTCGAGAACTTCGAGCGCTATGTCGCCGTCCAGGCCGAGGCGGCGCTGCGCAACCTCGCGTCGCACTACTCATACGACGCGCACGAGGACGGCCAGCACTCGCTGCGCGGCTCGACGGCGCAGGTCGCCGAGCGGCTCAAGGCCGAGGTCGAGTCGAGCCTCAAGCAGGCGGGCATCGAGGTCGTCGACGCGCGCATCAGCCACCTGGCGTACGCGCCCGAGATCGCGCAGGCGATGTTGCAGCGTCAGCAGGCCGCCGCTGTGATCGCGGCGCGGACGCGGATCGTCGAGGGCGCGGTGAGCATGGTCGAGATGGCGCTGGCCAAGCTCGAGGCCAAGCACATCGTCGAGCTCGACGGCGAGCGCAAGGCGGCGATGGTGTCCAACCTGCTCGTCGTGCTCTGCGGCGAGCGCCACACCCAGCCGGTGATCAACGCCGGCACCCTCTACACCGGCTAGTCACGTCATGAGCGGCAAGGAGCGAAAGCCGTTCCTGCTCCGGCTCGACCCGGCGCTCTACGAAGCGCTCGAGCGGTGGGCCGCCGACGATCTTCGCTCGGTCAACGCCCAGGTCGAGTTCCTGCTCCGACGCGCGGTCGCGGACGCCGGTCGCCTCAAGCATCCCCACAAGCGCGAGCCCAAGTAGCGAGGAGCCGGCGACGATCGCGGCCTCAGCGCACGAGCTGAAAGACCCGCTCGTGGCGGAGGCTCGGCAGCTCGTCGAAGAAGCTGTCGACGCCGCGCTGCTGCTTGTGCGGATCCGTTCCGGGGCCGGCCGACCACCAGATCACCATCGCGCGCCCCTTGATGTTCTCGACGGGGACGAAGCCCCAGAAGCGCGAGTCGTTCGAGAAGTCGCGGTTGTCGCCCATGACGAAGACCGCCCCTTTGGGCACGATCACCTTGTCGAACGAGGACGGCAGGCCGTCCTCGCGGTAGACCGTCGTGTACTGGTTCTCGCCGTTGGTCTCGGTCACGCCGTCGCAGCCGCGGGTGAACCAGCGCCGCTGCCCCTCATCGTAGTCGACGTAGTGGCAGTCGTCCTTCTGCGGCGTGTGGGCGAGCGGCTTGCCGTTGACGTGCACGACGTTGTCGACGATCTCGACCGAGTCACCCTCGACGGCGACGATGCGCTTGATGAAGTCCTTGTCGGGCTCGACCGGGTAGACGAAGACGATCACCTCGCCTCGCCGCGGCGCGCGGATCCCATCGGCGAGCTTCCAGTTCGTGAACGGCACGCGCACGCCATAGACGAACTTGTTGACGAAGATGTGATCGCCGACCTGCAGCGTCGGGATCATCGACCCCGACGGGATCTTGAAGGCCTCGACGACGAAGGCGCGCAGCACGAGCGCGATCATCACGGCGATCGCGATCGACTGCGCGTACTCGCGATGCGGGGAGCGGCGCAGACCGGGCAGGAGCTTCTCGAGCCGCTCCTCCAGGCGGTTGAGCGGCGGCCCGAGCTCGGCGCGCTGGTCGACCGCCTGGTCGAGCGCCACCAACAGGCCGTGCAGCTCGTCGACCTCTTCCTTGCTCAGGCGATGGCGATAGCGTCGCAGCATGCGCCGCGCTTCACGGCGCAGCATCGCGGCATCGGCGAGAGCCTTCTTGCGCAGCCCGCGCTGTCGATACCAATCGAGCAGCCCGGCCATGCGCTAGTCCCCTGTGCCAAGAGTTCGCTGCGAATTGCCGGCCCCATCGACTGCCTCGCGGCGTCGCTCCTCCCTCGAATACATCAAGTATTCCACGGTCGTCGCTCCTTGCGATCCAGCCGATCGGACCGCCACTTCATCAACGAACTCCTGGCACAGGGGACTAGTCGACGCTCTGGAAGAGACGCTGCGTGCGCACGCCACCCTCGGGCTGACCCGAGGAGTACCAGATGAACATCGCGCGCCCCTTGATGTACTCGATGGGCACGAAGCCCCAGTAGCGCGAGTCCTTCGAGTTGTCGCGGTTGTCGCCAAGCACGAACACGGTGCGCTCCGGCACGCGGCGCTTCTGCATCGAGTCGAGGCCGTGCAGCGGATCCTGCAGCGTCGTGAAGGTGTGGTTGTCGAGCCCATCGAAGTAGGCTTCGCATGGCCGCACGACCCAGCGCTGATCCTGCTCGAGGTAGTCGTGGTAGCGGCAGTCGCCGGGCTTCTGCGCGCGCGCCACCGGCTTGCCGTTGACCCAGACGACCCCTGCGCGCAGCTCGACCTCGTCGCCGGCGACGGCGATGACGCGCTTGATGAGATCGATCTCCGGCGTCTCGGGGTGGTTGAACACGATGATGTCGGTGCGATGCGGTGGCCGCGCCAGGATCTTCGAGAGCGTGAACGGGATGCGCACGCCGTAGACGAACTTGTTGACGAAGATGCGATCTCCGACCTGCAGCGTCGGGATCATCGAGCCCGATGGGATCTGGAAGGCCTCGACCACGAAGGCGCGCAGGAAGAGCGCGAGGCCGACCATGATCGCCACGCCCTCGGCCTGCTCGCGCCACGGCGCGCGGAGGAGGTACGCGAGCTTCTTCTGCAGCAGCTCCTCGAGGGTCTGGCGCGTCGCCGCGACGGCCGCGCGATCACGCTCCGCGATCGCGGCTTGCAGCGTCAGCACCGCCTGGCCGAGCTCGGCGCGCAGCCCGTCCGACAGTCGGTGGCTGCGCCAGCGCAGGATCCGTCGCCCCTCGCGCCACACCTCGCGCGCCTCCGAGATCTCCCGTCGCAGATCGCGCCAAGCGCGGTATCGTTCGAGCAAGCTCATACGTTCTCTAACGCAATCCTAGCAGGATCATTCCCCACGTTGAGGACCCGCCCTACTCGACCTTGAGCACCGCGAGGAAGGCCTCCTGCGGGATCTCGACGTTGCCAACGGCCTTCATGCGCTTCTTGCCCTCTTTCTGACGCTCGAGCAGCTTGCGCTTGCGGGTGATGTCGCCGCCGTAGCACTTGGCCGTGACGTTCTTGCGCAGCGCCTTGACCGTCGTGCGCGCGATGATCTTGCTGCCGATCGCCGCCTGCACCGCGACCTCGAACTGCTGGCGCGGGATGAAGTCCTTCATCTTCTCGCACAGGTCGCGGCCGCGCTGGAACGACCGATCACGGTGCGTGATGATCGACAGTGCGTCGACGCGATCGCCGTTGACCAGCAGGTCGAGGCGGACGAGATCCGAGGTCTGGTACTCCTTGAACTCGTAGTCGAGGCTGGCGTAGCCGCGCGACACCGTCTTCAGGCGATCGTAGAAGCCGAAGACGACCTCCGACAGCGGCAGGTCGTAGTGCAGGATGACGCGGTTGTCGCCGGCGTAGTCCATGCCGGTCTGGGTGCCGCGCCGCTCCTGACAGATCGTGATCAGGTTGCCGACGTACTCCTGCGGCGTGTGGATCGTCGAGGCGATGATCGGCTCCTCGACGTGATCGAGCTTGCCCGGATCGGGGAGCTGGGACGGGTTGGTGATCTCGACCATCTTGCCGGCCGTATCGACGACGCGGTATCGCACCGTCGGCGCAGTGACGATGAGGTCGAGGTTGTACTCGCGCTCGAGCCGCTCCTGGACGATCTCCATGTGGAGCAGGCCGAGGAAGCCGCAGCGGAAGCCGAAGCCGAGCGCCAGCGACGTCTCGAACTCGTAGGTGAACGACGAGTCGTTGAGCGCCAGCTTCTCGAGCGCGTCGCGCAGGTCATCGTAGCGCGCCGAGTCCGTCGGGAAGATGCCGGCGAAGACCATCGGCTTTACGACCTTGAAGCCGGGCAGCGGGTCGGCTGGCCGATCCGCCTCGGTCATCGTGTCGCCGATCTTGGTGTCGGCGACCGCCTTGATGTTGGCGATGACGAAGCCGACCTCGCCGACCGACAGCTCGGGCAGCTCGCGCGGGTGCGGCGTGAACGCACCGACGGACAGCACGTCAAAGTCCTTCTGCGTGGCGAGCAGCCGGATCTTGGTGCCCTTCTTGATCGTGCCCTGCTTGACGCGGACGAGCGTGACGACGCCGCGGTACGAGTCGTACCAGCTGTCGAAGATCAACGCTTGCAGCGGCGCCGCCGGATCGCCCGTCGGCGGCGGGATGCGCTCGATCGCCGCCTCGAGGATCTCGCGGATGCCGAGGCCGGTCTTGGCCGACGCCGGGATCGCGCCCGACGCGTCGAGGCCGATGACGTCCTCGATCTGCTGCTTGACGCCCTCCGGATCCGCCGACGGCAGATCGATCTTGTTGAGGACCGGCACGATCTCGAGGTTGTTGTCGAGCGCGAGGTAGACGTTGGCGAGCGTCTGCGCCTCGACCCCTTGGGCCGCGTCGACGACGAGGAGCGCGCCCTCGCAGGCGCCGAGCGCGCGGGACACCTCGTAGCCGAAGTCGACGTGACCGGGCGTGTCGATGAGGTTGAACAGGTACTGCTTGCCATCGTTGGCGGTGTAGTCGAGCCGCACCGACTGCGCCTTGATGGTGATCCCGCGCTCGCGCTCGAGATCCATCTTGTCGAGGAACTGCTCCTTCATCTCGCGCTGCGTGAGCGCCCCCGTGGCTTCGAGGATGCGATCGGCGAGCGTCGACTTGCCGTGATCGATGTGGGCGATGATGGAAAAATTACGAATCTGTGCGGTCGGGACGTCGGACATCGGATTTTCGCGCGGACACTACCCGATTCGGGCGGGGATGGGGCGGAAAGTGCGGCGTCGGCACGCCAGGCGGGCGCGACGGCCTCAGCCGCCGAAGAGGGAGCGCTGGCCGGGCAGGACCTCGCCGTACTTGGCGAGGACGAGATCGATCCCCTGACGGATGTACTCGGCGACGGGCACCTTGGTCTTCTCGTGCAGCGTCTTGAGCAGCTCGTCCTGCTCGGGCGTGATGTAGACGGTCGTGGAGATCTTCTTGCGGCTCATTTCTTCATGAGGATACGTGACCATACGTATGTGGTCAAATTGGCGCGGGCCGGACCTTGTTTGCTTTGCACGGGCGACCAATCGGGCTAATCTCTCGAAACTATGCGTACCTCTTTGGTTCGTTCGCTGCTCCTGTCGCTGACCCTGCCGGCCCTGGCCTGCTCGACGTCGAAGTCGGAGACCAAGACCGAGGTCAAGTCCGCCGCCGACGTGAAGACGGAAGAGGCCAAGGGGGCCGATCCGACGCCTGCGCCCGCGGTCGACAAGAGCCGCTGCGATTCGTCGGGCAAGAAGGTGATCGACACCGATCTCAACCGCGACGGCAAGGCCGACGTCCGCAAGTACCTGGCGTCGATCGTCGAGAACGGCGCCAAGGTCGATGTACTCGTCTGCCGCGAGGCCGATCTCAACCAGGACGGCAAGCGCGACATCTGGACCTACTACGACAACAACGGCAACATCACGCTCGAGGAGATAGACCTCGACTTCGACGGCAAGATCGACATGACCGCCTATCGCCAGAACGGCAAGGTGGTGCGCGAAGAGTACGACACCAACTTCGACGGCAAGGTCGACATGTGGAAGTTCTACGAGGGCGGGCGCGTCGTGCGCGTCGAGCGCTCGTCGAAGCGCAACGGCAAGGTCGACGTCTGGGAGTACTACGAGGGCGGGCGCCTCGATCGCATCGGCTACGACACGACCGGCTCGGGCCAGGTCGATCGCTGGGATCGCGTACCCGACGAGCCGGGCGAGGGCGCGGGCGGATCGCAGAAGGCGCCGCCGCCGCCCAACGAGACCGTCCCGCAGCCAGCAGCGGCCAAGCCCGCCGAGGCCGCGTCGCCGGCCAAACCCAAGTAGCCCCCAATGCGTCGCTGGCTCGTCTGTCTCGCGCTGATCGCTGGGTGTGGGGGCGGAGGCGATCCAATCGCCGAAGCGATCCTGCGCGCCGGCGAAGGGGTGCGCGCGGTCAACCGCACGATGGCGCTGACCACGGTCCTCTACGGCCCGTCGACGATCTCGGTGATCGCGCCCTACGAGACGATCGCGCAGTCGATCCGCGGGCGCTTCCTGTCAGAGACCGGCTCCTGTGCGATGATTGGAGGCACCGGCGCGACCGCGACCCTGACGCTGCCGACGGGGGGGTGCACGCTCGCCTCGGCCGGGATGAAGGCGGCGGGCACGCTGTCGTGCACGGTCAAGAAGGGGCCCGATCCGTACCTCCAGATCGCCTGCACGCTCGACCTCGTCGTGGACGCCCTGCCGCTCAAGGGGACCCTCGACGTCTTCACCGAGCTGGGCAACGACTACACCTTCGCGGTGACCCTCGAGTCCGGGCGCGCCGATCGACCCACCGATCCAGTGATCACGTACATGCCGACGCTCAACGCCGGCGTGGCGGCGCAGGCCGCCGAGCTGACCGGCAACGCGACGATCGACGGCTTGATCATGGCGGTGGCGGGGGTCAAGCAGGGCTTCTCTCGCTGCTACCCGGAGAGCGGGGCGATGGCGCTGCTCGGCGGGGTGCTGACGTTCTCGCAGACCACTCCCCAGACGGGCGAGGCGGTGTTTACGCAGGATCGCGCCTCCAAGACGGTCAAGCTCCTGGAGCGGCCGGGCTGCCCCCCAGCCCAGTAGCGACTTTCTCGATGAGCGCGGCCCGGGCGGCGCCCGGGTCGTTGGTGATCACGGCGTCGACGCCGAGCGCTGCCAGCCAGCGTAGCTCGGCGGGATGATCGACGGTCCAGACGCGAACGCGCCTTCGCTGCGCGTGCCAGCGGGCGAGGCGAAGAGGTGTCACGAGCGGCGCCTGCGGGTGGACCGCGGCGCGTGGCATGGCGGCCAGCGCCCAACCTTCGCGCAGCGGCCTCGAGGACTCGGCCGAGAGGAGCAGACCGGTCTCGACCTCCGGCGCGCGCGCTGCGAAGCGCCGCAGCAGCAGCGGATCGAACGACGAGACGACGCAGCTCGCCTGCAGGCCCATCGCCTTGAGCAGCGCGGCGACCTCGTCGGCGAGCGAGTGATCGATCAGGCGGCGCAGCGCGCTCGGGTGGGTCTTGAGCTCGATGTTGAGCTGCGTCTTGGTGCCGAGCTCCTCGAGCACGTCGACGAGCAGCGGGATGGGCGCTTGGTCAAGAATCTTGACCGTGCGGAGCTGCTCCCAGCGGAGCCGGCGCGGCGCCTCCGGGCGCCCGGCGAGGCGGTCGAGGGTCTCATCGTGGCAGACGATGATCTCGCCGCTAGCGCACGGCATGACATCGAGCTCGATGCCATCCGCTCCGTCGGCCACGGCGCGGACGAAGGCGGGCAGCGTGTTCTCTGCCAGGTGAGCGCTTGCCCCACGGTGGCCGAAGATCTTCATCGCATCGCCTCGCGGAACGGCCGGATGCGCTCGGGATCGACGTCGATGCCGCGGCGCAAGAAGGCGGAGCGCCAGCGATCGCCGTCGGCGATCAGGGTGCGGCGCGCCGACTCGTAGCCGTAGCGCACGAGCTGGCGTCGATACTCCATGCTCATGGGGTTGTGCATGAACATGTCGCCGTCCTCCTCGGACGGCTCGAGGAGCAGGAGGTCGGCGTCGGGATAGGCGGAGCGATAGCGGCGCAGGCCCTGGTGGAGCTTGGTGCGCGTCGACATCTTGGCGGCCTGCTGGTAGACGGCGAGCATGCCCTTGTGGCGGATGTGGCGCGCGCCAAAGAGCATCGTCGGCAGATCCTCGCGATACGGCTCGTTGCGATACGGGACGAGCGGGTTGACGACGACGAGCAGGCGACAGCCGCGCTCGAGCGCGATGTCGGCGTGCGCGACCTTGCCAACGGCGCCGTCGATGTAGTCGCGGCCGTCCCAGCGTACGGGCTCGAAGAACAGCGGGATCGCC
Source organism: uncultured Polyangiaceae bacterium (assembly GCA_964585665.1). Lineage (GTDB taxonomy): Bacteria > Myxococcota_A > Polyangia > Palsa-1104 > Palsa-1104 > CAZPEY01. The sequence goes on along the minus strand of CAZPEY010000001.1, from coordinate 38,509 downwards.
GACGAGGCGCAGATCGCCTTGGCGATCGGTGCCGATGCCAGCGCGCCCTTGCCGAAGATGGCGCGGTGGCCGGAGTCGAGATCGTTGGCGGTGATGTAGAGCTCCCGCTGCAGGTTGGCGAAGCTCTGGGGCAGCCCGTGATGCACGAGAAAGTTCGTCAGGAACTGCTCGTAGTGGCGGAGCGAGAAGATGCCGGCGGGCAGCAGGTCGGAGAGCTGGGTGATGATGTCCGAGATCTGTAGCGTGCCCTTGCCGGCGTTCCACAGCAGGCCCATGGCGAAGCCGACGACGTCCTTGGCGACGCCGAGGAGCTGACGCAGATCGGAGCGGTAGACGTCGGTGCGACGCAGCGGAAAGAAGCTAGGGTCGTCGTCGAGCACCGAGCGCAGCATGCGGGGCGCGCGGATGCCGCTGGCGAGCACGGTGGCGAGGAAGGCGCCCGCCGATGTGCCGACATAGACGTCGAAGTCGTTCATGGAGAAGGGCGTGTCGGTGCGCCGATCGAAGAGCTGATCGAGCGCCGCGATGGCGCCGAGCTCGTAGAGCGCGCCGGTGATGCCGCCCCCGCAGAGGCAGAGCGCGGCGCGGACCGCCTCAGCGCTCACGCTGCGCGCTCGCAGAAGCGGGCGTGCAGCGCCGCCGTGACCTTCGGCACGGCGGTGGGATCGACGAGCAGCGAGAGGCGCAGGGGCGTCGCGGTGTAGTCGAGCACCACCGAGTGCGCGCTGGCCGCGGTGATCGCGTCCGCGAGGTTCTGCGGCTCGGCACCGACGCCGGGACCCACGAGGGACACCAGCCCGCGCTCGGAGATCGTCGCGCCGAGGTGCAGGAGCTCCTCGGCGATCTGCGCCCAGTCGGGCAGATCGTCCTTGACCAGGCGGACGCAGCCGGGCGTGGCTCCGAGGAGGCGGGCGCGGGCCGCGATCAGGCGATCGAGCGCCCGGCGATCGTCGCGCGCGCTCTGCACCTCGACGAGGTGCGCGATGCTCGCCACCGCGAGCGCGCGGTCGGCCGCGGGCCCGCCGGCGACGATGCGGGTCTGGCGATCGCTGCCGTGCGTCTGTCGCGCGTGGATGGTGATCCCTTTCTGGCGCGCGAACTCGACCGCCTGTGCGTTGAGCACCTTGGCGCCGTGCTCGGCGAGCTCCTGCATCGTCTCGTAGCCGACCTCGGGCAGGTGGTGCGCGTCCGGCACCAGGCGCGGGTCGGCGCTGTAGACCCCGTCGACGTCCGAGTAGATCTCGCAGTCGGCACCGAGCGCCGCGGCGAGCGCGACCGCGGTCGTGTCCGAGCCGCCGCGGCCGAGCGTCGTGATCTCTCGACGGTAGCTCATGCCCTGGAAGCCGGCGACGATGACGATGCGACCGCGCTCGAGCTCGTCCTCGATGCGGATCGGGCGCACCTCGATGATGCGCGCGCCCGAGTGGCGATCGTTGGTCATGATGCCGGACTGCGAGCCGGTGAAGCTGATCGCGTCGCAGCCACGCTCGGCGAGCGCCATGGCGAGCAGCGCCATCGAGATGCGCTCGCCGGTCGAGACCAGCATGTCGAGCTCGCGACGCGGCGGGTTGTGCGCGACCCGCCGGGCGAGCGCGATGAGCTCGTCGGTGGTCTTGCCCATCGCGGAGACGACGACGCAGAGACGCGCGCCGCTGCGCTGCCGTGCCGCGACTCGATCGGCGACGAGCCCGAGCTTCTCTGGGGTGCTCACCGACGAGCCGCCGTATTTCTGCACCACCGTCTGAGTCATCCGCCCCTATCGGTAGCACACCTTCGACGCGGGCTGTATATTTCGCCGATGCTTCGCTCCTCCGTCTCTGCCTTGTTGATCTCTGGTCTGGGGTTCGGTCTCGGTGCCGGCGCCTGCGCGACGGCACCGCAGCCGGCGCCCGCCCCGGCCGCCGCCGCCAAGCCGGCCCCTGTCGCTGCGGTGCGCGCGGTCAAGAGCGAGGAGGAGTACGTCATCTGGAAGAACGAGCTCGATGCGCTGGTCGGCGACGAGCCGCAGCGCCGCGAGATCTTCGGTGGCCTGCTGCAGTTTCAGCTCGGTCGCATCCGGCGGGCCCTCGAGCTCGGGCGTGACGAGGACGCGATCGAGGCGCTGCGTGGCGCGCTGACGCTGCTGCAGCCCCGCGAGCTCGTGCGCGAGAAGCTGCCGAGCGAGCTCGTCGCGCTCGCGGGCAAGATCGAGCTGCGCTTCTCGCGGCGCGGCGCGATCGAGGAGACGGTGCTGGCGCAGGCGGTTCAGGCGACGGCGGGCGACGCGCAGGCGCTGGCGCGGTACAAGGCGATGGATCAGTGGCTGAAGGAGGGAGAGGGGCGCGAGCGGCTCGCCGAGGCGCTCGAGACCACGGCGCGGATCTTTCCTGCCCCCTTCGTCCTCGAGCGGCTGATCGGCCTCTACGCCGATCTGGGACCGGTGGCGACGCTGCCGAAGCGACGGCTCCGCGCGACATCGAACCCGAGCGAGCTGCGCGGCCTCTTGCAGGCGGCCCGCATGTCGCACGCGATCAGCGCGGCGCGGCTCTACCTGCGCATCGGTCAGCTCGAGCAGGCAGGCAAGCAGCTACGCAGCTTCGGCAAGCCGTCGGGGGACGAAGAGGAGCTGCTCAAGCTCGTCGACGCCGCGGTCGCTCCGACGGCGCAGCCGCGTGACTTCATCGCCCTGGCGTCCTACGTCGCGCAGCAGAGCGAGAACGATCGCGATCTGCCGCTGCGCGTCTGCCTCGAGGGAGAGCGGCGCTTTCCCAAGTCGAGCGAGCTCAAGCTGTGCACCGGGGAGCGGGCCTTCGCCGAGGAGCGCATCGTGCTGGCGATGCGGCGCTTCGAAGAGGTCATCGCGCAGTCACCGGCCAAGCTGGAGGTCTGGCAGCCATTGGCTCGCGTCTACCAGGCGCGGCTGTATCTGCTCTCCTCCGACGAGAACGTCGATGTCCCGGCGCTCGAGCGCGAGCTCGCCAAGGTCGAGAAGTTCTTCACCGCGGCCAAGAGCCAGTTCGGCGAGAAGCCCATGGTCGGGGCGCTCGGCGGCGTGCTCTACGAGGTCGGACGCGGCTACTACAACGCCGGGCGGGGCGACGATGCGGCGCGGATGCTCGAGCGATCGATCGGGGTGCAGCCGACGCCGCCGGCGCTCGAGCTCCTCGGTACGCTGCACCTCAAGCGCGGGCAGTCGAAGCAGGCGCTCGCCGTGCTCGAGCGAGTCGCCAATGAGCCGCCGCTGGAGGCGCTCGAGCGCCTCTACTGGCGGGCCCGCTCGCGGCGGCTGTTCGCGGACGCGCAGGAGCAGTCGGGCGATCGCACCGCCGAGGCGACGCGCAAGTCGGCGGTGGCCGACTGGGACGTGCTGCTCGCCAACAACCTGAAGAGCGAGTTCGTCGTCGAGGCGCTCACCGAGAAGGGCAAGCTGCTCTACCAGCTCGGCGATCGGCGCGCCTCGCTCGACTCGTTCGCCAAGGCGATCGATGTGATGCCCGATCGCGGTGGCACGTACGCCGAGCTCATCGCGTTCTTCGTGCCGCGCGGCGAGCTCGAGCAAGCCCTCGACGCCTACCACCGCGCGCTTGGCCGCGAGGAGGTCAACGACTACCTCAAGGTCTACTGCTCGCTGTGGATCCTCGATCTGCTGCGACGCGCCGATCAGCCGCCCGATCCGCTGGCGCTGTCGTACCTGAACGCCGCCGATGGGACGCGCTGGTTCGATGACCTTGCGCGCTGGGTGACGGGCCGGCAGACCGAGGCGGCGCTGGCCGAGCGAGCCAACACGCCGGGGCGCCGCGTCGAGCTCGCCTTCTATCGCGCGATGCAGAAGAACGCCGCCGGCCAGCTCGAGGACGCCAAGCGGCTCTGGCAGGAGGTGGTGCGCAGCGAGATGATGGGCTTCTTCGAGTTCGACATGGCGTCGCTCTACCTCAAGCTCGGCGAGGCGCCGCGGCGCCCGCTCCTCTCCGACGCCGCGCCGAGCGAGTCGTCCCCCACGTCCGCGACGACCGCGCCGGCAGCGCAGACCAAGGCGGCCAAGCACCCCGCGCCGGTCCGATCCAGCAAGCCCACCAAGAGCAAGTCCTCGTCCAAGCCTCGTTGATTCGCCCCGCTGCTTGATCCAACATACACGGATCCATGGAGCTGACAGTCATCGTTCCGTGCCTCAACGAAGAGGCCAACATCCCCGAGCTGGTCGAGCGCGTTGGCGCCGTCTTTCAGCGGGGCGGCTTCGCTGGCGAGCTCGTCCTCGTCGACGATGGCTCGTCCGATCGCACCTGGGAGGTCATCGAGGAGCAGCGCCGCAGCCACCTGTTCGTCGTTGGTCGCCGCCATCCGCAGAACCGCGGCATCGCAGCGGCGTGGAAGACCGGCGTGTCGGTCGCGCGCGGCCGGCTGGTCTCGATCCTCGACGCTGATCTGCAGTATCAGCCGGAAGATCTGCTGCGGCTGCGCCGCGAGCTCGCCGACAGCGGTGTCGATATCGTGCAAGGGTGGCGCAGCCCGGTCGGGCGCGCCAAGGACCCGCGCTACTACTACTCGCGCGTCCTCAACACCATGCTCAACACCGCGTTTGGCATGTCGCTGACCGACAACAAGTCGGGCTTCCTCGTCTGCGAGCGCGAGATCCTCGAGGATCTACTCACCTACCGGGGCAACTACTCCTACTGGCAGTCGTTCATCATGGTGGCGGCGCACGCCAAGGGCTACACGTACAAGCAGGTCGAGACGCTGTTCGAACCGCGACGAGCGGGCCAGTCGTTCCTCGCGAACGCGCCCGTCAAGGTCATCGCCAAGTCGTTCGTCGACATCGCGCGCGCCTTCTCGGAGTACCGCCTCAAGCCGACCTCTCCGTCGATCCTGCGCAACTACCTCGATCGCAACCCGCCGCTCGTTCCCAAGGAGCACGAGCCGCTGTGGCGTCGCCTCCACTGGAACGGCTACCTGTCCTTGTTCGAGGCGACGCACTGGATGATGACCAAGGAGGTTGGCACCCAGCTCGCCGAGCTGCGCGAGTCGCAGTGGCTGTCGCCGGAGAAGATGCGCGAGCTGCAGGAGCAGAAGTTGCGGCGGCTCGTCCACCACGCCTATCGCCACGTGCCGTTCTATCGCGAGCGCATGAAGCAGGCGGGCGTGCACCCCGACGACGTCAAGACGCTCGACGACCTGCAGAAGCTGCCCTTCCTGACGAAGGACGACGTGCGCAAGCACCTCTACTTCGACATCATGAGCGACAACCACGACAAGGACGAGATCCTCAAGATCTCGACGTCGGGATCGACGGGCGAGCCGTTCGTCTGCTACGTCGATCGCTCCCAGCTCGAGTTCCGCTGGGCGGCGACGCTGCGCGCCATGGAGTGGACCGGGTGGCGCTTCGGCGATCGCCAGCTCCGCCTGTGGCACCAGACGCTCGGCATGAGCGCGACGCAGGTGGTGCGGGAGGTCGCCGATGCGATCTTGTCCCGGCGCAAGTTCATCCCGGCGTACGAGATGTCCGATGAGAACCTGCGCGACTTCGTCCGACAGATCGAGTCGTTCCAGCCGGTGCTGATGGATGGCTACGCCGAGTCGTTCAACTTCCTGGCGCGCTACCTCAAGGAGTTCGGTCGCCTCAACGTCCGCCCCAAGGGGATCATCTCGTCGGCGCAGAGCCTGCCCGAGGCGAGCCGCAAGATCATCGAGGAGGCGTTCGGCTGCAAGGTGTTCGACAAGTACGGCTCGCGCGAGTTCTCGGGCATCGCCTACGAGTGCGAGGCCCACGAAGGGCACCACGTCGTCGGGGAGGGCTACATCGTCGAGGTGCTCAAGGACGGCAAGCCCGCCGCACCGGGTGAGGTCGGGGAGGTCGTGATCACCGACCTCAACAACTTCTGCCTGCCGTTCCTCCGGTACCGGATCGGGGATCTTGCCGAGGCGATGGATCAGACCAAGCGCTGCTCCTGTGGACGCGGCCTGCCCCGCCTCGGGCCGATCCAGGGACGCGTGCAGTCGATCATCCTCGGGAGCCGCGGACAGTACGTACCCGGGACGTTCTTCGCGCACATCTTCAAGGACTACGATCACGCGGTGCGGCAGTTCCAGGTCGTGCAGGAGGAGCGGGGCGCGATCATCCTGCGCCTCGTCAAGGGGCCGCGCTACAGCGACGAGACGCTCGACGAGCTGCTCGGCATGCTCAAGAAGTTCCTCGGCAGCGACATGCGGATCGAGGTGCGCTTCGAGGAGAACATCGAGATGGTGCGAACCGGCAAGCGGCTCGCGACCGTGTCGCGGCTCGGCGTCGACTTCCAGACGCTCAAAGACAAGGCGAGCTGATCTCGTTCATGGAAGAGCAGCGCGTAGCGCTCGTCGCTCGACCGGGCACCACGTATGAGTGGCGCGCGCCGTTCGATCCGCCCAACCCCGTCTACGCGATGGTCGAGGCGGTGCTCGCGGAACTCGGCCTCGACGCGGGCCGTCGCGGCACACCCGAGTGGAACCCGCTCGGCGATCTGATCGCGCCCGGCGATCGGGTGATCGTCAAGCCGAACTTCGTCACGTCGAAGAACTTCGAGGAGCAGCTGCGCGGCGAGAAGCTCGCGTGCTCGTCGACGCACGGCTCGGTGCTGCGGCCGATCCTCGACTACGCGCTGCGTGCCGCAGGTCCGCGCGGCACGGTGACCATCGTCGACACGCCGGTCGAGGGGTGCGACCTCGACTACGTCACCGAGGGACTCGGCGTCAATGAGCTGCTCGCGTGGTACGCGGCGCGCGGACAGAAGGTCAATCTACTTGACCTTCGCTATTTTCGAGTCGTGCCGCGCATGCTGCTCGACGACGTCAAGCGGGGCGGGCGCTCGCTCAACCTCGGCCTGCTGCAGCGCCAGAAGCTGCCCGGCGATCCGCTCGGCTACACCGTCGTCGATCTGCGCGAGCGCTCGTTCTTCGCCGAGGTGGCGCGGCGCGGACCGCGCTTCTGCTTCCATCGATCGCACCGCTCGACACCGGTGCCGCACCACACCGAGGGACGCCACGAGTACTCGATCCCGAACACGGTGCTCACCGCCGACGTCGTCATCAACATCCCGAAGCTGAAGACGCACAAGAAGTCGGGAGTGACGCTGGCGCTGAAGTCGTGCATCGGCCTGTCGAACGAGAAGTACTGGCTGCCGCACTTCACCGCTGGCAGCCCCGATGAGGACGGTGACGAGTATCCGTTCGCGCCGCCGCTCGGGGTGCGCATCGAGAACCAGCTCCAGCGCCTGCCGCTGCCGTTCGATCACTCGCTCATCGCGCGCGCGCCCAAGCTCTCGGATGGGCGGAGCCAGAACGGCTACCTGCACGGCTTCATCATGGAGGGGAGCTGGGACGGCAACGACACGATCTGGCGCACCGTGCTCGATCTCAACCAGGTGCTCTTCTACGCCGATCGCGATGGCTTGATGAGCGATCGCCCGCAGCGGCGCTACCTCGCGCTCGTCGACGGCATCATCGCCGGAGAGGGCGAGGGGCCGCTCGCCTCGACGCCTCGCCACGAGGGGGTGATGATCGGCGGCGCCGATCCGGTGCTCGTCGACCTGGTGGCGACGCGGGCCATGGGCTACTCGGAGGAGAGCGTGCCGATGGTCGGCCGCGCGCTCCAGCATCGCGGCCGGCCGCTCTTGCCGTCGAGCGATCGCGCGCGCCTCGATCTGCGCATCGACGGTCCGACACCGACGGGGACGTTCGTGCCGCCCAAGACCTGGGGGGCGCTGCTGCGCCGCCCGCGTGGGCTCTCGATCAAGCTGACCTGATCCCCCCGATGCGCTCGCCGAGCGAAGAGAGCCGGCGGGTCGGCGTCTCGATGGCGCGCGTCACCAGCGCTGCGCTGCCGACGATGGAGAGCTGCTCACCGGCGCGCGTCACCGCCGTGTAGAGGAGCTCGCGGGTCAACACCGGCGAGGGATCCTCGGGCAGCACGACGACGATGCGCTTCCACTCGGAGCCCTGACTCTTGTGCACCGTCATCGCGTAGACCGGCTCGTGCGGCGGCAGGCGGGACGGCGCCAGCTCGCGCAGGCGGGCCCCGTCGTCGGAGGAGAAGCAGGCGCGCGTGCCATCGCTGCGCTGCCAGAGGATGCCGACGTCACCGTTGTGCAGGTCGAGGGTGTAGTCGTTGCTGGTCACGAGGATCGGGCGGCCGATCACGACGTCGCCCACCTGACGGACTCGCCCCTCTGCGAGCAGGGCGCGCTCGATGCGGCGGTTCAGTCCGGTGGCGCCACGGCTGCCCCGACGGTGCGCGCACAAGACTCGGAAGTCTCCCAGCGCCACGAGCGCGTCTGTGGGCGTGCTCGCGGCGAGCGCGCGACGGTAGCCCGCGGTCGCCTGTTCGAGGAGGTCGCTCTGCTTGCCGCGGCGCGGCCGCTCGAGCTGCGCCTGGCTCGACGAGCGCAGCACCTCGAGCGCACCCGTCGCGTCACCCGCTACGATGGCGCGTGCCAGCCGGGCGATCGCGCCTTCGGGATCGAAGCGGCGGCTGTGGGTCAGCTCGACGAGGCAGTGGGAGAGGCCCGGCGCCTGGCTGAGCTCCGCGAGGACCGCGCCGGCCTCGACGGACGCCAGCTGGTGGCGATCGCCGAGCAGGACGAGCTGGGCGCCATCGGGCAGCGCGCGCAGGACGAGCGCCATCGCCTCGAGGTCGATCATGGACGCCTCGTCGACGATCAGCAGATCGACGGGCAGGGGCCGCTCGGAACCGAAGCGTGGCGGGGAGCCGTCGCCGCGGAGGCCGAGCGCGCGATGCAGGGTCTGCGCTTCGGTTGGAATGTAGCGTCGCACGTCGTCGGGGATGAGCTGCGACGCGCGGCTGCGCGTCACCGACTCGGCGAGCCGCGCGGCCGCCTTTCCCGTCGGTGCGAGGAGACGAACACGCGGCGGTCGCTGGTGGGCGAGGAGCGCCGCCTCGATCTGCAGGGCGATCAAGCGGCAGACCGTCGTCGTCTTGCCCGTGCCGGGCCCACCGCACAGCAGGGTCAGCGAGGTCTGGTGCGCGACCTCGGCGGCGCGCCGCTGATCGAGGGCGTCCTCGGGGAAGTAGGCTTGCAGGCGATCCTGCGGGAGCGGCGGTCGCGCTGGCCGCACGCTGGCGAGCGCGGCGATGCGCTCGGCGACCTCGGTCTCTTGCTGCCAGAGCCGCTGCAGGTACAGCCGACCGTCGCGCCGCAGCACCAGCGGGGTCGGCTGCGTGCCGTCGGAGACGAGCCGGCTCGCGCCGAGGCGGGCCCGCCACTCGTCGAGGGTCGGCCAGGCGAGGCTGGATCCCTCGCTCCCGTCCCTCTCGAGAGCGAGCGGTGGCGTGGCGAGGTCGACGCAGACATGCCCGGCGCGCGCGCTCGCCGACGCCCACGCCAGCGCCGCCGCGACCGCGTCGTCGGCCCCGCCGTCACGCTGCGCCGCCTCGGCCAGCAGCCGATCGATCGGCGCCAGCAGTCGGCCCTCCTCGAGTCGCGCCAGGATCGTCAAGAGGGTTGACCCCGCAGCAGGAGGTCGAGGTCGCGCAGCAGCTCGGGCGTGGGGCGATAGCCGAACACCCCGTGGTCGGGGCCGCGAAACGGCGAGAGGCCGCGCAGGAACAGGTAATAGACCCCGCCCCAGTGGATCCCAGGGTCATAGCCGCGCAGCGTCGCTGCCAGGTGCCGATGGAGCGCCAGCGAGTAGAGCAGCGACTGCAGCCCGTAGTGGTGATCGATCATCGGCTGGAGCAGGCGCTGTCGGTGGTAGTCGCCAAAGTCGCGGCCGAGGAAGTTCGACTTGTAGTCGACCACGTAGTAGCGGCCGTCGGAGACGAAGACGAGATCGACGAAGCCACGCAGGAAGCCGTGCAGCCCGAGCTCGCTGCGGTGGCGGAGGCTCTGCGCGTAGTCCGGGCTGACGAGGCCGTCGGGGTGGCGCTCCATCACCTCGAGCAGTCGATGCAGCGAGAGGTCGCGGGCCGCGGGGAGGGTGAACTCGAGCTCGGGGCGGAGCTGACGCTTGGGGCCGGCGAACGGGCGCGGCGGCGGCGCGTTGGCGATGAGCGGCGGGAGCGTGATCGCGGGCAGGTCGGTGAGGAGCTGCTGCACGGCGGCGCCGTGCGCCTCCGGGGTGACCCCGGCGCCCGCGAGCTCCGCTGTGATCGTCGTCGCGTCGAGCGGTGGAGCGCTCGGCAGCAGCGCTCGCTCGAGCAGGCGGTGCAGCAGCTTGCCTGCTTCGCTGCCGCGCGGGAAGCGCGCCAGGCCGACCGGGTCATCGCTCGCGAACAGCGCCAGCGTCTGCCCCCGCCTTGGCAGCGCCTCCTCGGCGGGCGCCGCTTCGACTGAAAAGTCGAGATCCTTGACCATGTCGTCGGCGTCGCGCTCGCGGACGATCGACGTGAAGCTGTGCGAGCGAAACGCGCGCGGGACGATCGGGCGCGGCGGGACGACGGGCGCCTCGCCGCGGGCGGGGACCGACGGCGCGAGCCCGGTCGGAGCAGGGAGGGCGCCCGACCGCTCGAGCCACGCGTCCTCGCCGAGCGGCCGGAGGCGATCGGCGAGGCGCCCGTACAACGCCTCGGGGCCGAGTGAGCCGAGCTCGCTCTCGAGCGCCGCCCACGGGTCGTCGCCGAGCGCGCCGCTGCGGTGCCCGAACAGCCACATGCCGAGGATCGAGCGCGGCAGGCCCCGGCTGGGCGCGACGACGACGTGCAACGTGTGCTTGGCGCGCGTCAGCGCGACGTAGAGCAGGCGCAGCTCCTCCTGGCGCTCCTCCTCGTGGGCGAGCGACAGGTGGCGCGCATCGAGCGCCAGCGTCAGGCGCTGCGAATCCGGATCGTGGAAGCGCGTCGGGCAGGCGGGCTTGCCGAAGGAGCCAGGCTTGCGTAGCTCGTCACCCGCGAAGGGCACGTAGACGATCGGGTATTCGAGGCCCTTGCTGCGATGGATGGTCGTCAGTCGCACCGCGGCCTCATCGGTCTCGAGGCGGAGCTGGCGCCGCTCGCGCGTCTCGAGATCGACGGGAGGCGTCGCGATCTGGCGCTCGAGCCAGCCGCCCAGCTGCGCCGGCGTGAGCCGCTCCTCGTAGGTCGCTCGGTGGGAGAGCTCCGCCAGGTGCAGCAGGTTGGTCATGCGACGCTCGCCGTCGGGGAGTGCCAGGAGCCGCGCCGTGCAGCCGTAGTCGTGGAGGAGGGCGCGGAAGGCGGCGAGGAAGCCATGCTGCCGCCAGCGCTCGTGGCACGCGGCGAACCGCTCGCTGTGCTGCTCCCAGCTCCGCTCGTCGGCCTGGAGCTCGACGAGGCCCTGCGCGGAGACGCCGATCGCGGCGGTCACGAGCGCTGACGCGACGGCGCTGGCGTTGCGCGGCTCGGCGAGCGCGCGCACCAACCGTGCGAACGGCGCCGCATCCGAGGTGTCGAAGACGTCGGTGTCGGTGTAGATGACGGTCGGCACCCCGCGGCGACCGAGCGCCTCGGCCACCAGGTCGAGCTGCCTGCCGCTCCGGCACAAGATGGCGACCTCGCTGGCGCGCCCCGTCGGGGAGGCCGCGAGGCCACGGACGACATCGTCCGCCAGCGCGTCGAGGAGCTCCTGCTGGGTCGCCTGCTTGCCGTCGGGATCGATCCACAGCACCCGCAGCCCTGGCCGCGGCGCGGTGACCGGCGCCGCCAAGACGCCCGCCTGGACGGGGGTGTAGCGAATCTCGTCGTGGCCGAAGGGGCGGCGGTGCGAGGTGTACAGGCCGTTGAGCGCGCGCAGCAGCGCCGGCGTCGAGCGATAGTTGACGTCGAGCGACGCGGCGTTGGCCGCTTGCCGCGCGACCGCCAGGTAGGCGTGCAGATCCGCGCCGCGAAAGCCGTAGATCGCCTGCTTGGGATCGCCGATCAAGAACAGGGGCAAGCGCGACGCCCCGAAGAGCGCGTCGAAGATCTCGAACTGCAGCGGGTCGGTGTCTTGAAACTCGTCGATGAGCGCCGCGCGATAGCGGGCCTGCGCGGCGGCGAGGAGTTGGTCACGGCAGGGACCCCGAAGGGCGCGCGCGACGTCCTCAATCAGCGACTGAAAGTCGCGGACCCGGTGCGCCTCGCGCCACGCGGCGACGCGGGCGTGGGCGGTGTCCACGAGGCGGCGCCGCAGATAGAGCAGCATGGCGTCGAGCCCGCTTGCGACCGCCGCCCTGGCGTCGATCGCCTCGTCGATCGCCTGTGCCACAGGGTGGTCCTTGACCGCGTAGGTGCGCTCCCCGAGGGCCGTCAGCGCCTCGAGCTGCGCCTTGTCGAGCCGCCCCTCGACGGGGATCGCGGCGAGCGCGTCCAGGCGACGGGCGGTCACCTCCTTCCTGAGCTTCAGCTTGGCGCCGTCGAGCCGCGCCTCGAAAGTCGCACGGTCGCTGCGCAGCGTCTCGCGGAGGCGCGCGGCGGCCGCCTGCCAGCGCGCCAGCACCGCGGCCAGCGATGGGCGTGGCACGGCCGCAGGCACCAGGACCGCGCTCGACTGCTCGAGGCAGGTGCGCAGGATCTTCACCTCGCCGTCGAGATCGACGAGCTCGCCGCGTAGGGCGTCGACTTCCTCGACGGAGAGCTGACCGAGCTCGTTGGTGAGCGTCTCGGCGACGTGATCGGCGAGCAGGGTGCCGGACACGTTGGACAGCTCCATGCCGAGATCGCTGCCACTCTCGAACGCGAGTTCGCCGAGCAACCGATTGCAGAAGCCGTGGATGGTGAGGATCGGCGCGCCGTCGAAGCTCTGCAACGCCGTCTCGACGCAGTCGAGCTGCCAGCCGCGCTGCGCCTCGGGCAGCAGGTGTGGCTCGACGGCGCCGCGATCTTCGGGGGCGAGCGCCTCGCCGCGCAGCGCGCGCTCGACGAGGCGGAGGCGGGCGCGCAGCTTGCTACGCAGCTCGGCCGTCGCGGCGACGGTGAACGTGACGACGAGGATCGACTCGACCGGGAGCCGACGCTCGAAGAGCAGCCGCAGATAGAGCGTCGCGAGCGTGAACGTCTTGCCGGTGCCCGCGCTCGCCTCGAGCAGGCCGCCGTCGAGAGACAGGGCAAACGCGTTCACGGCGCCACCCGGGCCGCGAGGATCGGCTCGTAGAGCCTGGCCGCCAGCTCTTCCCAGCTCGGCTCGCGATCGAGGCTGGCGACGAGGGGCGGTGGTTCCCAGGGGCGGCGCTCTTCCCCGAAGAAGAGCGACCGATACGCATCGGCGCGGCGGTCGAGCTCGGTGCACGCGCTCTTGTAGCCTCCCGCCGGATTGCCAGCGCGGGCCTCCTCCTGATAGGCGAGCGAGGCGCCTGGCAGGAGGCGCAGCGGCTGGCGCAGCGCCAGCACCGCTAGCTCGAGGAGCTCGCGCAGACCGCGCTGCGCCGCTTCGGCGGACAGCGGCGCCAGCACGGCGCGCTGGCGAGACGTCACGAAGCGGCTCGGCGCCCGCCGTCGCTGCGGATCGCAGAGGACGCAGAGGTGCTCGATCCAGAGCTGCAGGAGATCCTTGCCACGCACGTTGCCGACGCGGTGGCGCAGGACGGAGGTCCCGCTCTCGGCGCCGCGGCTCGGCTCGTCCCACGTGACGATCTGATCGACGAGGAGGATCGGCGAATCGCCGCCGACCTCGACGTTGTGGCGGCGCGCCGTCGCTCGCTGGCGGTGCTCGCGGAGCTCGGTCGCGAGCGCGATCACCGCCGGCTGGCGGCGCCCGAGCTCGCTCTCCCCAAGCGTGTCGTGCGCGAGCAGCCCGCTGCGATGGAGCCGCGCGGTCGCCTCCTCGGGCGAGGCGCCCTCGAGCAGCAGGTCGAGCAGCGTGTCCTCGAGGGTGTAGCCCTCGAGGTTGTCGAGCCACAGCGACGCAACGTCGGGCGCGGCCCCTTCCTCGCGTCGCAGATGGAGGCCGAGCCGGCGGCGGCACAGCTGGGCGATTGGGTGGTCGAGGAGCTCGGCGAGCTCGACGGTCGTGAGCTCGAGGCGGGGCGGGGCGTCGAGCGGTGCGGCGAAGAACGGTGCGCCGCGCGCCGGCGGCTGCGCTGCCGCGGCGAAGGCGCTGTGGTAGCTCCGTCGGCGCGAGTCGTCGCCGGCGGCGAAGTTGCGCGGCGAGAACGGCTGGAGCGGATGGGCGACCTCGATCGATGCACGCACCTCGTCGCTCGTGCAGCGCGCCAGCGACTCGCGCAGCTCCTCGATGACGATCGACGGCGCGAGCCGCGCATCGTCCTGCTGGGAGAAGCCCGTGTAGGTCAGGATCAGGCGCTGCTCGGCGGCGAGCAGGAGCTGCACGAAGCGCGCGCGGTCGTCGTTGCGGCGGCTCGGATCGCCGCGGAGCGGCTGTTCGGCCATCCGATCGAACGGCGCCCGCGCCTCGGGCCGCGGGAAGTCGGCGTCGCCGAAGCCGAGCCCGAGGATCATCTGGCGCGGCAGCGCGCCGAAGGACTGCAGATCCGTCACGAGCAGCGCGCCCGAGTCGGGGAGCCCGAGTCCACCTTGGCTCAGGATCTCGGCGAGCAGCGTCTGGCAGGCCGCGGCCGGGAGTCGCCAGCGAGCCGCGATCGACGCCAGCTGCTGCGCGCGCTGGCGCAGCGCCTGCTCGAGCTCGAAGCGCGCCGTCGGCTCGCTCGGCAGATCGGCGAGCAGATCACGGACCCCATCGGCGAGGATCAGCAGCCAGTCGGCGGCGGTGCGCTCCTCGGTGAACGCCTCGAGGAACTCGAACAGACGGCCCAGGTAGTCGAGGACCCGTCCGACGAGGTCGGCGTCGGCGACGGACATGCTCTCGAGCGGGAGCGGTGGGAGCGCCTCCAGCGGTCGGTCGGCGACGACGCCCCACAGCAGGCGAGCCAGCCCAAAGCGCCAGGTCCCCTCGCGACCTCGCGCCGACCCGTGGCGCTGACGGTGCGCGACGTCGATGCCCCAGCGGACGTAGGTCTCGTCGAGCCAGCGCTCGATGCGCAGGCGGTCGCGGCCCTGGAGCGCCAGCTTGCGCTGCACCGGCTCGGCGTCGAACAGGGTCAGCAGCTCCTCGCGGCTGAGGCGGGCGCCGCGTAGCTCGAGGAGCTGCGTGAAGGCGCTCGCCGTCGCCGAGAGCGGTTGTGCAGAGTGGCCAGCGATGCGAAATGGCACGCCCGCCTCGGCGAGCACCGCGGCGCAGAGCGGTGCGTAGCGCGCCAGATCCGGGGTGACGATCGCGACTTCGGACACGGAGAGGCCGCGGGACGCGTCGGCGAAGGCGTCGAGCAAGCGATCGACGGCGACCTCGACCTCGCGGAGCGGGCTGTGACAGGCGTGCAGCTCGATCGAGGGATCGGGGCGGACGCCGAGCGGTGTCGGGTCGGGCGCCTGCAGCGTCAGGAGAGACGAGCGGAGTCGTCCCAGCAGCGTCGCGTGTGACGGCTCGAGGAAGAGCGCGCGGGCGGCCTCCCGGTAGGCGCCGAGACCCTCGAGCTGCTGCTGCATGTCGGAGAAACGGCGCGCGCTGGCGGCGAGGACCGGCGGTGCGTCGCGATCGCGGCGATCGAGCTCGCCGAGGAACTCCGTCGTCGGCGTCACGACGTAGAGGTGGACCTCGACGTGGCGCGCCAGAGCCGCGAGCGTCGACAGCAACAACGGCGGCAGGTGGGTGATCCCGAACAGGTGCAGGCGCCTGGGCAGCAGCGCTCGGCGATCGCGCTGGTCAAGCTTCTTGACCAGCTCGGTGAGGCGCGCCGGCAGGTGGTGGGGGCCGAGCTTCGCGATCAGGCGCGCGCCGAGTCGAGCCTGCCAGTCCTCGCCCTGCTGGCCGCGCTGCCAGGCGAGGAGCCACTGCGGGCGATACACGAAGTAGCGATCGAAGGCCGCCGCCAGCTGGTGGCAGAGCTCGAGGAGGCGCAGCTGGTTGCGCGGCGCGCCGAGGTAGCTGCGGACGGGCGCGAAGAGCGGGTCGCTGCCGGTGGGCTGATCGAGCTCGTCGGCGAGCTCGCTGGCGAGGTGCCAAGGCAGCTCCACCGGGCCGTAGCCGTCGTGCGGCGCCGGGCCGACCACCTCGTCGGTCAGCTGCTGCAGGAAGGCGCGCAGGAACGGAAACGACGGATTCGCCCAGACGCCGAAGCGCAGCGCGAGTTGCTCGGACAGCCAGCGCGCGTGCAGCGGGGAGTCGACGACGATCGTCTCGGGCTCGAGGGGGGCGGGCGGCTCGACGGCGATCGTGCTGGCCAGCGCCTCGAGGAGCGGTGTCAGCGAGTTGCTGCGGTGCAGCTCGATCATGGCGTCGGCCTTCGACGGTAGAGCGTCCAGTTGCCGGCGGAGGCGACCTTGTCGACGAGGATCGTGATCGGATCGGACGGCTCGTAGAGCAAGAAGTACTCGTAGATCCCGGCGGGTCGCAGATCGACGCGCTGCTGCTTGCTCTCCGGTTGCGCCCACAGGACACGGCGCGGGCGGACTGGGATGCCTTGATCGAACAGGTGCGGCGAGACGCCGCCGCGCAGCGCCATCGGCCAGGAGGTGAAGTGCCAGTAGACCGGCACACTCGCGGCGCGATCGTCGGGCGTGAGCAGACCCGGGGACGGCCCGAGGAGGCGTCGCGGCACCACCAGCGTCGGCGCTCCTCTGGGGATCTGCTCCACGAGCGAGAAGAACGGCTCCTGGCGTCGTGAGAAGTCGCGGTAGTGATCGACGAGCAGTGGTGGCAGCAGCAGCGCCGCGACCAACGACGGGGCGAGCAACCCGACGTGGCGAGGGCGCGGTGCCGCGAGCAGCACCAGCAGCGAGAAGAGCATCGGCAGACGATGCGAGATGAACATGATTCGCGTCGGGGCGTAGGCGCTCTCGGGCAGGACCAGGTAGGCGAGCGCCCACGCTGCCGCGATGCCCCGCAGCCGCGCGATCGCGGCGCGATCCTCGTCGACCTCGCGCTCGCTCGTCGCTGCCGGCCAGGCGAAGCAGGCGAGCGCACCGAGCACCAGGAGCAGGAGCGCCACCCGATCGACGGGACCGGGGACGACCTCCAAGATCCAGCGTGGCAGATCGTTGAGCAGATCGAAGAGCGGTCGATAGTAGAGGCGCGTCTGCCCGCCCTCCTTGAAGTAGGCCTTGTCACGGCGCTCGACGACGACGCTCCAGACGAACAGCAACAGCGATGGCACCGTCGCCAGCAGCGGCGCGAGCAGCGCGGGTAGCCGACGGGCCAGATCACGAGCCTGGAGGCGACCGGCGCGGCGCGCCTCAGCGATCGCCACGCCGACCAGGCCGAAGAGGCCGAGCCCGAGGTAGCCCCAGGCGAGCACATGGCTGGCGAGCACGAGGATCGCCAGCAGCGAGGTCAGCGCGAGCCAACCGAGGCGGGCGCGCAGCGTCGCGGCGCGCTCGGCCTGCAGCGCCGCGGCGATCGCGAACAGGAGCAGCGCCGCCCCGTACAGATAGTTGACGAAGCCGAACGCGTAGGCCGGTCCATAGGCGAGCGGGAAGGCGGCGAGCGCGAGCCACGGGCTGCGCCGCGACGCGATGGCGATGGCCAGCGCGCCATGGACGAAGGCGAGCAGATAGATCGCCAGCGCCAGCTTGCCGGCGAGCTCGAGGTCGAGCCACGCCGCGAGGCCACGGCACACCGCGTAGAAGAGGAGGTAGGGCACCGGTCGGACGCTGAGCTGGTAGTGCTCGGCGATCTGGTAGGACGGGTCGTGGTAGCTCAGCCAGCCGCGCACGAGCGCCAGGTGGTTGGGCAAGTCGAGGATCGGGAGCGTGCGCGCCACGAAGAGCGGCGCGACGAGCGCGACGCAGAGCGCGATCCAGACGAGCGCGAAGGCTCCCCGCGCGCGCGTCATGGTGTCTCCGGGCGCGGATGGTTGCGGTGGTAGTGCACCCAATCGGCGCGCTCGTCGCGGCGCTCGATGGTGGGGTCACGCTCGAGGATCGGCGGCGGCTGATGGACGAGGTAGTCGGTGCACTCGCTGCCGGCGGCCAGGCCCTGGGTCACCAGATCGACGTAGCTCGGCAGCGTCGGCGGCGTCTTGGGGCGCACCGCCAGCGCGCTCGGAAAGTACGGTGCCAGCGGCAGCGCGCCGCCGCGCAGCGCGAGCGCCCACAGCGCGCCGGTCTCGCTCCTCCCGTCGACGGAGATCGGGCTCTGATCGGCGCGTCGCCGCGGGCCGCCGAGCACACAGACGAGGCCGCCCGCCGCGGTGCGCGTCGTGAGCAGGTAGGGAGCGAGCGGCCGCTGGCTGGCGAGCTGGGCACGCAGCGTCAGGGGCGCGACGATCGCCGCGACCGCAGCGGGCAGGAGCGCGAGCGCGCGCGCCCCGGGCAGCTCGCCGACGAGGACGAAGCCGAGCGGCAACCACAGCACGACGAGTCGCAGGCCCACTGCCTCGGCAGCGACGGGCAGGACGAGGCTGCGTGGCAGGTAGAAGAAGAGGAACAGCGCGCCGCCAAACAGCCAGGGAGCGACCGTCATGGCGGAGCTCTTCGCGGGCCCGTTCGGGGCCACCCGGCGACGGAGCAGCGCGCTCGTGACGAGCGCGAGCGCCAGCGCTGCGCTGAGCAGTCGCGCGGCGGAGCTGGGCAGCGCGCCGTAGAGCTCTGCGGGGAGATCGCGGACGATCGGCCAGACGCCGGCCCACCCCGCCTGCCACGGATCGCCGGGCGGGACGAGCTCGTAGTGGCCGCTGGCGGCCAGCGCTCCGCTGAAGAGCAGGAGCAGCGACGGCGTCAGCTCGATCAGGATCCGCCGATCCCGGCGCCAGAACGGCAGCGCGCCGACGCACAGGACCGCGAACGAGGCGGCCGACAGCGCCGCGCACAGCAGCGCCGCGATCGCCAGTCGCCCCCGCGTCCGCCGCGGCGCCGCGTCGTCTCGATCGTCAAGTAGCTTGACGATCTCGACGGCCCCCCACCAGAACGGCGCGAGCGAGAGCAGGTGGGCCGTCGGTCCATAGGCGAGCACCGCGGTGCTGCCGGCTGCTGCGGCGCCGACGAGCGCCGCCAAGGGGCGCCCGGCGCGCGCGCCGAAGCGCCAGGCGCCGAGCGTCGCGCCGCCCAGCGCCAGCCCGAGCAGCAGCCGCGCGACGAGCGCGGCGTTCAGCAGCCTCCCGAGCGCACCAGCGACGACGAGGTGCAGCCACCCCGGCAGCGGCAGCAGGGTCGTCTCGTAGGCGTCGGGCGCCGCGGGCGTGCTCGCCGCGTCGAGCCAGAGGCGCAGCTCGGCGGCCTCGCTTGGAGCGTGGCGCAGGGGCAGCGGCAGCGACGGGGTCCCCGCGAGGAAGATGGGCACGAGCTGCACCGCGAGCAGGATCCCGAGCGCGAGCCCGACCAGCCATCGGTCTCGGCTCGACGTCGCGCTGCCCCCGCTGCGGTTCTCCGTCGTCACGAAGCCCCGTCTATAGCGCGACCTGGCCGACCTCGACAATCGTCGCCGCGCCAGGGCATGGCCCGGCCCGCCACGGACGATCGCTTCGCGACCGCATCTCGTGGTAAAACCAGGCCCGATGGATCGCTCGATCACGATCGCGGTCGACGCGATGGGTGGTGACAACGCGCCCGACGCCGTCGTCGAGGCGGCCGCGCAGCTCACGCTCGAGGTTCCCCACCTGCAGATCCTGCTCGTCGGTGACGCGGTGCGGATCAGCGACAAGCTGCGCGGCCTGCGCCACGACGCCGAGCGGATCTTCGTCCACCACACCAGCCAGCACGTCACGATGGATGACAAGCCGCAGCTCGCGCTCGAAGAGAAGCCCGACTGCTCGATCGCGGTCGCGGCGCAGCTCGTCGCGCGCGGCGACGCCGAGGCGCTCGTCTCGGCGGGGAACACCGGCGCCAGCGTGCTGGCGTGCGTGCGCTCGTGGCGGCGGATCCCCGGGGTTCGACGAGCGGCCCTCGCGGCCGTCTACCCCACCGAGCTGCGGCGCGGCGAGAAGGACGATCCCTTCTCGCTGCTGCTCGACGTGGGCGCGACGCTCGAGGTCTCCGCCGACGATCTGGTCAGCTTCGCGCTGATGGGCGCGGCCTACGCGGCGCGCATCTCGAAGAACCCGCGGCCGCGCGTCGCGCTGCTGTCGAACGGATCCGAGGCGGGAAAGGGGCCCGCCGAGGTCGTGCTCGCCCATCAGCTGCTGCGCGACAAGACCGAACTCAACTTCGTCGGCAACGTCGAGGGCGTCGACATCCCGCGCGGCACCGCCGACGTGATCGTCTGCTCGGGCTTCGTCGGCAACGTCGTCCTCAAGATGTTGGAGGGCGTCAGCGAGACCGTCGTGCGCCTGGCCCACTACGCGTACAAGGAGCGGCTCGTCTGGCGCGCTGGCCTCTACATGCTGTCGGGTGGCATCTCGCGGCTCAAGGAGGTCACCGACTGGGAGCAGTACGGCGGCGCGCCCTTCCTCGGACTCGATCGCGTCTTCATCAAGGCGCACGGCCGCTCGCACACGCGCGCCATCAAGAACGCGATCCGCGTCGCCGCCAAGGCTGCGCTCGCCAACCTGCCCGGCGAGATCGAGCACGCGCTGGCGACCTTCGAGCAGCGCCGCGCCGAGGCGGTGGCCGCGCCCGGCACCGAGGCGCCAAAGCCCACGCCATGACCGAGCCGGCGTCGCGCCCGCAGCACGTCTATCGCTGGGATCTCGACAAGACCTACCTGCGCACGGACTTCGACTCGCTGCGCCAGCTCCTCCGCACCGCGTTCGAGTCGGCCGAGAACAAGCGCGCCGTCCCGGGGGCCGCCCAGCTCCTCAAGGAGCTGCGACGTCGCGGCGAGACGCGCCTGTCCTTCATCTCCGGCTCGCCGCGCCAGATGCGCAAGGTGCTGACGCAGAAGCTGGCTCTCGATGGGGTCGAGTTCGATGAGTTCATCTTGAAGCCGAACCTGCGCAACCTGCTGACCGGCCGCTTCCGCGCGCTCCGCGAGCAGGTCGGGTACAAGCTGCCGGCGCTGCTGACCGGGCGGGCCGGCTTGCCGGTCGAGACGCAGGAGACCTGCTTTGGCGACGACGCCGAGGCGGATGGCTTCATCTATTCGCTCTACGGCGATCTGCTCGCGGGACGGGTCTCGGCGGCGCTCCTCGACCAGATCCTCGACGGTGCGGGCTGCTATCCGGACGACGTGGCGCGGACGCGCGCGCTGGTCGCCGCGCTCGAGCCGGCCGAGGCGGTGCAGCGCATCTTCATCCACCTCGAGCGCCGCTCGCCGACGGCCCGCTTCGATCGCTACGGCGCGCGCCTCGTGCCCATCTTCAACTACTTCCAGGCGGCGCTGGTGCTCGTCGAGGATCGGCAGCTCGAGACCGCCGCGCTGCTGCGCATCGTGCACGAGATGACCGAGGGGTTCGGCTACTCCATCGACGCGCTGCGCAACTCGCTCCAGGAGCTGGTGCGGCGCGGTCGCCTCCAGCACGCCACCGTCGAGCGCCTCGCGGCCGAGCTGGCGCTGCTCGAAGGGGAGCTCGGGCGACGCCTCGGCAAGGAGGTGTGCGCGCTCGGCGGCCTGCCGCTGCCGTCGACGCGCCCGGCGTCCGAGCCGATCGACTACCTGGCCGCCCTCGAGGTCGATCTGCCCAAGCGCAAGAAGGCGCGCAAGTGAGCCTCCTGCCGAGGTCGACTGGCCCCACTGGGGTCAACTGCACCTAGCTAGCTGGGGAGCCATGACCTTGGAGCCCCCACCGCCCGATCAGGTCAGCCTCGGAGCGTGCTTTGGCATCAAGGTTGAAGTGAAGCTGCTTGAGCGATGCGATTCCACAGCGTACGATCACGCCGAGCCCCCCAGATGAAGCGACTTCGCAAAGAGCGCGGCGTGGCGATGGTCGAGTACATGGAGATCCTCGTGCTCGCCATCCTGGGCGCGGCGATCGCCATGGCACCGCTCGGCAGCTACTTTCTGCGCTACTACGACAACGTCGAGTTCGTCACCAGCTTGCCCTTCCCGTAGGGCTGGAGGAAATGAATCATGACCCGTTCGCTCTCTCGTCTGCGCAAAGACCGTGGTGTCAGCTCCGTCGAGTACATCATCATCCTCGTGCTCGTCGCGATCACTGGCATCGCGCTGTTCAAGACGCTCGGCACGCGCGTCAAGGACAAGATGGACAAGTCGAACGATACCATCAACAGCGAGGTCAAGCCGCTGTAGCGACGACGGGGCGACATGCCTTCTCTGGTCGCTGCGCCGCTCGGCCCGGCGCAGACGTGGCTGCTCATCGCGGTCGCTCTGGTCTGCGCAGCGACGGACTTGTGGAAAAAGCGCGTCTACAACGCGGTTACCTATCCGGCCATCGTGCTCGGCGTCGTCGTGCAGGTGGCTAGCTACGGACTGCCGGGGTTGTGGAGCTCGCTGGCGGGGTTTGCGATCGGGTTCTTTCCCGCCTTCCTGTTGCTGGTGCTCGGCGGCATGGGGGGCGGTGACGTCAAGCTGATGGGGGCGATCGGCGCGATCGCCGGGGGGGTCGCAGCGACGGAGGCGTTGCTGCTCGGGGTGCTGTTCGGGGCGTTCCTCGGGTTCGGGCAGCTGGCGTGGCACGGGGTGCTCTTGCGGTCGCTGGCGCGGCAGGCGCGGATGCTGATCGGGCTGATCATCCCGTCGCTGAAGCCCCAAGGACCGGTGCCTCCCGAGTTGAAACACGAGCTGCGTTTTGGAGTCGCACTTGCATTAGGAGCTCTCGTGACCGTGTGGGATCTTCGAACCGGACTCCTCGCAGGGCTGCTCGCATGAAGCGGCTGGTGACGCCCGCGCTCCTCTTGGCGCCGATCGCGATCGCGCTCGGCCTCGGGGCGATCACCGCCGGTTCCGACTTCCTCTCCCAGCACTGGCTCCCTCTCGTCGCTGGCGGCGCGGTGCTCGGCGTGGCGCTGCGCCTCGCCGTGTCGCTCGTGCTGCGCACCGGGCGCGGCGTCATCCGCTTCGGTCAGCGACGGGAAGAGCTGGGCGAGTCGGGCGCGGTGATGACCGAGTTCGTCATCGTGCTGATGCCGTTTCTGCTCGTGCTCTTCGGCATCATGCAGATGGCGCTCATCTCGATGGGGCGCATCCTCGTCAGCTACTCGGCCTTCGCCGCGGCGCGGGCGGCGATCGTGATCGTGCCCGAGAACAGCATGGGCGAGGCGCCCAACAAGCTCGCTGCCACGCTGTCGTCGTCGCGCAAGCTCGGCGCCATCCGCAACGCCGCCTCGTACGCGATGATCCCGGCCTCACCGCCCATCGACCAGGTCGCCAACGAGTTCGCGCAGGGCTACACCGACTACCTCAAAGAGCAGGCGATCGACACCATCGGCGACGCCATCAAGGAGGCGGTCGGCGGCACGATCGGCACGATCATCGGCGGCATCGCCGAGGGCGCGGCCGGCTATCTGCTCAGCGGCCTCCAAGATCAGATCATGAACTCGCTGGTGTCGATCAACACCTCGGACAGCAAGTCGTCGGTGGGACGCGCCTTCGAGAAGGACGGCTGGGGCGGCAGCGACAACGGCGTCGAGGGCGCGATCAAGCGCGCCCTCCGGAAGTTCATCTACGCGCGCATGGCGACGATCGTGACGCTGCACGCCGAGGACGGCGCGCTGCGCCACTCGTTCGCGTGGAACGAGCCGATCAAGGCGAAGGTGACCTTCCTCTTCATGTGCCGCATCCCGATCGCGATGTGGTTCGCGGGCAAGCGCTTCTACGATCTGCCGGCCTCGACCAAGGAGGCGATCGCGACCTCGCCGCTCGGACCGATCGCGACGATGGGCGGCATCCCGGGCTACTACATCGGCCTCACCGCCTCGCACGTCCTCGTCAACCAGGGGGTGCCATGAGCGACGGCAGGAGCCCCGGCATCGGCCCTGGCGTGAGCCCCGGCATCGACAACGCGTCGCGCCAGCCATCGCTGTGGCGCCGCGCCAACCAGCGGCTGTCGGCGGATCTGTCGCGCCTGCACCGCGACGAGTCGGGCGCGTTCCTCATCCTCTACATCGCCGCGGCGCTGCTGCTGGTCGCGCTCATCTACGCGATCATCGGCACCGGCCAGCGCGTCGTCCAAAAAGAGCTCATCCAGTCGTCGGCGGACGCCGCGGCCTTCTCCGCCGCCGTGATCAAGGCCAAGGGCCTCAACGTCATCGCCTTCTGCAACCTGATCATGGCGCTCCTGCTGGCGATCATCATGCTGCTCCGCCTCATCAAGGGCGCGCTGATGATCTTGCTTGGGGCGTGCTACGCCGCCTGCTTCGCGTCGGTGTTCACCTTCGGGGCGACGTCGGCGCTGTGCGCGCTCGCGCCGAGCGTGCAGTCGATCTACAACACGTACACGAACATCCTCGACCAGGTCGAGCCACGCCTGATGGACGTGATGCGCGGCATGGCCAAGGTCGAGCGCGGCATCGCCAAGACCTTCCCGGCGCTGTCGCTCGTCGAGGCGTACCGCGTCGGTACGCACAGCCACTATCAGAAGAACTACTCGAACGGCGTCCTGGTGTCGGTCGCCTTCCCGCTGCCGCTCGGCGAGGACCTGTCGCTGCCCGTCGAGGACGGCACCTGGAACCAGCTCTGCGACGAGGCGGCCAAGAGCATCGGCCGCATGGTCGAGGCGGTGATCGACGCGACGGGCTTGCCCGGCTTCGTCGGCGACATCCTCGGCGGCGCGGTGACGACGCTGCTCCAGCCGCTCAAGGGGGTGCTGTGCGGCGACGGCGGCTCGGCCAGCTCGAACACGAGCTTTACGACCTACGAGAAGCGCTACTCGTGTAGCGAGTGCGAGGGCTCGGAGAAGTCGAACTGGGTCGGCGATCAGATCGCGCGCGACAGCGACGGCAACCCGTACATCGTGGCGTCCGGCGTCGGCTGCGCGATCGACGGCTTCTCGTCGCTCTTGTGCACGAACCCGAACATCGTGATCACCTGCGGCGACGGCAAGGAGTACACGAACCTCACGATGGTCGAGTGCCTGGTCAAGAAGCAGGGCTCGTACGACGTCGGCACCGACATCCAGAACAAGCCGAAGCCCCTCATCCTGAAGAGCAACTGGAAGGATCACCGGATGGTCCGCGCCTACTCGATCCTCACCGACTCGAACATGGGCGCGCGCCGCAGCAACGTCGGGGTGGCCTCGGCGAACAAGGGGAGCAACCCGGCCCTCAACCAGCTCCTGTCGACGGCGCAGGCCGAGATCTACGCGCACAACCACCACGAAGACCTGTGGCACATGAACTGGCGGGCGCGGCTCGTCCGCTTCACCTTCACCAACGAGTCGGGCGGCAGCACCTCGACGGACGGCGGCCCGCCGGCGGGCACGGCCGACAAGATCCTCGACGCGCTGACCGGCTTCCTATCCAACACCATCGGCGCGGGACTGGCCAACCAGTTCCTGCTGCACTGAGAGCGAGGCGAGGATCATGCGAGCTCGACGAAGACAGCGCGGCGCCGTGATGGTCGAGGTGGTGATCATGCTGCCGATGCTGCTGCTCATCTGGGCCGGCGTCGACTACTTCCGCGCCGCCTACGCGCGCAAGCTCGACTCGATCGGGCGCGCCCAGGCCCAGGCGTGGAAGCTCGCGTACTCGAACGACGGCTCGTGCTTCGCCAACAAGGAGCCGTGGGCCGGCTTCACCGGCGAGAACGATCCAGCCAACACCAGCACCGTCGGTGACGACGGCGCCACCATCACCACCACCTACACCGGCAGCACGTCGAACTCGATGCTGATCTATGCCCACGCCAATCAGACGGTGACGCAGCCGACCTTGGCGCCGCGGTGGATGGGCGGCGCGTCGCAGGCGGTGTCGGGGAGCATCTACATCACCTGCAACGAGACGGTCCCGAAGAAGGACAAGGATCAGGACGTGCTCACGCCGCTGTGGGACTTCGTCAAGTCGATCTTCAAGACATGACCATGCGCAGCCTGGGCAAATATCTCGCAGCGACGGCGCGTCTCGGCGTCTACGTCCTGACGTGCCTCGCGATCCTGCTCTACGTCGACTACCGCGTCGCGCGCGCGACGGTGATGGAGCGGCTGGCGGGGATCGGCATGCGCATGGCGCCGTACCTCGACGATCACCGCACGACGGAGGCGCCGCGCAAGGTCCGGATCAACGGCGTCGAGCTCTACACCGCCGTCGGCACCAGCAACCACCCACCCGCGTTCGTCAAGCGCTTCTACCAGGACCGCTACGCGGCCAAGGACTCGGGGCTCGAGGACATCGCCGTGCAGCTCAAGAAGCGCGGCGCCCTGCCGCCCGAGGTCACGGGGCTCAACCAGCTCACCTTCGGCAACGAGAACGTCGGCGGCGTCGCCGCGATGGACTTCGGGGGGCCGATCTCCCTCGACGGGCTGCGCCAGCGCTTCCAGCGCTTCTCGCAGACGAACAACGTCGGCGACATCGGTCGCTTGCGCTACGTCTACTGGGAGCGCACGCCCGAGGGCGGGACGCGCTTCCTGACGGTGTGGACCGACGATCGGTTCCCGCTCGATCGGCTGATGCCGCGCGATCGCAACGACGCCGAGGGCTCCGACCTCGACAACGTGCCGCGCTACCCGGGCACGCAGCGCATCTTCTCCGCCGATGAGCTCGGCCAGGCGCAGAAGGTCGTCGTCTACGCAGGCCCCGGCTCGCCGCAAGCCGCGGAGGTGTTCTACTCGGCGCGCATGCCGCAGCACGGCTGGAAGCACGACCCGACCTTCCGCAAGGTCGCCGATCAGCAGGGCAGCCGCGCCATGCGCTTCGAGAACGGCAAGGGGCAGGAGGTCGTCCTCGACTTCTCCGACGAGCGCAACGGCCAGGGCGTGTCGGTCGTCGCGATCCAGACGCGCTAGCGCTATACTGGCGTCGATGTCGCGAAGCACCCTTGGCTTATTGGCGCTCCTTTGCGCGGGCGCTGCCGCTTGTACGGTCGACAACCCCAACTATCGGTCGATCAGCTTCGATGCCGCGGGCACCGGAGCGAACGACCTGGCCGTGTCCGATGCCAATGTGATCGGCCCAGGCAGCCCGGACCTGGCCAAGCCGCCGGTCGTCGATCTGCTGGTGCCGCCCGAGTGCGTGCCTGGCCAGCTCTTCTGCAACGACAACAAGGTGATCGGCTGCGAGCAGGGCAAGTTCGTCGTCGTGCGCTACTGTCCGCAGGGCAGCATCTGCTCGGACGGGAGCTGCCTCGCGCCAATGTCGAACCCCGCGCCCGGCCTGGCCGGCTCGACCTGCGAGAGCAGCTCCGGCCCGATCGAGAACTGGTGCCTCGAGACCATCGGCCTCGACCTGTCGTGCCAGCCCTTCCTCGACGGCACCGACGTGACGTGGAGCTGCGCGCCCGCGATCGGCAATGGCGTCCCGACGACGCCGTGCACCGATGGCCTTGCCTGCCGCAGCGGCTTCTGCGGCGACAACGGGACCTGCTTCCGCGCCTGCACCGAGGACCAGGACTGCCCGCCGTTCGTCAACAACACCAAGACCAAGTGCAGCACCGTCAGCATCTGGGTCGAGGGTCACAAGATCAGCGCCAAGAGCTGCATCCCCGACTGACCAGACGGAGCGGGGCCCCCCATTTTGCTGCAGCGCACACTCGGCAGCCTGCTTCTCGTCGTGCTGCTCGCCAGCGGCGCCCGCGCGGAGCTGCCCCCCGAGGCCAGCTTCCGTCGCTGGCAGGACTACTTCTGGTTCGCCGGCGGGGCGGCGACGGCCTTCGTCGTCCATGAGGTCTCGCACCTGTCGATGGATCTCTTCCTCGGCAAGAAGGTCAACGTCGAGAAGGTCAAGCTCGGACCGTTTCCGTTCTTCTCGCTGACCGCCTGCTGCAACCTGAGCCGCGACGAGGAGTGGTTGATCGCGTCGGCCGGCTTCGTCTCCCAGCAGATGTCCTCCGAGCTCATCTTGAGCCTCGCCCCGCGGCTGCGCGCCGAGCGACGCCCGTTCTTGAAGGGCGTGCTGATGTTCGACATCCTGCTCTCGGTCGGCTACGCGATCTCGGGCTTCGCCAACGCGGGCCCCCCATCGAGCGACGTGATGACCATGTCGCGCGCGATGCAGGTCGAGCCGTGGAAGATCGGCCTCATGCTGACCGCACCGGCGGTCATCGATCTGGTGCGCTATTTCGCCCCCAACCTGAGCTTTGCGCCCTGGGTGAGCATCCAGACCAAGGTCCTGGTGGCGGGCGCCTTTCTGACGTTCTGACGGGGCGGTTTCTGACGGTGGGGTGATCAGACCGACGCGGGGTGTCAACGAGCTGACACCTTCTGACACTGTGCGAAGTCGCACGGCAGGAATTTTCGCTAGTTAATCCACGCTCAGGTATGTACAGAAGTTGCAGGAACTGCTCGCCAAGCGAAGCGAAGCCGTTTCCCTCGCATCAGACAGAGAGCACAAACCCATGGACCTACTCCTCAAGCTTGCACCCCTCTGGCCGGCCGTCGGGATTGTGGCGTACTTCGTCGTGACCTTCGCCTACTTCGCGATTCGCTCGCGCAAGGGCCTGCTGCTCGTCGACAAGGACGTCGAGCGCCGGCACGCGTCGGCGATCCTCGGGCGGTACTTTCGCCACTACTTCATGTGGCTGATCCGCCCTATCGAGCAGACCATCATCAAGCTCGGCATCTCGCCCAACGCGCTGACCTTCACGTCGCTGCTCATCGCCGCGTCGTCGGGCTTTGCGATCGCGACCGGCCACTTCGCCTGGGGCGGCTGGCTGTACATCCTGACCGGCGTCTTCGACCTGCTCGACGGCCGCGTCGCGCGCGCCACCAACCGGGTCAGCGCCTCGGGCGCGTTCTTCGACTCGGTCATGGATCGCTACGCCGAGATGGCGGTGTTCGCGGGCTACACGTACTTCTATCGCGACAGCTGGGTGATCTTCGCGGCGCTCGCGGCGACGCTCGGCTCGATCATGGTCAGCTACGCCCGCGCCCGCGGCGAGGCGCTCTCCGTCGACGTCAACGTCGGCATGATGCAGCGGCCCGAGCGCCTGGTCTACATGGGCGTGTCGACGGCGCTGGCGCCGATCTTCGAGGCGCTGCTCGGCCACGGCGCGTTGCCGGTCTACCCGATGGTGGTGGGTGTCCTCATCCTGCTCGCGGTCTCGACCAACCTGACCGCGTATCGCCGGATCATCCACACGATCGCCGAGCTCGAGCGTCGGGCCTCGCCGGCCGCCAAGCCGGCCCCCGTCGCGGTCGCTGCCGCTTCCAAGCCGGCCGCGGCCGCCAAGTCCGCCCCCGCCGTCGTCCCGCTTCGCGCGGCGCAGAACTAGCTCGCCTCTCGAGGCGCGCGCAGTCTCTGGCCTTCCTCCCCAAATCTCGCCATAGTCCACCCGCTTGACGGAACCCTCGCTGCTCGCTGCCTTCGTCCTCGGCCTCGTCCAGGGTCTGGGAGAGTTTCTGCCGATCTCCTCGTCGGCGCACCTGGCCATCCTGCCGTGGCTGGTCGGCTGGGAGGATCCAGGGCTCGCCTTCGACGTGGCGCTGCACGTCGGCACGCTGATCGCGGTGTTCCTCTACTTCCGGAAGGACCTGAGCCGCTACGTCGTCGCGGGAGTGCGCAGCATCGTCGAGCGCCGGATCGGCGACGATCCGGAGCGCAAGATGGCGTGGTTCCTGGTCGCAGGCTCGGTGCCCGGTGCGGTGCTCGGCCTCGCCTTCGAGAAGAAGGCCGAGACCGCGTTTCGCCACCCGCTGTTGATCGCCTCGACGATGCTGGCGATGGGCATCGTCCTCTACCTCGTCGATCACTTCGCGAGCAAGCTGCGCGACCTCGAGTCGCTGCGCTGGCGGGACGCGCTGATCATCGGCCTGGCCCAGGGGTGCGCCATCGTCCCCGGCGTCTCGCGATCCGGCTCGACGATCACGGCCGGGCGGCTGCTCAAGCTCGATCGCGCCGCCGCGGCGCGGTTCTCGTTCCTGCTGTCGGTGCCGATCACCGCGGGGGCAGCGGCGGTCAAGGTGCCCAAGCTGTTCTCGTCGGGAGCGGCGCTGCCGCCGATCGTCGTGGGGATGGTGACGGCGTTCGTCTCGGGCTACCTGGCGCTCGATCTGTTGCTGCGCTGGCTGCGGACCCAGTCGTTCGTCCCGTTCGTCGTCTACCGCGTTGGCTTCGCGCTGCTCGTCAGTGGGCTCTACTTCGCTCGTCGCTGACGAGGGGCGGGTCAGGGCGCGGGCGCTTCGGTCGCGCGGCGCAGCGCCGACTGCACCGCTTCGAGCAGCAGACGCTTGCGCACCGGCTTGCCGATGAGCCGCGTCGCACCGACGGCGAGCAGGTTGGCGCGCGTCCGCTCGCTGCTGCGCGAGCTCATGACGATGATCGGCAGGCTGCGCAGACCCGCGGAGCGGCGCACGCGTGCGATGAGATCGCCACCATCGAGGCGCGGCATCTCCAGATCGGTGATCAAGGCATCGAACGGGCGATCGAGCAGCAACTCGAGCGCGTCCTGCCCGTCGACCGCAAGCTCGACGACGAAGCCGGCGGCCTGCAGGATGCCGAGCGCGGCCTCGCGCACCGTTCGCGAGTCGTCGACGACGAGCAGGCGTGGCGCGGCGTGGGCCCGTCGCGGTCGCGGTCCGGGGGCACGACCGAGCGCGTAGCTCTCGAGCGTGTCGAGGTTGAGCAGGAGCTGCACCTTGCCGGCGCCGGAGATCGTGGCGCCGGCGTAGAGCGAGAGGTTCTGGAGGAGCGGCCCCAGGCTGCACACCACGACCTCGCGTGGGCCGATGATCTTGTCGCAGGTGAGCGCGAACGATCCGCGCCGCCCGCGCAGCAGGATCGCCGATCGGATCTGGCGATCGGCGGGCGGAGCGGGGATGCCGAAGAGCGCACCGAGCCGGAGCAGCGGCACCCGCTCGCCGTCGAGATCGAGGTGATCTCCCTCGGGGTTGCGCTCGATCTGCTCAGGACCGATCTGACTGATGTGCAGCACCGCGGCGGCGGGTAGGCCGTAGACGTGGCCGCCGACCTTGAAGAGCAGCGCCTCCTTGACGACGGTGCCGACCGGCAGGCGCAACACGAAGGCGGTGCCCACGCCCGGCGTCGAGTCGATGGCCACGGTTCCGCCGAGCTCGGCCAAGACCTCGCGGACGATCTGCAACCCGACCCCTCGTCCAGCGAGATCATCGACGGTGGCCTGGGTCGAGACCCCCGAGCCGAGCAGCTCGGCGAAAAGCGTCGCGTCGTCGATCGCTCCCTCGGGTAGCGCGACGCCTTTGTGGCGCAGCCGCTCGGCGACCCGCTCGCGATCGATGCCGCGTCCGTCGTCCTCGATGCGCACCGTGACGTGCTCGGCGTCGCTGCTCGCGTGCAGGCGGAGCCGGCCGCGCATCGGCTTGCCGGCGATGGCGCGCTCGTCGCTCGGCTCGATGCCGTGGGCGATCGAGTTGCGGACCAGGTGGAGGAGCGGCTGCCAGAGCCGCTCTTGTTGGACCTTGTCGATGGCGGTCTCGCCGCCGACGATCTCGACCTCGAGCGGTCGGTTGGCCCGCGTACCGATCTCGCCGGCGGTCGCGGCGACGCGGTCGAGCAGCGGCTGGATCGGACCGGAGCGCGCGCCGTGGATCAGCTTCTGCAGGCGCGAGGAGGTCTGGCGCAGCGTCTCGGTGTCGCCGTTGGCCCCCTCGAGGGCGTGGCCGAAGATGAAGATCGCGTCATCGAGCTCGCTCTGCAGCATGGACAGCCGCGTCGTCAGCTCGTTCGGATCCCGCATTGGATGGAGATCGCTGCCGAGGCGGCGCACCATTCGCTCGAGGTCCTTGAGACCGTACAGCGAGCGCAGCAGCTCCTGGTGTCGACGCTCGATGCGGTTGCGATCGAAGACGAGCTGCGAAGCGGCGTCGACGATCGCGGTCAGGTCGCGCATCTCGATGCGGACCGTGTCGGAGCTGCCCTGTCGGCGGTCGGTGCCGCGCCGATCCTGCTGGCGCCGATCCCGCGCCGACCGCGCCGGCCCACGCTTCTTGTCGGCGAGCAGCGTCTCGAGATCGGAGACCGCCGCGGCGATCCAAGAGATCGTCTCGGCGGACGGATCGGGCCCTGGTTCGGCCGAGAGGCGATCCTCGATGTTCGCCGACAGCTCTTGGAGATCGTTCCAGCCCACCGATCCGGCCGCGCCCTTGAGGGTGTGGAGCTCCCGCTTGAGGGCCTCGGTGGCGCCGCGGTCCTGCGCGCTGATCCGGAGTCGGCCGAGGCACTCCTGGAGCACCTCGAGGTGCTCGTGCGCCTCGACGATGAAGATCGAGCGCAGCGTCGACAGCTCGTCTTCCGAGAACCCGGTCATGTCTCGTTGCGACGCGCTTCGCTGAGCGCCTGCTCGAGAAGCTCGACGAGGCGGGCCAGGTTCGTGTCGCTGTGATCGGCGGCGGTCAGACGCTCGAGCTCGTCGTCGAGGGCTTGGCGCTGGCGCTGGAGGCGCTCGCGAAGCTGGGCGGTCTCATCGGTGCCGAGCTCACTCGGGATGCGGAAGGCCGCGGTGGCAGCGGTCAGGCTCTGGGCCGAGCGCACGAGCGCCATCGCGTAGTCGTCGGTGTCGGTCGAGGCGTCGAGGGAGCCGAGCAGCGGCGTGAGCGCCTCCACCTCGCGGCTCGCGACGCCGAGGAGATCGGGCAGCCCCTCGACGAAGCGCGACAGCTCGCGCAGCGGGCCGGCGACGCGACCCGTCAGGCGGCGGAGCTCCTCGAACGCTGGCACCAGGAGCTCCGCCGCGTCGGGGATGCGCGCCGCGCCGATCGCGCCGTTGAGCGCCGCGCGATCCATCTCGCGCCCCAGCTCCTCGATCAGATCCACCTGCCGCCGGACCTCGAGCGACTGATGGCCGAGCGCGCGCATCCGCCTCACCGAGGCGCTGATCGCCTGCTCGCTCTCGCTCATCAAGTTGAGGTGCGTCGCCTTGCGCTGACGGATGATCTGCGCGAGCCGCAGACTCTCGGCGGCAGCGCTGCGCGCTGTCCGCACCAGCCTCGCCGAGGTCTCGAGCTGGCGCCGCACGGTGCGACTCAGATCTCCCCCGAGCTGCTGCGCGCCCTCCCACGCGGCGGCCAGATCACCGCGCGCGAGGAGGTCGAGCAGACCCTGCAAGTTGATCGACTCACTCACGTTCGCCTACTCCTCACGCAGTCGCCCCACGACGATCGACAGGTCGATCGGCTGGGCGGTGTCGTCATGGCCGGGGCCGAGCACTTCGTCGACGCGCAGGCCGATCGTCGTCTCGGCGGTGCGCACGACGAGCAGCGGCTCATCGGGCAGGGTCGCGCCGCCTGGCTCCTCGCCGAGGAGCGCGGCGTGCAGATCGACGACCAGGATGATCTGTCCGCGCAGATGCATGAGGCCGAGCAGCGCGCGGGGGCCGAGCGGCACCGGGGTGGTGTGCTGGAGCCCGACGACCTCGACCACCTGGGCCATCGGCAGAGACCACCGCTTACCGCCCACCGCCACCACCATCTGCTCGTACATGGCGTGCGACTACGAGACCACGACGGGTGCGACCTTGCGACGGATGAGCCGCACGTTGAGCAGGCGGTAGAGCATCTTGCTCACCTCGAACGAGCCGAGGCGAGCCTGCTTGATGATCTCGCGGACGCTGTTCTTGCCGTTGGTCAGCTCGAGCACCGCGAGTTCGTCGCGCGTCAGCTTGGCGCGTCCGAGGTTCTGCACGGCCTCTTCGTTGCGCAGGAAGACGGCGTCGAAGTCGTCGATCTCGCGCTCGATGAGGTGCCACTCGTCGATGCGGCGCACGCCCTCCATCAGGACGCTGTCGACCTCGAGGCCGAGCGCCGCGTCGAGCGCCAGCGGCGGCAGCTCGCGCATGGCGGCGAAGGCGAAGCGCCCGGCTGGCCAGCGCAGCACCTCGTAGATGCGCTCCGTCGACTGGCGATGGAGGGCCCGCCGCAGATCCTCTTGCGTCAGGTAGCCGAGCTTCTGCAGCTGCTGCCCGATCGGCTTCTTCGACGGCCCTCGGTTGCGCAAGAAGAGATCGAGATCGGCGGCCGCGATGCAGCGCTGCTCGACGAGAAAGCGTCCGAGCAAGAAGCCTTCGCCGAAGTTCTCCGCGGCGACGAACTCGATCTTGCCCAGCTTCCAGGCGAGCTCGGCGCGTGGCTGCTCGCCGTCGCCCTTCTTCCAGACGCGCAGCAGGCCCGACTGACGCTGCGAGGCGAGCAGCGACAGGACCTCGACGATCGGCACCGGCCCGAGGCTGCCGCGCAGCACGGTCGATTCGTCGAGGTCGTCGACGAATGGGCGGGCCGCGCTGCGGATGATCGGTAGGAGCGCGCCTGGATCGAGGCGATCGCGCAGCCGCGCCGCCAGCTCGGGCTCGGTCGAGGTCAGCGCTGCGAGGATCGCCTCGCGCGCCTCGTCGAGCGCCGCCCGCTTCTCGGGATCGATCGCCGACAGCGCCGGCAGCGTCATGCCGCGATGCGTGGTCGGCTCGCCGGAGCCGTCGGTCTCGGTGCCACCGACGGGCGTCGCGTCCCCATCGGGGTTGCGAACGGCGCGGAGGCGCTCGGTGGTTCGCCCCTTGGGCAGGAGGTCGAGCGTCTGCACGAGGTCGCCACCGACGAGGCTCCCGGTCGGCGGCGTCTCCTCGCTCATCTCGACCATCTCGGAGACGTCGAGCTCCTCGGTGGTGGAGCTCCGCTTGTTGCGGTACTTGGTGAGCGTGTGCTCGACGACGGCGGTGATCGCCTCGGGCGAGAACGGCTTGGTGATGTAGTCGACGATGCCCATCACCTTGACGAAGCGCTCACCGACCTGATCGCCCTTGGCGCTCATCAGCACGACGGGGACGTGCTTGAGCTGCTCGGACTCGCCGAAGGCCCGGCACACCTGGTAGCCGTTGAGCTTGGGCATCACGAAGTCGAGCAACACGAGATCGGGGAGGAGCTCCCGCGCCCGCTCGATGCCCTCCTCTCCGTCGGCCGCGAGCGCGACCTCGTAGCCCGCTTTGGTGAGCACGAGCTGCACGACCTTCAGGATGGTGGGGCTGTCGTCGATAACGAGGACGCGTTCTCCCGGCACCGGCTCACGGTAACAGAATCGGCAGAGAGAGTTCAAAGAGTCGTGCTAAATCAGGGGCAGAGAGGTAGTTGTGAGCATGGTTAGCATACATCGCTTTTTTCGGTCGGGCCGCGGGGCGACTCCGGCGACGGTCTACGGCGCTGGCCTGGGCGCGGCGCTCGCCCTCGTCGCTGCCCTGGGGGCCTGCCGCACCCAGCCGTACCCCGAGAGCGCGCTCCACTTCGATGGAGGCAGCGTCGATCACGGGGGCACCACCGACGCCAAAGGCTCCGTCGACCAGGCGGGAGGTGATCTGGCGAGCCAGCTCGGCCCGGTCGATATCCTCTTCGTCGTCAACTCGGAGCCGGGGACGCGGACCCTCCGCGAACGCTTGCGACTCGCGGCTCCAGCGCTGTGGAAGCGGCTCGCCGAGAAGGTCGGCGACTGGCACGTCGGCTTCGTCACCGCCGATCTCGGCACGGGCAAGTTCGCGGTCAACGGCTGCACGCCCGTCGGCGACGCAGCACAGCTGAACCCCTCGCAGACGACCTGCGGGCAGCAGGTGCCGCGCTTCCTCGCCGGCTCGTTCAACACCGCGAGCAACTTCCTCGGCGATCCCGCCGGCTTCTTCGCCGGCTGCTACCTCGGGCGACTCGACCAAGGCTGCGGCTACCAGCAGCCCTGGCGCGCCGCGTACCTCGCCCTCGACGAAAAGACCAACCCCGGCTTTCTGCGCGCCGGCGGGCGCCTGATGGTCGTGCTGGTCAGCGACACCGAGGATTGCTCGGTCGACGACAACTCCGACCTGTTCGACGAGACCAAGACCGCGTACGGGCCGCCGTCCGACGTGCGCTGCTTCATGCAGGGCGCGAGCTGCGCGACGACGATCAAGACGGATCAGTCGGGCCTCTACACCGATTGTCGACCCGCGGCGGGACAGGCGACGCCCAAGCTGGCTAGCGCTCCGCAGCTCTACGTCGACATCCAGAAGCGCGCGCTGTCGCAAGGCAAGGTTCGCGTCGACTTCTTCGCCATCACCGCGAACACGGGTACGGTCCAGATCACCGACGATCCCCAGGTCGGTCTCAGCAGCGTGCCGGTCTGCCAGGTTGGGCAGCAGGAGGCGGCGCTGCCCTCGGTGCGCATCGATCAGATCGGCAAGACCGAGCCGGCCGACAAGGTGCAGGTGATCGACACGGTCTGCGACTCGTCGTGGAGCAACACGCTCGATGAGATCGGGCGGGTCGCCGGCACCGAGCCCCCACCGTCGAACTGATCGGCCGCGCCGGCGCGGTTCGCGCACATCTTTTTTCATTTCGCGCGGCGGTGCTAAACTACCGGCGCTTGCTGGAAGTCTATCCGCGCCCATTCGGCCGCTACACGCTGCTCGCCCCGCTGGCGCAAGGTGGCATGGGCGCGCTGCACCTGGCCTGCGTCGGCGAGCGCGGCCTCGAGCGGCTCTGCGTCATCAAGACGGTGCTGCCGCACCTGGCCGACAAGGAGTACCTGTCGCGGTTCCGCGACGAGGCCAAGGTCGTCGTCCGACTGTCGCACGGCAACCTCGTGCCGGTGTTCGACGCGGGCACCGCCAAGGGGCTGGTGGGCGAGGAGCTCTACCTCGCGATGGACTACGTCGACGGCAAGGATCTGCGTGCGGTCTGGAACCGCTGCGCCCGTCGCGGCATCGCCTTCCCCGTCGATGTCGCCGTGTACATCGCGCGCGAGCTCGGGCGCGGGCTCCAGCACGCGCACGGCTTCGGCTCGATCCGGCTCGTGCACCGCGACGTCTCGCCGCCCAACGTGCTCTTGTCGTTTCACGGCGAGGTCAAGCTCACCGACTTCGGCCTCGCCAGCTCGACCCTCAAGACCGAGAAGACGGCGCCCGGCGTCGTCTACGGCAAGGTCAGCTACATGAGCCCCGAGCAGGCGCGCGGCGAGCAGCTCGACGGGCGCACCGATCAGTACGCGGTCGGGATCATCCTGTGGGAGCTGCTCACCGGGCGACAGCTCTTTCCCTCGTCGGAGCCGAACGTCATCCAGCGGGTGCGCGATCCGAAGATCGATCCGCCGTCGAAGCTGGCGTCGCGCGTGCCCCCGGCGCTCGACAGCATCGTGATGAAGTCGCTGCAGCGCGATCGCACGCTGCGCTACGCAGACTGCGAGGGTTTTCGCGCCGCGCTCTCGGGGTTCCTCGCGCAGACCGCGCCGACCACCGACAACGATCGCATCATGAGCTTCCTAAAGGAGCTCTTCGGCCCCGAGATCGAGGAGGAGCGCGAGCGTCGCCAGCTCCTGCTCGATCAGCTCCCGCACCGCTCGGGCGCGATCAAGACCGATCAGGGGCAGCTCTCGAGCAAGCCCGAGACCGTGTCCCTCGCGGCCAAGTCGGCGCCACCGGCGGGCGGCGAGATCATCGGCTCCTGCATCGATGGCCGTTACCTCGTCAAGCACCAGATGGGCGAGGGTGGAATGGGGCGCGTGTACGAGGCCGAGCACGTCGAGATCGGGCGGCGGGTCGCGCTCAAGGTGTTGCACCCGGTGTTCTCGAAGCAGGCGGACGTGGTGGCGCGCTTCCGCTCCGAGGCGCGCGCCGCGACGCGCATCGGCCACCCGCACATCATCGACGTCTTCGACTCGGGCACGACGATCGACGGCTCCGTGTACTTCGTGATGGAGCACCTCTCAGGGCGCGACCTCGCCGACACGATCCGCGACGGGGGGCCGCTCCCCGTCAGCCGCGCGGTGGCGATCGCGCGGCAGGTCTGTCAGGCGCTGGCGGCTGCTCACCGCGCCAACATCATCCATCGGGACATCAAGCCCGAGAACGTCTTCCTCACCGAGCGGGACGGCCGCCCCGATTTCGTCAAGGTTCTTGACTTTGGCATCGCCAAGACCCTCGACGCGGTGACCGAGCGCCATCGCCTGACCAACCCGAACATGGCGATGGGCACGCCCGAGTACATGGCGCCCGAGCAGGCCGCCGGGCAGCCAGCGGACGGGCGCGCCGACATCTACGCCGTTGGTGCCGTCCTCTACGAGATGCTGACCGGCAAGCCGCCGTTCGAGGGCTCCAACATGATGGAGATCCTCAGCAAGAAGGCGTCGACCACGCCGTCGCCCGTCGAGCGCTATCGGCCCGACGTGCTGCCCGAGCTCGGCTCGCTGATCATGCGCGCCCTGTCGACCTCCCCCGAGGGGCGGCCGCAGACGATGGAGGAGTTCGCCGAGGAGCTGGGCCGCCTGCGCGTCGGAGTAGCACCCAGCGCACCGACGGAGCAGCAGCGCCCGAGCGTGGCGCGCAGCGGCCCGACCGAGTCGGGGCGGACGCAGCGCGTCCAGCCGACAGCGACGCGCTGGGTCGCCGTCGCGCTGGGCGGGGTGGTGGTGGCCGCGGTGGGCGGGGCGGTGCTGGCGCAGCGACGGCCGACCGGAACGCTGCCGTCCTCGTCGCTGGCGAGCGGAACTCCTGGCGCCTCGGCCACGCCGAACGTCGAGCCGTCGCCCGCCCCTGCGCCGGCGCCACAGCCGACCGCCACCGCGAGCTCGCCGGTGATCACGCCACTGCCGGCTGTCGCGCCGACCGCCACTCCGTCGCCTGCCACGCCGCCTGCCGTCCCGGTTGCCACTGCTCCGTCGCCCGCGCGGCCTGCCGCGCCAAGGCCGCCCGCCGCTACCGCTCCG